>NZ_KB905112.1:0-92777 GCF_000377825.1 Thioalkalivibrio sp. AKL9 | reverse complement strand
CGGGTACTCGTTGCGGCAGCGCTGAATCATCTCGTACCGGGTGATGATCCCTTGGCAAAGTACGCGGCCGCGTCTCTTAAAAAATCCCGTTCCTTGGTCACCCGGGCCAGATCGCGCCTCAGACGCGCGACCTCCTCATCCCTTGGCGTCCCGGTACCGGAAAAGGCCTTGCTGGCCCCGGCCTCCGCCTCCCGAACCCAGCGGGTCAGCAGGGTCGGACTGATACCCAGCTCCAAGGCAATCTGCCGGCAGCTTGTGCCCGATCGACGAACCAACTCCACCGCTTCCCGCTTGTATTCCGGGGTGTAACGTTTACGTTTCGACATGAACACTCCTTCGGCCCAGTATGGGCCTTCTCGTAAGTGTCCGCTTTAACGGGGTAGAACCCCTGGCAGAACTACGACCGCGCGGCCTACGAGGCCCTCAAACGCGAATGCGATCCCGAAGGACGCTTTCCGGGGCTCTATGAAAAGGCGGTGAAACGGGGCTGAGGCCGGTTTTTCCTCCAGGCTCAAAATCCTTGTTCACGCCGGCTGATTGCGCGCCGGGGAGTCGAGTGTACCGGGAAGTTCGTGATCGACTCGTGGGAGAGCCGTCGGAACGCACGGTCCTTTTTAACTTGTTGCGTAATGCTGTATTTGGTCGGACGCTTACAGAAGGCCATACTGGGCCAAAGATGTGTTCAAGTCGAAGGGAATCGGTACAGTCCCGAAAACAAGCGGGGAGCAGTGGCTCTGATCCGGCGAGCAGGCACCGGCCGCCACTAGATTGTCCTCGATCTCGGCATCGACGGTTCGGCAACGGCAACATGAACGAAGTACCATGGTGACGAGCCAGACCGCCGGGATTACTGCGTTCCTCGGGTCGTCTCTCGTAACAAACGATCCGCTAATCAGCGCAGAGCAATGCAGCACGCTCGGTGGAGCCGCTATGTCAGCATTTCAAGACTGGGTGTTTCGCCAAGCCATCGACCAGGCGTACAACGCCGTCCTCATCACGACTGGCGATCTGGACCCACCCGGCCCCGAAATCGTTTACGTCAACCCGGCCCTCTGCGAGCAAACCGGATACACGGCGGAGGAACTGCTCGGCCAGACACCACGGATCCTCCAAGGTCCGGCGACCGACCGTGCCGTGCTGCAACGATTGCGCGCCAGCATTGCACAGGGCAGCTCTTTCGAAGGGCAGGCGTTCAACTACCGCAAGGACGGCACCCCATATTTGGTGCACTGGCGCATCAGTCCGGTGCTGGATGAGCGGGAACAAATCACGCATTACGTATCGGTTCAGCGTGACATCACCGAACGCGTGTCCTTCGAGCGATTCAACCAGCATGTAACGGCTAGCCTCGGCGAGGGCGTGATCGGTCTCGACCGCGATGGGCGACTGACCTTGATGAACCAGGCCGCACTGGATCTGCTTGGGTACACGGACGAGGAAGATCTTCTCGGTCTCAACGCGCATGAACTGATCCAAGCCCAGTATCCGGATGGCCGAAATTATCCCGAGTCCGAATCCCCGATCAACCATGTGATGCAAACCGACGAGCCGTTGAAAGCCTGGCGGGATACGTTCTTTCGTGCCGATGGCCAACCTCTATCCGTCGAGAGTTTTGCCACACCACTCCACGGTATGTTCGGCGAGATCGAGGGCGTGGTCGTGATTTTCCGGGACATCTCCCGACAACTGACTCTGGAAGCGCAACTCGAACACGCTGCATATCACGATCGCCTGACCGGCGCGTTCAATCGGCACTTCTTTGACAGGCTGGTCGAGAAGGAAATTGCCCGCAGCGGCCGGCGCGGCGAGCCGCTGTCGCTCTTGATCGTGGATATCGATCACTTCAAGAGGGTCAATGACAAGCACGGCCACCTCGTGGGCGACGATGTGCTCAAGGAGCTGGTGAGCCATATCTTGGAACGCGTGCGTGAAAGTGACGTCTTGGCCCGCTGGGGCGGTGAGGAATTCGCCCTTCTCCTGCCGGATACCTCGCTCGACGGTGCGAAAGCATTGGCCGAGTCGCTACGCGCCAGCGTAGAGGCGACCGAGTTCGGTGAGGTGCTAACTGGGTTGACTATCAGCCTGGGGGGAACGCAGATATGGGCCGGCGACAGCCCCAAGGCTGGTTTCAGACGGGCGGACGAGGCCCTGTACAAGGCCAAGGGATCGGGAAGAAACCGGGTCTGCATGGCAAGCCCGCCGGACATGCCAGCGAGCGCGCCTTCTACGGCGCTCGATGCCGCCCGGGCCGTCGACACGGACGTGCGAGCCATCGAGCGGGGCGCTAGGCCGCACCCCGACCCTGACGAGGCTGGCAACCCGAGGCCGGACGACGGCCAAGTCGCGCATGCAACCCGTTGCGGCCACACCAGCCGCTTCGACCATTGCCGCTCGCTCCTCGAAGCCAGCGACGATCTGTTCGCTATCGCCGACGCCGACTATCGGTACCTCTGGGCCAATCAGGCGTACTGCAAAAGCCACGGGGTGTCCCCCGAGGAGATCGAGGGACGCCGCGTGCCCGCGGTGATCGGCGCGGATCACTTCGAGCGGATCGTGAAACCCCACCTGGATCGCTGTTTTACCGGCGAAGCCCAACACTACGAGATCGAACGCAAACAACCTGGGCTGGGATGGCGCAAATTGCTGGTGCGCTGTTTTCCCCTGGACGGGATCGGTAGCGGGGAGCGTTGGGTCGGCGCGGTGATCACCGACGTGACCGAGATTCGCGAGGCCGAGGCCGAACTGACACGCCAGTTCCGCTTGCTCAGCCTCTCTGGCCGGGCCGCCCGATTCGGTGGGTGGTTTGTCGATCTCGGGAGCAACCATGTCGAGTGGTCGAACGTTGTGGCCGAGATTCACTGCATGCCACCTCGTTACTCTCCCACCATCGAGCAGGGTATATCCTTCTACGCCCCAGAATACCGCGATTGCATCCGCAAGCGTTTTTCGGCCTGTGCCGAGCAGGGTGTGCCCTTCGACGAGGAACTCGAGATCATCGATGCCAACGGGCGCCGCGTGTGGGTTCGGACGTTGGGCGAGCCGGTACGCGACGAGCGTGGCCATATCGTGCAAGTGCAGGGCGCCTTGCAGGACGTGACAAGCCAGCGCGAACGCGAACGGGAACTGCGCAAGCTAGCGCACATCACCGACCAGAGCCCGGCCCCGATCGCGGTCACCGACCTTGACGGTCGCATTGAGTACGTCAATCCCGCTTTTGAGCGAATCTCGGGTTACACCTCGAACGAACTGCTTGGGGAAACGCCGGCGCTCGTCCAGGGGGGCAACACGCCGGCCAGCAAGTACCGCGAACTCTGGGAGACGATCAAGTCCGGAAACGTCTGGACGGGCGAGATACAGAACCGTAGCAAGGATGGTTCACCCTACTGGGTCCAAGAGGTCATTTCCCCGCTGAAGGACGAGCAGGGACAGGTCACCAACTATGTCGCAATCAATCAGGACGTCACCGCGCTCAAGGAGGCCGATCGCGAACTCAGCCGGATCGCCTATGAGGATCAGCTGACCGGGCTCTACTCGCGCAACGGTTTTAGCCGACACCTGCAACGATGGATCGACAGTGACGGTTGGCCGACACAGGGTGTGTTAGTGATGGTCGACATCGTCGGCCTGCGGGAAATAAACGACGCCTATGGCTACGAGGGCGGCGATCGGCTGCTGGTCGAGTTCGGCCGACGGCTGGGCGCGCAAGCTGATGAGCACAATCGCGTCGGCCGCATGGGCGGCGACGAATTCACGCTGTTCCTGTTGCCGGTGAAAGGCGAGGCGTTGCAGGAGCGTCTGTCTCGGGCACTGGAGTCGTTGTCTGCCTCGTTCGAACTCAATGGTCTCGACATCGAGATCTCGGTCCGGATGGGCTACACGCCCTTGGGGGAGCAACAACGTCCGGTCCAGACTCTACTCCGGGAAGCAGAGCGTGCCCTGTTCCAGCATCGCAAGGAGCCGTCCGCCCCCTGGGTCGCCTACAACGCCGGGCTCCAGGAGGAGATTCAGCAACGTATTGAGCTGACTCGTGATCTGCGAGAGGCGCTCAGCGAGGACCAGCTCGAACTGCACTTCCAGCCAAAGGTCGATCTCGACAGTGGCACGCTGGTCGCCTGCGAGGCGTTACTGCGCTGGAACCATCCCGAGCGGGGGCTGATGTCGCCTGGCGTTTTCATCCCCATCGCCGAGCAAAGCCAGCTAATCGTGCCGATCGGTGACTGGGCACTGCGACGTGCCTGCCAGCACCTTCGCGACTGGCGTGATGCCGGATTTGAACCGGTACGGGTGGCCGTGAACGTGTCGGTGATACAGTTCCAAACGGGCGATTTCGCGAGTCGAGTCTTAACTGTCCTCAACGAGACCGGGGTCGCGCCGGAGGAGCTGGCGCTGGAGATCACCGAAAGCGTCTTCGAACGAGAATCCGAATTGCTGCTTAACCAGATGCGCAGACTGTGCGACATGGGCGTGTGGCTATCGCTGGACGATTTCGGCACCGGCTATTCATCGCTGTTGTACCTGCATCGGTATCCCTTCAACGAGATCAAGATCGACCAGGGCTTCGTGTTTCACCTCCTCGATGATCGCCTCAGCCGCAATATCGTCGAGACGGTGATAATGCTTGCGAAGACGCTGGAGGCAGAGGTCATCGCGGAAGGCATCGAATCGGCTGCTGTGAGCGACGAGCTGCAGTCAATGGGCTGCTATTTCGGCCAGGGTTTTTACTTCAGCATGCCACTGGAGGCCGAGGACTTTCGCTGGTTGCTCGAGCAGCGCAGCACCCTTCCGCTGAACCGGCCGCATTCTCACAAAACCGTCTGCTCACGCACCGGAGGCGAAGTCCACGAGCCGAGGAATCCAAAATGAACGAGATCGACACGAAATTGCACAAGCGCGAGACGGGAATATCGGGGCTGGACGAGGTGACCCGGGGCGGCCTGCCGGCGGGCCAGGCGACACTGGTGCTCGGCCAAGCCGCAGCGGGTAAAACTGTGCTGGGCCTGCAGGTGCTGGCCCGTGCCATCGAACGCGGCGAGGGCGGCGTGTTCGTGACCTTCGAGGAATCGCCGGCGCAGGTAAAGCGAGACGCCGCCTCCTTCCGCTGGGGGGCACACCTGCTCGAGTCGGACCGGTGGCGAGTGATCGACGGACGCCCGCCCCTTGGGGTTCAGGTAGCCGGCGAATTCGATATCGAGGGCTTGCTAAGCGTCGTCGCGGCCGCCATTACGCAGGCCCGCGGGGCCTGGGTCGTGTTCGACGGCATCGACCAGCTCTTGCAGTACCAGCCGGACCCCCGAGTCGCGATTGACCAAGTGCGCCGGATCGACGAGTACTGTGAAAAGCGCGGCTGGACCCTTTTGCTGACGGGCAAGGCCACCGGAGAGAGCATGGCGCCGGCCCATCTCGAGGGCATAGAGTTCCTGCTCTCGGCGACTCTTGTGCTTGCCGCGCGGGTGGTCGACCAGCAACTGAACCGGTCGCTGCGCATCGCCAAGTTCCGGGGATCCGGGCACGTGGCGGACGAACTTCCGATGATCATGGACGACGACGGAATCCAGTTGCCCTACCATGAAAAGCCGCCAACCGGCGCGGTGGTGGCGAGCCAAGAGCGCCTCAGCACCGGGATTGATCGGCTGGACAAACTGCTCGACGGCGGCATTTACCGGGGTTCGAGCCTGCTGGTTTCCGGTCGGCCCGGCACCGCCAAGAGCACCCTAGCGGGTAGTTTTGCACAGGCCGCCGCCCGGCGCGGCGAACGTACGTTGTACGTGAGTTTCGACGAGGTGGAAGCGCCGTACGTGCGCAACCTTGCCTCGGTCGGGGTCGATCTGCGCGGCCCGATCGAGGATGGACTCGTGCGCTTTGAGGGCCTGTCCGCGTTTGGCTTGCGAGTAACCGAGCACTTCCTGCTCCTGCGCCGCCTGCTTGACTCATTCGACCCTCACTGCTTGGTGATTGACCCGGTTTCCGCGCTGCTCAAGTCCAGTGGCACCGAGGGAGCGGAGATGGCGACCGAACACCTGATCGACCTGGTACGGCGCCGCGGGATAACCACCGTGCTCACTTCATTGAGCGGCGTGCTTGACCCGGAGGGCGAGGCCACGCAGGGCCAAGTCTCGACTCTCGCCGATAGCTGGATCGTACTCGACTACAACGTCCGAGGTGGCGAGCGAAACCGCTCGCTGTCGATCGTGAAATCGCGCGGTTCGGGCCATTCGAACCAAGAGCGCGAACTGCTGCTCTCGGATGCAGGTATCGATCTGGCCGATGTCTACGAGCACGGCTCCGAGGTGCTGATGGGCACGGCGCGTGCGACCCGAGAACGCGAGGATGCCGCGGCCGAGCGCCGCCAGCAACGAGAGCGAGAGCGACGGCGGCTCGATCTTGAGCGGCGCATCGAACAGAGCGAGCTCGAGCATCGTCGCCTCGCGGCCGAACTGGAACTGGAGAAAGACGAGTTGGCCGAAACGGAACGTTTGGAACGGGTCTACCGCGAGCACATCAAGCAGCGACGCGATCCCGAGAGCGAACACCCGCCTGCGCATGTGGGCAGCGATGAGGGGGAACAACCATGAACGCCAGCCAACCATCAGGCGAGTCGTCGATGCCGGTTCTGACCCTGTTCTTGACTGGCACTGCGCCGCGCTCGCAACGGGCGCGTGCCAACCTGGCCCACATGCTCGAACAGATCGGCCGCAGCGACCTTCGGCCCTACGAGATCGATCTGCTGGAACAACCCGAGGAGAGCATCACGCACTCCGTGTTCGCCACCCCCTCTCTGCTGAAGACAAGCGACACCGGAGGGGTCCTCATGCTCTACGGCGATCTCTCCGACGAGGACACCCTGCATCGCTTCCTTTCCGACCTGAAAGCCGGTTAGTAGAGTCGCCGGTCGGCACATTTGGAGAGCGCTGGGCCTGCGTGCTGGTGATCTTCAAGCATCGTGCCGTGTCTGAGGCCATTTCTGCTGCTAGTGTTTCCGACGTAACCTGCTGAACCACAGCGTGACTTTTCGAGGTTGAGTGCGACAGCATGTGTCGCCTTCCAGTAAATTCGGTCCATTGAAAACTGGAGGTCTCCGGGCACACTAGAGCCAAAGGAGGCCGAGATGCGCAAGAGTCGGTTTACGGAAAGCCAGATTGTTCAGACGCTGAAGCAAGTCGAAGGCGGCCGGAAGGTGAAGGACTAAAGTGGACCGGGATGCCCGAGGCGATGTTGACGTTCAGGGTCTCGACGTCGATTCTCTTTGCGCAGGCCTGTCAGGCCCGAGCATCTTCGATGCTGGTAACGGTGGCCCCGTCTGGCGTCCCTTCGCGGAGAAACCGCGCCCAATCGGCCATTAGTCGCGCCCGCTGAGGTAACAACTCGTCGCGGGCATAGGCCGCTCGGGTGGCATCGCTGTTGACGTGCGCCAGCGCTAATTCGCTCACCTCATCGGCGTAGGTGGTGCAGGAGCGGGCCCAGTCCTTGAACGTCGATCGAAATCCGTGCGGTACCGCGTCCACCTGCATGCGTTTGCAGACGGCGCTGATACTCATATCGGACAGCGCACCGCCTCGGGGTGCGGTGAATAGCAAATTGGAGTTCGCGAAGCGGGGCAGGGCTTCCAGCAGGGCCACGGCTTCATCGGACAACGGAACCCTGTGCTGTTTGCCCGCTTTGATCCGTTCAGCAGGCACTGTCCATGTTCGGGCGTCCAGATCGATTTCATCCCACGTTGCGCCGCGCACTTCACCCGATCGGGCGGTCGTCAGGATGGCGAATTCCAGCGCCCGTGCGCCCATGCCGGGCCGTTGGCGCAGCGCCTCCATGAATGCTGGGACATCGTTCCAGGGCAGGGCTCGGTAATGGTCGCGCTTGCGGATCTTGCGCGGGGCAGGCAACGCAACCTCCAGGTTCCCTTTCCAGCGGGCCGGGTTGTCGCCTTCGCGATAACCGCTCACGGTGGCCCAGCTGAGCACCGATTCAATGCGCTGGCGTATCCGGCTGGCCGTCTCGGTCTTTTCTTTCCAGATCGGGTCCAATACGGCTTTGACGTGCCCCAACTCGATAGCGGAGACCGGAAGTTTGCCCATCGTCGGGAAGGCGTAGTGCTCCAGCGAGCGAATCCAATCCTTGCGGTGCTTCAGGTTGCGGAACTCGTCTTGCTTCGCGGCATGGCATTGGTGGGCGGCCTCGGCGAAGGTGAGCCGCTTGGCTTCCTCGGCGCGCCTCGCGTCTTCTTCGGCTCTGCGTTCGGCTACTGGATCGATTCCCCGCCACAGTTGATCCTTCAGCTCCCGCGCCCGCTCACGGGCTTGTGCGAGCATGACATCGGGGAATCCTCCAAGACCGAAGTTGCGCCGCTTTCCGGCCACGCGCGCGCGTAACACCCATTGCCGCGATCCGGTGTCCGTCACCCGCAGCGTCAGGCCGGACACGCCGCCCACCGCATGGAAGCCTGGACGGTCGATCCGTTTGACCTCAATGGCGGTTAGCTCCTTCGCCTTCTTCGGCACGGTGTCCCTCACAGAGTTATGTGGAGGCTTTTTGTGTAGTGCCTCCTGTATACCCAAAAAAGATGTTCTTGGATGCTACAGGTTGAGACGAAGTTCAACAAGGAGAGAACGGGGAGTCCGGAAAAGGGCCGAAGAACCAGAGAGATAGAGAGGCTCTGTGAGACCTATTGAAACACCGGGGCGGTGGTCCTCCGCTCCACCAAACACCAAGGAAAAGGCCTGCTTTCGCAGGCCTTTTCCTTTTTCAGGGTTAGCTGCGCAGGTGGCCCCGTGGGGCCATGGCGGCCTTTACCGGGGCCCGGCGCGCGAACGGCTCGGGTTCGTGGTCGTTCACGAGTCGGGCCAGGGATGCGGCGGGAAGCGGGCGGCTGCACAAGTAGCCCTGCCAGGCATCGCAGCCCTGCGCGGCCAGAAACGCGCGTTGCGCCTGGGTTTCAACTCCCTCGGCGAGCACATCCAGCCCCAGGTTGTGGGCCATGTCGATGATGGTCATGGCCAGCTCGGCGTCGTTGCGGTCCTCCGGCAGGTCGCGCACAAAGGTCTGGTCGATCTTCAGGATGTCGATCGCGAATTCCTTCAGGTAGGCCAGCGACGAATACCCGGTGCCGAAGTCGTCGATGGCCAGTGCCACGCCCAGATGCTTGAGCTGTTGCAGGGTGCCGCGGGTCGTGTCGGCCTGTTCCATCAGGGTGCTTTCGGTGAGCTCCAGGGTCAGGCGTTGCGCGGGGAGTCCGGATTCGTTCAGCACCTGGCGGAGCTGATGGAGCAGGCCCGGTGCGGCGACCTGGCGCGCCGACAGGTTGACCGAGACCTCCAGCGGCGGCAGGCCCTGACGATCCCATTCCACGACCTGGCGGCAGGCCTCGCGCAGGACAAAATCCCCGATGGCGGTGATCAGGCCCGTTTCCTCGGCCAGCGGTATGAACACGTCCGGCGCGATCAGGCCGCGTTCGGGGTCCCGCCAGCGCACCAGGGCCTCGATCCCGGTGATCTTCCCGGACGTCATGTGTATCTGAGGCTGGTAGAACACCTCCAGTTCGTTCTGGACCAGGGCGTGCCGCAGCCGGTTCTCGATCTCCAGGCGCTGGTTGGCGGCATCGGTGAGGGCGGTCCGGTAAAAGCGGAAGGTGTTGCGCCCGGCGTCCTTGGCCTCGTACATCGCCGCATCCGCCTGGGTGAGAAGCTCACCGGCTTCGGTGGCGTCCTCCGGGAACAGTGCAATACCGATGCTCGCGCCTACCTGCAAGTTGGTCCAGCCGCCGACGGCAAAGGGTTCGGCTATGAGCTCCAGTAGCTGGCGGGCGCGGGCCTCGAGCTCTTGATGTTCTGCGGCGTCGTCGATTACCGCGATGAATTCGTCGCCCCCAATCCGGGCCACGGTGCGAGCCTTGAAGCGCGTCTTCAGGCGCTCGCCCAGGATTTGCAGGAGGTCATCGCCGACGCGGTGGCCGAGGCTGTCGTTGATGTTCTTGAAGCGGTCCAGATCCACGAACAGGATTGCCACCAGGCCTTCCCGCTGGCTAGCCTGTTGCATGGCCTCGTCAAGGTGCTCCTGCAGCAGCGTGCGGTTGGGCAGTCCGGTCAGCGGGTCATGCCCCGCCTGGTACGCCAGGCGAGCTTCGTGTGCGCGCAGGCGGCCCTGCGCCGCGCGGCGTTGCTCGACCTCCAGTGAAAGCCGCCGGGTCAGACGGCGGTAGTAGAGCGCAGCCAACCCGCTCAGCAGCAATAGTCCCGCCATGAAGCCGAGCAGGACCTCCGGCCGAGCCTCCCAGTAGGCGCGCAGACTGATGGCCACGGTGCGGTCATAGGGCGGGCGGCCGAGTTCTTCCAGGAGTTCATGTACCGCCGCGTAGGACAATGGGGCCGACCAGCCGTGGTAGCCGCCTTCGCGCGCCGCGGGGTGATCCGAGGGCAGGCTCAGCAGGGCGATCGTGACGGCTTCGGCCAGTTGGTCAGGGGTGTGCCCAAGGCGCGAGAACGGCCATTCGGGGTAAAGCCGGGTGGAGTGGGCAAATGGGAACCCCGCCGTCTTGCGGGGCGCCAGTACACGCAGGGTGTCGGCGGGCAGGTCGCCCGATTGCAGTCGTTCCTCCAGCACGCCGGTGCGCACCATGCCGGCGTCGGCCTCGCCGGTTAGCACGCCCTCGAGCACCCGGTAGTGAGGCATGCCCGTGTAGTGAACGGACGCCAGGTCCTCGAACGGATCCACCCCAGCGTCGCGCAGGGCCCCGTAACCGGCCAGCCAACCGCCCAGAGAGTCTTCTTCCACCGCCAGCAACCGCTGCCCGCGAAGGTCGTCCAGTGACTGGAGGTCATTGCGTTCGTCGAGGACCAGGATCGTCCCGCCGAACTGACGAATGGGCTGGCCTTGCTCCTCGGCGATGAGGGTGGCCAGGCGGGTGATGCCTTGTTGCGCCTCCAGGCGCACGTAATGGCCGGTGTTGGTGAGGACGAAATCGACGTCCCCGGTGGCGACGGCCTGCTCCAGGTCCGGATAGTTAAGTGCCTGAATGCGAAATTCGGCCGCGTCGACCTGCGTGCTCAGGTAGTCGGCTGTGGGTTGCCACTGGGCCTTGGTCTCTTCGGCATCGCGAAAGGCCAGCACGCCGATGGTGTATACGCTGGCGCCGTCACTATTTGCCGCCATTGCGGGGGCGGCAACGGACAGGCTGATCAGCAGGATCAGCAGACGGGGCAGGGTGGATGGATGGCGCATCGGCAAGAGCCTACTATGCGAAGGGACTTGCCGTACACGTTGGGGCGCGAACGGGCGCTGGGCTACCGGCTCGCGGGAAGGGGCGGTCACGCGGCGCTTCTGGCCGCCGCGTGACCGATGGGGCACGCTACCAGCTCTTGTAGGGCAGGAACTTGCCGTTCCAGGTGATCTTCACGCGGTCGCCCTTCGGGTCCTCGACCTTGTCGATGTCCATGGTGAAGTCGATGGCGCTCATGATGCCGTCACCGAACTTCTCGTGGATCAGCGCCTTCATGGTGTCGCCGTAGACGTTGATCGCCTCGTAGAAGCGATAGATCACCGGGTCGGTGGGGATGGTCTTGTCCCAGGTCTTGTGCGGGAAGGCCTGCAGCGCCTGCGAGACCTCGGGGCCGAGGCCGAGGAAGGTCGCCAGCTTGTCGGCCTGGTCGCCCTCCAGGTGGTTCATGCCGTAGCAGGCGGAGGTCACGTAGACCTCGTGCAGCCCGGTGGCCTCGGCGATCGCGGCCCAGGTGGTTCCGCGGTTCTCCTTGGCCTCGAGGATGGTGGTGGTCATGGCGCTCTTGCTGAGACTCATCATGTGCTCCTTAGAATGCGATGGATGGACTGGGGGTCAGACCGCGCGAACCATGCGCGGACCGGGTTCCGGGCTGGCCTCGGGCTTGGCCGGGTTGACGATGCGCGGGCTGTGGCGCGGGTTGTCACCGCGGGCGGCGCCCGCCTGGGCCTTGGCCGACATCTCCTTGGCTCCGTTCACGAGGAAGTCGACCAGGTGGTTGCGGATCGGGTAGTAGGCCTCCTGCTGATGCAGACTGGCGCGCTCCCGCGGCCGGGGGATGTCGATCTTGACCGACTCGGCGACCTGGGCATGCGGCCCGTTGGTCATCAGCAGCACGCGGTCGGCAAGCAGGATCGCCTCGTCCACGTCGTGGGTGATCATGAACACGGTCTGGTGCGTCTCCGACCAGATCTTCAGCAGCTCCTCCTGGATGACCCCGCGGGTCAGGGCGTCCAGGGCCCCGAAGGGCTCGTCCATCAGCAGCAGCTTGGGTTCGATGGCGAAGGCCCGGGCGATGCCGACGCGCTGGCGCATGCCGCCGGAGAGTTGCGAGGGCTTGCGGTCCATGGCGTGGTCCAGGCCCACCATGTGCAGGTAGCGCTCGGCGTGTTCCAGGCGTTTCGCCTTGCTCCAGTTCGGCCAGCGGGCGCGCACCGCGAACATCACGTTGTCGCGCGCCGACAGCCACGGCAGCAGGCTGTGGTTCTGGAAGATCACGCCCTGGTCGAGGCTGGGGCCGTTGATCTCCTTGTTGTCCATGATCACGTTGCCGTCGGTCGGTGTGGCCAGACCGGCGAGCACGTTCAGGATGGTGGACTTGCCGCAGCCGGAGTGACCGATCAGGCAGACGAACTCGCCCTTGTTGATGGTCACGTCGACGCCCTCGAACACGGTCATCAGTTCGCTGGAGTCGGGCTGCGGGAAGCGCTGGCTCAGGTTCTCGATTTCGAGGAATCCCTTGCTCATGATAGGTCTCCTGGTTGGGCTGCGCCGACTTAGTCGGCGTAGCGCACGAATTTGGTGGCCTGGGCGAGGGAGGCATCCAGCAGGAAGCCGACGATGCCGATCATGATGATCGCGAAGATCACGCTGGCGAGATCGAGGTTGTTCCACTCGTTCCAGATGTAGTAGCCGATGCCGGTGCCGCCCACGAGCATCTCGGCGGCGACGATGACCAGCCAGGCGATGCCGATGGAGATGCGCATGCCGGTGAGGATGGTCGGGGCCGCGGCGGGCAGGATGACCGTGAACGCGGTGCGCAGGTTCGACAGCTGGTGGGTCTTGGCTACGTTCAGCCAGTCATTGCGCACCGAGGCGACGCCGTAGGCGGTGTTCACCAACATCGGCCAGATCGAGCAGATGAAGATCACGAAGATCGCCGACATGTTCGAGTCGCGGATCACGAACAGGGCGAGCGGCATCCAGGCCAGTGGCGAGATCGGCTTGAGGATCTGGATGTACGGATCGAACGCCTTGTTCAGCAGCGGCGACATGCCGATCACGAAGCCGAGCGGGATGGCGATCAGCGCGGCCAGGGCAAAGCCCAGCAGGACCCGGTAGATCGAGTAGGCCAGCTGGATCCCGATGCCCTTGTCGTTCGGGCCCGCGTCGTAGAACGGGTTGCTCAGTTCGCTGAAGGCGTGGCTGAACACCTGGGTGGGGGCCGGGATGCCGCTGCTGGAACTGCGATCGGTCCCGCCCCCCATCAGCTGTTCGTATTCGCTCAGCTCGCCCTGCTGCGGCGCGAGGACCTCCGGGGCGGTGGCCAGCTGCCACACGCCCAGGAAGACCACGAGCATCACCAGCGAGAGAACGGTCGCCCGGAAGTTGAGATTGCTCAACATGGCTTAGCTCCTGCGGATTGCGAAGCTGTCGAGATAACCTTCCGGGTCGGTGTAGTCGAACACCTTGCCCATGATCTCGAAGTTCTTGTAGGTGTCGCTCGGCGCTTCGTAGCCCAGCTCGGTCATGACCTCGGCGCACTCGCTGGCGAGGAAGACGTCTTCCGCGAGGCGGTTGTAGTCGAAGTCTCGATCCACATAGCCCCAGCGCTTCATCTGGGTGAGGATCCAGGTGGCCATCGAGTGCCAGGGGAAGGGGTCGAAGTCGATCCGGTGCGGGTCGTTCTTGACCTCGCCCAGGCCGTCGGCATAGCGCCCGGTCAGCACCTGCTCGACCACCGATTGCGGCTGGTTGAGATAGGCACGCGGGGAGATGGCCTCGGCGATCTCGGCGCGGTTGTTGATATCCGAGCTGTACTGGGTGGCCTCGATCAACGCGCGGAACAGGGCGCCGAAGGTGTTCGGGTGCTCGTCGGCGAAGGCGGCCGAGCAGGCGAAGGCGCAGCACGGGTGGCCGTCCCAGATCTCCTTGGTCAGCATGTGAATGAAACCGATGCCGTCCCAGACCGCGCGCTGGTTGAAGGGGTCGGGAGCCAGGTAGCCGTCGACGTTCTCGGCACGCAGGTTGGCGACCATCTCCGGCGGCGGCACGACGCGGATGCTGATGTCGCGATCGGGATCCAGCCCGTGCTCCGCGACGTAGTAACGCAGCAGGAAGTTGTGCATGGAGTACTCGAAGGGCACGGCGAAGGTGAAGCCCTTCCAGTCCTTGGGATCGCGCTTGTCCTTGTGCTTGTTGTGCAGGGTGATGGCCTGGCCGTTGATGTTCTCCACCGCCGGCATGATGTAGTGCTCGCGCGAGGAGCCGGAGCCCAGGGTCATCGACAGCGGCATCGGCGAGAGCATGTGCGAGGCGTCGTACTCACCGGACAGCGACATGTCGCGGGCCACCGCCCAGCCGGCGGTCTTGATCACGTCGACATCCAGGCCGTGGCGCTCGTAGAAGCCCATGGGGTGGGCCATGATGATCGGCGTGGCGCAGGTGATCGGGACGAAGCCGACGCGCAGCTTGGTCTTTTCCAGCGGCCCGCCGTCCTTGATTGCGGCCTTGACCTTGTCCAGCGGCAGGATGGAGCCCAGGGCCGCGGCCACCGTGCCGCCCCCGATCATCTGCAGGAAGCGGCGGCGGTTGATCTCGTTGTGGCCGAACATGCCGCGGACGATGGCGCTCTCCACCGCGCGATCGACCATGGCCTCGTCGCTCAGGTCCTCGCCGGTGGCGTGGGCATCGGCCTGTACGGGCTCATGGGTGGCGTGTCGTTCCAGTTTCTCTTCCAGGTCCGGGGACGCGGTGTCGAAGCAGCTGCAGCTGCCGGGACCGGTGTGCCCGTGGCGGCAGCTGGAGCCGTGGCGCAGGTCGGCGTTGGCGTCAAAGGGATCGTGAAGACTCTTGGTCGGCATGGTCGGCTCTCCTCGTGGGTCGAATCGATGCGGGCATCGTTGCCGCGCATGTCGAGGGTCATTGCAGGTGCCATGCCAAGCGTGGGGAATGGGCCGCCAGGGCGGCGCGCGAGTGCCGGGAGATCGGACCATTGGTCGGCATTGTCGACGAAGCGGACAAAAGGTCCGCTGGTGTCTGAGCGGTGGGCCTAAGTGGTTTCTATGCCGAGCTTTTTCAGGCGATAGCGCAATTGCCGCGGGGTCAGGCCCAGGTCCATCGCGGCGCGGGTCTTGTTGCCCCCGGTCTGCTCGATCGCGCGCTTCAGGCGCTCCGCCTCGGTAGCGTGCACGCGCTGATATGGGCGCACCGCGCTGGTGCAGGACGCGCCGGAAGAGGGCAGGGTTCGGGGCTCGTTGTGCCGCGATGGTGCCGGTGCATGCTCGTCGCGGAGGCCGTGCCGCTCGCCCTCGAACGGGCTGATGCGGGATTCCTCGTGCAGGATCTCGTCGATCAGCGGCGTGCCGATGCGGCCATCCGTGGATAGCAGCACGGCGCGCTCCAGCACGTTCTCCAGCTGGCGGATGTTGCCGGGCCAGTCGAAGGCCTCCAGGCGTTCCAGCACGCCTTCGTCGACGACCACGTTCCAGCCGTGCAGGTGGGTGTAGCGGTCGAGGAAGTGGCGGGTGAGCAGGCGGATGTCGCTGGCACGGTCGCGCAGGGCCGGCATGTGCAGCGGGATCACGTTCAGGCGGTAGAACAGGTCGAGCCGGAAGTTCCCGGCGTTCACCGCGGCCTGCAGGTTCTGGTGGGTCGCGGCGATGATGCGCACGTCCACCGGGAGATCGCGGTTGCCGCCAATGGGCTGGACCACCCGTTCCTGCAGCACACGCAGGATTTTGGACTGGAGAGCCTCCGGCATGTCGCCGATCTCGTCCAGGAACAGCGTGCCGCCGTCCGCCAGGGCGATCTTGCCGGTCTTGGCGCTGGAGGCACCGGTGAAGGCCCCTTTCTCGTGGCCAAACAGTTCGGATTCCAGCAGGTCCGCCGGGATCGCGGCGCAGTTGATGGAGATGAACGGCTTGGCGTTTCGCTGGCTGATCCGGTGGATCATGCGCGCGATCTTCTCCTTGCCGGTGCCGGAGGCCCCGGTCACCAGCACCGTGGCCTGAGTGTCCGCGATGCGGTGGACCTGCTTGAGGACGTGCCGCAGGGCCGGACTCTCGCCGAGGATGCCGTATTGCCCGCCCTGGGTATCCAGGGCGCTCTTGAGGTAGCGGTTCTCCGAGACCAGCTCGGCGGTGCGCTCGGCGATCAGCTGGTGGATGCGCAGCACCTGGCCGATCATGCTCGCGATCACCCGCAGCAGGTTCAGGTCGTCCTGGAACTGGCGCGAGCGGCGTCGCAGCCGGTGCACGCCCAGCACGCCGATGGCGTGTTCGTCCTGGACGATGGGCACGGCGATGTAGGCGACGGTCTCCTGCGGCAGGGTGGAACGGTCAATGGCGCGCGCGAGGTATTCGGGCTCGTTGTCGATGTCCTGGATCAGGGCGATCTGGCCAGTCTTCATGACGCGCCCGGTGACACCCTCGCCGAGGCTGTAGCTGCCGCGGTCGCGCTCGGCATCGGTCAGGCCGTAGGCGTGGCGGATGCGCAGTTGGCCGCTGTTCGGATCCGGCAACAGGACGCGGCCGCGGTTGAGTCCCAGTAGCTGGGACATCATCCCGAGGATGCGGTAGATCGCGGCATCCGGGTCGCCGGAGCGGCCCATCAGCTTGGCAACCTCCAGCAGCAGGGTGATCTCCTGCTCCCGGGTGGCCAGGTCCGGTGGGGTCGAATCGGATATGCGGTGGAGTGCCATGCCGTGGGTTATGCAGAAAGCCTGCCAGTGCGAAAACGACGTGTTGGTGGGCGTTCGGGGGCATCTGGCAGGGTCGGGATGACGCGGTTGCCTCGAGGCGGGGCAGGGCCTTGCACTGTTGGGTTGCGCTTGCCCGCTTTGCGGGCGCACAAAAAGGCCCGGCCATTCATGGCCGGGCCCGGGTATTGCCCGAGGGGATCAGCCCTCCGCGTGATAGCTGCTGCGCTTGATCAGGCGCACGCAGATGGCGTCGAGCATGTAGCCGATGATGCCGATGACCAAAACAAATGCGGCCAGTTTGTCGTACTCCAGGGTGTCGCGGGCATCGTTGATGGCGTAGCCCAGCCCCGAGGTGACGCCCAGGTACTCGGCCGGCACCAGTACGATCCAGGCCACACCCACCGCCAGGCGAATCCCGGCGAACACATCCTGGGCGATCGCGGGCATCACGATGTAGCGCAGGGTGTGGTACGGATTGGCGCCCAGGTTGTTGCCCACCTTGAGCCACATCGGATCGATCCGTTGCACCCCGTGCGCGGTGGCGTAGGTAATGGGCCAGACGGCCGCGATGGCAATCAGGAAGATGATGGCCGCATCCCAGGTGGCGAAGGCTAGGACCGCGACCGGCATCCAGGCCAGCGGCGAGATCATCCGCAGGAACTGGAACGGGACGTGGGTGACCTGCTTCAGCGTCAGGAAGTAGCCGATCATGACGCCCAGTGGCACGCCGATGGCAATGGCGTAGGCCAGGCCCCAGCCCACGCGGTACAGGCTGGACTCGATCGGCGACCACACGGCCCCGGAGCTGACGATGTCCCAGAAGGCCGCCAGCGTGGGCCCGGGGGCGAAGCTGGCGAAGGCCATCGTGTCCTCGTTGTTGCCGATGGCCCAGCCGCCCCAGTACCACAGGGCGAACAGGCCGGCGATGCCCAGCGCCGGGTACTGCAGCGCCCGGCGCGCTTGGTCCGCGAACCGCAGCAGCGGCATGAGCCGCTCCACGGTCGCGGTGTCGACGGAGAGTGTGGCTTCGCGGTTCATAGGACCACCACCTCCTCGCGGGCATAGGGCGAATCCATGTCCACGCCCGGGGCGCCCTGCCAGGCGGTGTGTTTTTCCATCGCCTTGCGCACGAACTCGTAGTTCACCAGGTCGTCACTCACGAAGTCCGGGTCCAGGCCTTCGAGGAAGGTAGTGTCGCCGCCGACCAGGGTCTCGTTCATCGCGCCGACCAGCATTTTCGTCGCGGACGGGTACGGCCAGGGCGAGAAGTCGATGCGGCCGTTCTCCCATTCGGGGTGACGGATCGCGCCGCTGTCGGCGTAGGTGCTGTCGTCGTGGTAGTTCGTCATCGCGCGTTCCACCACGTTGGCGGGCATCGGGAGATACCCCTTGCCATCGCGCGAGAGCATGGTGGCGACACTCTTCTTGTCTTCCTGGATCGTGCCCTGGGCGCGGACCACGGCGTTCATCACCTTCTGGGTCCACTCCGGCTCGCGGTCGGTCAGGCGCTCGTTCATGCAGACCACGCAGCAGGGGTGGTTCTTCCAGATATCGCCGGTGAAGCGCAGCACGTTGCCGCGGGCCAGCAGCTCGCCGGCGGCGTTGAATGGCTCGGCCACGATGTAGGCATCAATGGAGCGCGCGGCCAGCGCCGGGGGCATGTCCGGCGGCGGCATGATCATCAGGTTGACCTCGTGCGCCTCCAGGGCCGAACCCTGGTCGCGGATCACCGGGGTCAGGCCGGCGTCGCGCAGGGCCATCTGCATGACCACGTTGTGCATGGAGTACCAATAGGGCACGGCCACGCTCTTGCCGCCGAGATCGGCGAAGCTCTGTACATCCACATGGCGGCCGGTCACTACGGCCGAGCCGTTGGTGTGGGCCCAGGACATGATCTTCACCGGGAAGTCATTCTGGTAGCGCATCCACAGCGGGATCGGCTTGAGCAGGTGCACGAGGTTGAAGCGGTTGGCGGCGAAGGACTCGATCAGCGGCGACCAGCCGCGAATCAGGGTCGGGTCGGCGACCTCCAGCCCTTCGTCCTCGAAGTAGCCCTCGGAGTGGGCGACCAGCAGGGCGGCCGCGTCGGTGATGGGGATGTAGCCGATGCGCACGACGCCGTCGAAGTCGCTGACGACGCCTTCGGGCTCCTCGAGGCTTCCGGGTTCGGCCCCGAACAATGAACCGGGCAGGGCAAGCCCGCTCCCGGCCAGGCCGCCGACGGCGGCGGTACGCAGGAAGTTGCGACGGGAGAAGCTGCGATCCAGCAGCCGGTCCAGTTCGCTGTCGATGTCGTGGTGGTTGTCGCAGTTGCACATGGTGGCGGTTCCTCGCTCGGGTTCGGGGCAGTGGTGGAGATGGATCAGGCGGCGCGTACGCGTGCCCGGGATTCGGTAGAGGCCGATTCGGCGTGTTCGCCTTCGGTCTCGGGCGTCTGGGCTTCGGAGTCGTCCTTCGTGGCGGCCGGGGTACGGGTGGCGCCGAAGTAGCCCATCAGTTCGGCCTTGCGGTCGACGAAGGCCTGGCTGTTGCGATCGCGCGGATGTTCGATGTTGATCGGCAGCTCGGCGGTGATGGTCCCCGGGTTGGAGCCCATGACCAGCACGCGGTCGGCCATGGCGACGGCCTCTTCGATGTCGTGGGTGACGAACACCACCGAGATCCCGCGTTCCCGGGCCAGGCGGGTGACTTCGTCCTGCAGGGCGACGCGGGTAAAGGCGTCCAGGGCCGAGAACGGTTCGTCGAGCAGGAGCAGCTCGGGGTCGGTGGCCAGGCTGCGGGCCAGGGCGACGCGCTGTTGCTGGCCGCCGGAGAGCGACTGCACGTTGACCTCGGCCTTCTCGCTCAGACCCACGGTCTCCAGCAGCTGGTCGATGCGTTCGCGCATGTCGGTCTTGCGGCCCTGGAAGATCAGGCCCAGCGAGGCGTTCTTGCGCACTGTCATCCAGGGGTAGAGCGAGGGCTTCTGGAACATCATGTTCCAGCGCGGGCTCGGCTTGATGACCTGGTGGCCGTTGATTCGCACGCAGCCTTCGCTGGGCAGCAGCAGGCCCGCGAGCATGTGCAGCAGGGTGGACTTGCCGCAGCCACTCTGGCCGATCAGGGCGACGGTCTCGCCCGGTGCGACGGTGACCTGGATGTCCTTGAGCGTGGGGGCTTCCTGCCCGGGATAGTGGTGGGTGATGTAGTCGATGGAGATGGCGGCGCCCATGGCGTTTCCCTCTTGACCTTCGTTCATGAGCCGCCGGATGGATCGGATCGGCGGCGCGTTCAAGGGGGTTCCTTACAAGGGGCGTGCCAAACCCGTCGTGTTGCCCGGGAATTTCGTCTGGACCGGGGGCGAAACGGCGCGCTGGTGCGCAATACAGGGAGCAGCGAACGAGGCATCGCAGAAGCGGGGGGATCCGGCGTGGGGGGCGAGAAGTGGACAATCCGGACAATGCGGACCAGTTCGAGTGGACAAAGCGGACGGATTGTCCGACGGGGGGATGGGTTGGATTCGGGTGGCCCGGCTGGAAATGGCTTTGTGGTGCGGTCCGCACGGTTTTGGCACGGCTTCTGCACCGGGATGGACGACCCGGTCGAATGCCGGGGATCCACGAATCCCAACTATCAGGAGCACCACCATGTCTGCAGCCGAAGCCACTACCTCCCTGTCCATCAACGCCCTGGAGCCGATCGACCAGGATGGCCTCAATAACCTCGCCGCCAAGGGCAAGGCCAACCCCGAGAACATCGTGACGCTGAAGGCCACCACGGTCTGCGAAGGCAAGTTCCGCAACCTGACCTTCGTGCGCGACCTCGAGGCCCACGTGATCGACGAGCCGCCGCACCTGCTGGGCGACGACACCGCGCCGAACCCCTCCGAGGCCGCGCTGGCCAGCTTGGGTGCCTGCCTGTCCGTGGGGATGCACGCCAACGCCATCGATCGCGGTATCACCCTGACCAAGCTCGAGTTGACCCTGGAGGGCGACATCAACGTGACCGCCGTATGGGGCGTCGGGGATACCGATGTGAACAAGCACCTCGGCTTCTCCGATATCCGCGTCAAGGCGAATCTGGAAGGGGATGCCAGCGAGGAACAGCTGAAGGAGCTGGTCGCCCATGCCGACTTCTGGTCGCCGGTGGCCAACACCATGCGCAACCCGGTCAAGCTCAGCGTCGAACTGGCCTGATTCCGGTCCTTCTGCCCAACGGGAGTAAACCCCAATGCTTGAAACCCGCACTCACGACGTGACGGGGGTGTCGCCGGCCGCAGGGCCGGCGGATGCCGATGCCGCGCTGCAGGCGCTGGTGGAGCGCGATCTGGCTCCGCTGACCGCCCGTATCGACCGCGAAGGCCTGTACCCCGAAGACTTCCTGCGCGAGGCCGGTCGCCTCGGCGCCTTCAACCGCCACCTGGCCAGCCAGAACGCCAGCGGCACCACGGATATTGCCAGTGCCATCCGCGCGACCGAGGTGATCTCGGCCGAGTGCATGACCACCGGCTTTGTCGCCTGGTGCCAGAACGCCTGTGCCTGGTACGTGGAGAACAGTGCCTCGGACACCCTGAAGCGCGAGGCCCTGCCGAGGCTGGCAAATGCCGAGGCGTTGGGCGCCACCGCGCTGTCCAACCCGATGAAGTGGTTTGCCAATATCGAGGACCTCAAGCTCTCCGCCGAACGTGTGGACGGCGGTTATGTGGTCTCCGGTGCGCTGCCCTGGGTATCCAACCTGGGCGAGGACCACTACTTCGGCGCGATCTTCCGCACCTCCGGCGCGAACCCGCGGCCGGTGATGGCGCTAATCAACTGCTCCGACCCCGGGTTCAGCCTGACGGCCTGCCCCGAGTTCACCGCGCTGGAGGGTTCGCGCACTTTCGGCTGCCATTTCGATCGCGTGTTCGTGCCCGATGAGCACGTGCTGGCCGACGCCCTGCCCGAGTACATCCGCCGGATCCGACCGGGGTTCGTGCTGCTGCAGATGGGCATGGGGCTGGGGCTGATCGATGGCTGCATCCAGACCATGCGCGAGGCCAACGAGACGCTGGCCCATTTGAATGGCTATCTGGATGACCAGGTGGGCGAGCTGGAAGAGGCACTGGAGGATGGTCGTACGGCCTGTTATGCCTTGTCGGAGACCCCCTTTGATGAATCCGAGCGCTTCTTTGCCGATGTGTTGCAGATGCGCCTGACCGGTTCCGAGCTGTCGCTGCGCGCGTCGCAGTCGGCATTGCTGCATGCCGGGGCCCGGGGGTATCTGGCGAATGCCGCCGCCCAGCGCAAGCTGCGCGAGTCGTACTTCGTGGCCATCGTCACCCCGGCGATCAAGCACCTGCGCAAGGAGCTGGCGCGGATCCACGCGCACTAGTCCACCACCCACGGTCGGGGCCTACCGGGGCCCCGCACCGAACGAAGGAATCGTCATGCTGGAAACCACTACCCGACTGGACCCCGAGACTGCGGTCGCGACCCTGAAGGAGGCGATTGACGCCCAGGGGCTGAAGCTGGTCTCGCACATCAATGGCCAGGCCAATGCCGCGAAGATCGGGGTCGAGGTCCCGACCGACCAGATCCTGGAGATCTTTCACCCGAGCTACGCGGTGCGTGTCTGGGAGGCCTGCAAGCCGGCCGGCATCGACATCCCGTTGCGCATCCACGTCTCCGGCGATGGCGAGATGCTGCGCGTCAGCGCGCGCTCCGCACGGGACGTGTTCGCGCCGTGGGCCAACCCCGATCTGGACGCCATCGGGTCCGAACTGGACCCCAAGCTGAAGGCCATTCTCGATGCCGTGGAGGCCGCGTGATGAGCACCGAAACCGACGAGTTCAAGCGCTATATCTGCAAAGTCTGCGGGTATATCTACGACGAGGCCAAGGGCGACCCGGATTCCGGTCTGGCCCCTGGGACCCGCTTCGAGGATATCCCCGACGACTGGTATTGCCCCGACTGTAATGTGACCAAGGCGGATTTCACCGCCCTGGAGCCGCGCGCCGAGACCGCGGACGCCGGTGCCGCCGCGATGGCCTGGAGTGCCGGAGCCGGCGCGGCCGATCCGGATGCGGTGGTGATCGTCGGCGGCGGCATGGCGGGCTGGGCCCTGGCCGAGGCCCTGCGCGAGCGGGATCCGCGGCGCACGATCCGCCTGCTGACCGCCGATTCCGGTGATTACTACACCAAGCCGCGGATCTCCAATGCCTTTGCCCGGGGCGTCGCGGTCGCGGATCTGGTGGAGGAGGCTGGCGTGGCGCGGGCGGCCCGGCTCGGCATTGACCTGATGCCGTTTGTCCGTGTGCTGGATGTCCAGCGGGCGCAGCAAAAAATCATCACCGCCCGTGGCGGCGTGCCGTACGGCCAGCTGGTGCTGGCCACCGGGGCGCGTCCGCGGCAAATGGCGTTCCCGGGTGGGGCCGGGGCGCCGCTGTCGGTGAACACGCTGGAGGACTACCGCGCGCTGCGTGCGGCCCTCGAGGCTCAAGCCGGGTCACCGGCCCATACCCGTGTGGCCATCATCGGCGCCGGCCTGGTGGGCTGCGAGCTGGCGGACGACCTGGCGGCCGGTGGTTATCCGGTCTCTTTGATCGAGTGTGCGTCACGGCCGCTGCCGAATCTGCTGCCCGAGCCGCTGAGCGTCGATCTGGAGAAGGCGCTGGCGGACCGCGGCGTGCAGTGGCACACCGAGGCGACCGTTGAGCGCATCGAACCGGTGGCGGAGGGAACGACCCGTCTGGTCCTTGCCAGCGGCGAATCGGTAGAGGCCGAGGTGGTCATCAGCGCGCTCGGGCTGGTGCCCAACCGCGAGCTGGCCGAGCGGATCGGTTTGGCCTGCCACGCGGGGATCGAGGTGGACGCACTCTTGCGCACCACCGACCCGGCGGTCTTCGCCCTGGGCGATGGTTGCGAGTTCGACGGCCAGTTACGCCCCTACGTGGAGACCCTTCGCGGGCAAGCAGCTGCACTGGCGCGCACGCTGTCCGGCGAGCCGACGGCGTACCGGCCGGATGCCGGGATCGTGCAGGTCAAGACCGGGAGCCTGCCGTTGAACGTCTGCCCGCCGCAGACGGACGGGGGCGAGTGGGTGGAGATCTCGGGCGACGGCGAAGGGCGTCACCTGGAGTATCACGCCGATGCACGGCTCGAGGGGTTTGCCTTGTCGGGTTGCCATGCACGCCAGGCGCGGGACCTGGAGACGCGCCTGGGCGAGCCAGTGGCGGATACCCGAACCCGGCTGGCGTCCTGAGCCGCGTGGCCCGGCCGGTGCCGGGCCCGCGGGGGTGCGGCGATGCGGCGATGCGGATCAGAGGATTCGGGTCATATGACCCCGTCGAGGCGCAAATAGCCGATCAGGAACAGTACTGCCAATACACCGGCCAGGGCGTAGAGCCAGTTGGATAGCGTGGGGTTGTCGGGGCGGCTGAAGAAGGCCGCCCACAGTGCCAGCAGGATCAGGACGAAAAAGAAGAACAAAAAGCGCATGCGTCAGGCTCCTTCGGGGACTGCGTAGGGCAGTTCGACGACCTCGGCCTTGGCGCCGTCGGGTGCGTCCCAGCGCAGTTCGCCCTTGGCGGCCGCGACCTGCAGTACGGCCAGGGCGGAGTACAGCCCGTCCGGGTGCAATTCGGCTGCGACGATCTCGCCGTCCGACTGGTCCGGGTTGCCGCCGGCCTGGAACACAGGCGAGCCGGGTTGGGGTGGAGTCTGAGTATGGATCGCCAGGCGGAACATGCGCCGCTTGAGCTTGCCCAGGTAGTGCATGCGTGCCACGACCTCCTGGCCCGGATAACAGCCCTTTTCGAAGCTGACCGCGCCCAGGGCATGCAGGTTGAGCATCTGCGGCACGAACTTCTCGCTGGTTTCCTCCACCACGGTGGGGACCCCGGCCAGGATGTCCAGCAGTGCCCAGTCGCGCGGGCCCACCGGGGCCGCGTGGACGTTCAGGCCGTCCCACGCCTTGCGCATGGCGTCGATCTCGCCGAACAGCTCGAAGCGCGGGTGCACCCCGGGTACCCGGACCACGGTGACGCCGTTTTTCTCGACGACCTCCTCGACCTCGGCGGGACAGACACCCAGCGCGCTTTGCAGCTCCTTCTCGGCATCCGGCCCGGAGCAGCCGAAGTGGATGCGGGAGTCGCCGGCCTGTTCGATGATGACGTTCGCGCGCAGCACGAACATCTGCAGGCGCTTTGCCACCGGCTCGATCCGGTCTGCGGGCATCTCCAGCAGGTAGCCGTCGCGGGTACGCAGCACGCGGAACACCGCGTAGGCGCGGCCCTTGGGACTGGAGTAGCTGGACAGCTGGCTGTGTTGCCCGTCCACCGCGCGGATGTCGTTGCCGAACTGGCCCTGCAGGAAGTCGGTGGCGTCGTCGCCGCGAACCTCCAGCAGGCCGCGATGGGAGAGGTCGCAGATCACCTCGCCGTTGATGGCCATGCGGCGTTCACGTTCCGGGTTGCCGTAGTGTAGGAGGTCGTCCTCCTCGAACTCGGCGCCGGCATCGATCAAGTGGTTTTTCCAGTCTTCGCGCATCGGAAATCTCCCGTGGAAGCGCTCGCTGTCGTCCGCCGTCGGGCTCGATTGGCTATCGGTATCCGGGGCGCACGGCCAGGGTTTGAGGTGGTAAGCTGAACCAAGCGGCTCGATAGTAGACGAACCATTTGCAGGGTGTCAGCCCTGGTTTCTTTTCTTCCCGTTCTAGGGGAACACTGATTGATGTACACACTCGCGTTGGTACCCCAGGTTTTCCGAGACAAGGCGCGGTGCGCAGCCGGTAGTGGTTCTACCGGCAAGCGGCGCAACGCAGGATCGGGGAACCTGGGGTTCCAACCCCACAAACGATTGAAAGCAGGGGCTCGGCCGCTTTTGCGCGGGAACGGCGTTGCGCCTCCTTTGTGCAGAATGACTGCACGGCAGTCACCGCGCCTTGTTCGCACGCAAAAGCGACTCGAGCGCGAGCGTGTACATCAATCAGTGTTCCCCTCGGGGGTGGCATGACTCGGCACGGACGTCCCGTCTTTCTGGATTTGCGCAAGATCCGACTGCCGCTGAATGCCGTGGTCTCCATTCTGCACCGGATCACCGGTGTCTTCCTGATTCTGTCGATTCCCGTGCTGCTTTGGCTGCTGGACCGCTCGTTGGCCAGCCCCGATGGCTTCGCCCAGGTCGTGGCGATCATTTATCACCCGATCGGCCTGGCGGCGCTGGCACTGGGGCTTTGGTGGCTGCTGCACCACCTGTTTGCCGGGATTCGCTACCTGCTGATGGAGTTCGGCATCGGCGAGGATCGTGCGGGCTCGCTGCGCACGGCGCGCGATGCCCTGTACGCGGGCATCCTCGGCACCGTTCTGGTGTGGCTGGGGCTGGTGCTGTGAGGCTCCTGAGCGGACAGCGCGCCTGGCTGCTACAACGCATCACGGCGGTGTACGTGGGCGTGTACGTGATCCTGGCCCTCGGATTCTTCGTGCTGGCCGCGCCGGCGGATCATGCCGCATGGCTGGGTGTGGTCGGGCACCCGGTGGTGGGGTTGCTGACGGCGGTGTTCGTGCTGCTGATGCTCCTGCATGCGTGGATCGGGCTGCGCGACGTGGTGATGGACTACGTGCATGCGCCCGGCACGCGGCTCCTGGTGTTCGTGCTGGCCGCCGGCGGGTTGCTCCTGACGGGGCTGTGGGCATTTTTCATTCTGATTCGGGCGGGACTGGCATGAAGGGACTGGCATGAACGTGGCGCGACGCAAGTTCGACGCCCTGATCATCGGGGCCGGCGGAGCCGGGCTGCGCGCGGCGCTGCAGCTGTCCAATGGCGATGCCAAGGTCGCGGTGGTCTCCAAGGTGTTTCCCACGCGCTCGCACACGGTGGCGGCGCAGGGCGGGGTGAACGCCGCCCTGGCCAACGTCCTGCCGGACTCCTGGCACTGGCACATGTTCGACACGGTGAAGGGCTCGGACTATCTGGGCGACCAGGACGCGATCGAATACATGTGTCGCGCCGCGCCCAAGGTGGTCTACGAGCTGGACCACTTCGGCGTGCCGTTCTCGCGCCTGGACAACGGCACCATCTACCAGCGCGCCTTTGGCGGGCAGAGCCAGAACTTCGGTCAGGACCAGGCGGCGCGCACCTGCGCCGCGGCGGACCGCACCGGGCACGCGATCCTGCACTCGCTGTACCAGCAGAACCTGCGCGCGCGCACGCACTTCTTCGACGAGTACTTTGCGGTGGACCTGCTGCGCGACGCGCAGGGCTACGTGCTGGGCGTGCTGGCGTTCGAGATCCTGACCGGCGAGCCGATCGTGATCGAGGCGAAGACCACGTTGATCGCGACCGGCGGGGCGGGACAGCTGTTCCGCACCACGACTAACGCGCTGATCAACACCGGTGACGGCATGGCGATGGCCCTGCGCGCCGGGGTGCCGCTGGAGGACATGGAGTTCGTGCAGTTCCACCCGACCGGTATCGCCGGGCGCGGGATGCTGATTACCGAGGGCGCGCGCGGCGAGGGCGGGTTCCTGATCAATTCCGAGGGCGAGCGCTTCATGGAGCGCTACGCCCCGCGGGCGAAGGACCTGGCCTCGCGCGACGTGGTGAGCCGCTCCATTGCCACCGAGGTGCGCGAGGGACGCGGCTGCGGGCGCAATGCGGATCACGTATTGCTGGACCTGCGCCATCTGGGCGCCGATACGATCATGCAGCGCCTGCCGGGGATTCGCGAGACGAGCATGACCTTTCTCGGGGTCGATCCGATCGAGGCGCCGATCCCGATCTTCCCGACCTGTCACTACAGCATGGGCGGCATCCCGACCAATCGCTTCGGGCAGGTGGTGGCGCCGGAGAAGGACACACCGGAGGACCCGGTCCCCGGGCTGTACGCGGCCGGCGAGACGGCCTGTGTCTCGGTGCACGGGGCCAACCGCCTGGGCGGCAATTCACTGCTCGACATCCTGGTGTTCGGCCGCGCGGCGGCCAATCACATCCTCGAGTACCTGGCCGAGAACCGTTACCACCGCCTGCTGGACGAGTCGGCCGTGGAACAGGCGATGGCGCGGCTCACGCGCTGGGATCGCAAGGACCCGGGCGATGGCTCCGCCGAGCAGGTCGAGCCGCTCAAGCGCGAACTGCGCAAGGTGATGGAAGACCACTGCTCGGTATTCCGCACCGACGAGGTGATGCGCGAGGGGGTGGAGAAGGTCCGTGCGTTGCGCGAGCGCCTGAACCATGCGGTGATCGCGGATCACTCCAGCACGTTCAATACCGCGCGGGTGGAGGCGATGGAGCTGGAGAACCTGATGGACTGCGCGATCGCGACCATCCGCTCCGCGCTGGGGCGCGAGGAGAGCCGCGGTGCCCACTCGCGGATCGATTTCCCCGAGCGCGACGATCAGCACTGGCTCAAGCACAGCCTGTACTCGCTGGCGGACGATAGCCTGGACTACAAGCCGGTGCGCACCCAGCCGAATACCGTGGCCTCGTTCCCGCCGAAGGAACGCGTCTATTGATGGGTCGACTCGACCGTAGGATGCGGATGAGCGCAGCGAATCGCATCATGTGGCGGATATTCCCACCGGCATCGGTGCGTTTCGCGATGCTCAACGCACCCTACGACACCGGTGCATCAATACAGGCCGTAGGATGCCGATGAGCGCAGCGAATCGCATCAGGGGGCATGGCAGCCCGCGCGTTCAACCATGGGCATTGTGCCCAATGGGAGACGAGCAATGAGCAACCCTGCCGAACCGGTACCCGAGGCGTGGCTGCACGAGCAGCTCGAGGTGCTGCTGACGGAGCTGGATGCCGCGCTCGCGGGCGCCGCCGACAGCGGTGCGACCGTGGAGCTGGACCAGCAACGCACCGGACGGCTCTCGCGGATGGACGCGCTGCAGGGCCAGGCCATGGCCAAGGCGAGCCAGCAGCGGCGCGAGGCCCAGCGTGTTCGTGCCCGCCGGGCGCTGAAGCGGCTGGAGGAGGGCGAGGGTGGACTGTGCATCGACTGCCTGGAGCCGATTGCGCGCTCGCGGCTGGAGATCGACCCGTCGGCCGAGCGATGCATTGCCTGTGCCGAGGCGCAGGAACAGGATTGATTGGGGCTTACCGCAGCGTGTGACAACGGTGGCCGCGGTCACCGACAGGAGATACCGATGGAGTTCTCGATCTACCGCTTCAATCCGGAGACGGACACGCTGCCGAAGATGCAGCGCTTCAGCCTGCCCGATGACCAGGTCGAGCCCGGGATGATGCTGCTGGATGCCCTGCTTCTGCTGAAGGAACAGGACGACTCCCTGGGCTTTCGCCGCTCCTGTCAGCACGGGGTGTGTGGCTCCGACGGCATGAACATCAACGGCACCAATGGCCTGGCGTGCATCACGCCGCTGGCGGAGCTGGACTCACCCGTGACCCTGCGCCCGTTCCCGGGCATGCCGGTGATCCGCGACCTGATCGTGGACATGGACAACTTCTGGGAGCAATACCGCAAGGCCGAGCCCTGGCTGGTCAATGACAGCCCGGAACCCGAGGTGGAGCGCAAGCAAAGCCCCGAAGACCGCGAACAACTGGACGGGCTCTACGAGTGCATCCTGTGCGGCTGCTGCTCCGCTGCCTGCCCATCCTACTGGTGGAACCCGGACAAGTTCCTGGGGCCGGCGGCGCTTTTGCAGGCCGCGCGGTTCATCCACGACAGCCGCGACGAGGCCACCGAGCACCGGCTGGAACAGCTGGATGATGCCTGGAAGCTTTACCGCTGCCACACCATCATGAACTGCACCCAGGTGTGCCCGAAGGGCCTGAACCCGAGCCGCGCGATCAGCGACATCCGCCGCACCATGCTGAAGAAATCGCTGTGATCGGCGCGACCCCCAACGGTTGTTTCACCCCGGTAGGAGCCTGCTTGCAGGCGAAACCCCTGCCCGCGTCCTGCTTTGGCAGGGGCATTCGCCTGCAAGCAGGCTCCCACAGGGGGCCTGGACGGGTGTTTGGGTGATGGAACCCGATAACCGGACACGCTGGCGCTGCCGCCGCGGCATGCTGGAGAACGACTGGCTGCTCGGCCACTTTCTCGCGCAGGGATATGCGCAACTGGACCAGGAGGGTCGCGATGCCTTCGAGCGCCTGCTCGATTACCCCGACAACGTGCTGCTGGACGTGGTCATGGGTCGCCAGACCACGGTGGACGAGGGGATAGCCCGTCTTGTCCCGGCGATCCGCGCCGCCACTCAGGCTTCGGCTCCGGCCTGACCCGGTCCTTCCCCGGCTCGCGCTCGCGGGCCAGATCCTCCTGCTCCTGGCTGTGGCCGGCTATGTGCTGGTGTACAGCCCGTTGTGGACGCTGGCTCCGGTCTTCGGCCTGGCCGTGGCCGGCTGGTGGTGGCAAGGGCGGTCGCAACCGCCGGCCTGGGACTGGCTGGGGCAGACGCCCGAGGGTGCAACCTGGCTGGCCACCGCCGAGGGCCTGCGCCAGGAGCAGGTGGACTGGGTCGAGGTGCTGCCCGATACACGGGTGTTGCGCCGGGTCGTCATCCTCGTCGTTCGGGTGCCCGCGACCGGCCGGGTATGGCGCCTGTGGCTGCACGCCGGGCGCATGGATGCGGAGGACCTGCGCCGTCTGCGCGTGCGGTTGCGCTGGTCACCCGCGCGCGAGGTGGTGGATCCCGGCTGGCGGGTGCGGCTTCGCGCGGGGGTGGAGCGCGGCGTTGCTATACTGGCGAAAAGCCGAGTACCCGGAGGCCCGAACATGGCTGGACCCGACAATGCGCAGGTGATGGTGGACGTGTCGCATCTGCTGAGCGACGAGCCCGATCACGTGTACAGCGAGGATGAACTGGACGCGATCGAGGAACTCGATCCGGAGCTCGCGCTGCGCCTGGACCGCGCCCAGACCTTCGCCGAGCGCGAGGCGGCGGACGTGCCGGCCGATGGCCCGATCGACGTGGACGCGGTGCGCGCCGCGATCGAGGAGGCGCGGCGGATCATGATGCAGGACGGTGGCGATATCGAGTTCGTGGAGCTCGATGGGCGCACCGTGCGGGTCCGACTCAAGGGGGCCTGTGTGGGCTGTCCGCGCTCCACGCTGGACCTCAAGAATGTGGTCGAACGCCTGGTTCGGTCGCGTGCGCCGGGCGTGGCCAGCGTCGCCAACACCTTCTGAATCCGAGTTTTGGCAGTCAAGCCTGGCCGGCACCGAGCCGGCGCAGTAGCTGCCGGATGCGCCCCGGCCCGAAACCGTGCACCCGCTTGAAGGCCTTGCGAAAGGCCGCCTCCGAGGTATAGCCCACCGCGTCCATCACGCCCGCGACCGACTCCCGCCCGTCACGTAGCAGGCGTTCCGCCAGGACCATCCGCCACTGGGTCAGGTAGTCGATGGGCGTTTGGCCGACCAGCGCTTGGAAACGTTCGGCAAAGCTGCTGCGCGACATGGCCGCCTCGCTGGCCAGCCCCTCCAGGGTCCAGGCCGCCTCCGGGTGGGCGTGCAGGGCATCCAGTGCCCGGCGAATGCGGTCGTCGGCCAGGGCGGCGATCAGCGATCCCTCCGAGTGTTCGCGTTGCGAGCAGATGTGATGGCGCACGGCCATCACGAACAGGGTGTCCGCCAGGCGGTCCAGCACCGGCCGGTAGCCCGAGGAACGCTCCGCGAGTTCGATGTTCATCAGGTCCGCCAGGTGTGACAGCCGGTCGCCGGATTCGCGGCGGCGGATGATGATGTGGTCGGGGAGTGCGGCCAGGATCGGGTTGCGGCGGCCTGAATCGAACTCGAAGTGGCCGCACAGGAGCTGGGTGACCGGTATATCCGGCGGATCCTCGCCTTCCACCAGCGTCAGATGGTTGTCGCGGTCGGGTACGGTGTCGCGGCTGGACATCAGGTGCCAGTCATCGTGCGGCAGCAGGAGAAGATCGCCGGCCTCCATCCAGACGGGGGCCATCGCCTCCATGTGCAGATAGCATCCGCCTTCCCCCACCAGGTGAAAGCTGGCATTCCCCGAGCCCGACGTGCTGAGCTGCCACTCCCCGCACAGGCGCGGGTTGGTGTCGATGCGGGCACGCAGGTTGTAGGCGGCCAGAACCGTCGACAGCACGTCTTCGTGGGGGCTGATGTCCATCAAACCTTCCCTTTGCCTGTTCCTGTTGGTTCTTCACCTTAGACCTTTGGGCGCCCGGTTGCCGGGCGCCACGGGCCTCTCCCCGTGGTCCCGGACGATCGGACATAAAAGCCGGCGGATCACCCCGCGTACAGCGTGAGCCCGAGGTCTAGGCTTTATACCCAGTAGGAGGGGAAAAGGAGATCAGGACGATGGCTGCGACTGGAACCTTGGCAGTGCGCTTGCAGGGTTGGCTGGACTGGACGCGAGGCGCGGACTTCCTGGCGCCCCTGCTGTTGCGGCTCTACCTCGCGCCAGTGTTCTGGATGGCGGGAACCAACAAGCTGGACGGGATCCTGCCGAAAGAGAACGTGGTGATGTGGTACGGCAACGCGGACTGGGGGCTGGGCATGCCCTTCCCCTATCTGATGGTGATGTTGTCGGCGTATGCCGAGGTGCTGGGTGCGATCGCGTTGCTGCTCGGACTGGCGATGCGCTGGTTCTCGATCCCGCTGATGATCACGATGGTGGTGGCGGCCGTGACCGTGCATCTGGAACACGGGTGGCAGCGGATCTCCGACCCGATGATGTGCCTGTTCAACTGTTCCGGGATCGAGGAGGCACAGATGCGCCTGGATCGCGCCAAGTCCATTTTGCAGGAGCACGGCAACTACAATTGGCTGACCGAGACCGGAAACTTCGCGATCGTGAACAACGGGATCGAGATGGCCGCGACCTTCTTCGTGATGCTGCTGGTCCTGTTCTTCTGGGGAGCGGGACGCTATGTCAGCATCGACTATTACATCCGTCGGAGGATGATGAGCAGGGGATAACTCCAAGAGCTGTTTCAGCAGCCATTACACAACGGGTCCAGCGGATCCATAATCGCAACACGAGGAGTACGACCATGAAGAACGATCTGTTTTCCACCAAGACCCTGGCCGGTGCCGTCGGCACGGCGGCAATCGGCATGGCCATGGCCACCAGCCCGGTGTTTGCCTCGGCCGACCTGAGCCACGGCTATCAACAGGGCGGCCAGTCGCCGCTGATGCTGGCCGAGGGTTCCTGTGGCGAAGGCACTTGTGGTGGCGCGAGCGATACCAAGGACAGTGAAGGCAGCTGCGGTGAAGGCACCTGCGGTGGTTCGGACGGCGACGACAAGGATTCCGAAGGCGCCTGTGGCGAGGGGACCTGTGGCGGCTAAGGTCGTCCACCCTGCCAACCCGGCCCGCGTCAGCGGCGCCGGGCTCGGCTTGCGGCGGGCCCTGCTGGGCCCGCTGGCCGAGGCCCCGGAGGCGACGGAACGCCTGGGGTTTTTCGAGGCGGCACCGGAGAACTGGATGCACCTGGGCGGACGCCTGGGGCGTATCTTTCGCGAATACACCGAGGCCCAGCCCTTCGTCTGTCACGGGCTGTCTCTCGACATCGGCGGGCCGCGCCCGCTGGACAAGACCTTCCTGCAGGACCTGCGCACTTTCCTGGATACCCACGGGATCGAGGATTACAGCGAGCACCTCTCGGCCTGTGGCGACGGCCAGGGGCATCTGTACGACCTGATGCCGATCCCGTTCACCGAGGAGGCGGTGCGCTACGTTGCCGATCGCGTGCGCCAGGTGCAGGACATCCTCGGGCGCCGGATGGCGCTGGAGAATGTCTCCTATTACACCCCGGTGGGGGCCGAACTGGACGAGATCACCTTCGTGCGGGCGGTGCTGGAGGAGGCCGACTGCGACCTCCTGCTCGACGTGAACAACATCGTCGTCAACAGCATTAATCACGGCTACGAGCCGACCGAGTTCCTGGATGCAATGCCGCTGGAGCGAGTGCGCTACCTGCACATTGCCGGGCACGAGGAGGAGGCCCCGGACCTGCGGGTCGATACCCATGGCCAGCCGATCTGCTCCGATGTCTGGGCGCTGCTGGAGGCCGCCTATGCCCGCATCGGGCCGGTGCCGACCCTGCTCGAGCGCGACTTCAACTTTCCGCCGCTGGAGGAGCTGCTGGCGGAGACCGACCGGATACGGGATCTGCAGTTGCGGGCGCGCGCCGGCCAGGAAGAGCGGCTCCTGCATGCCTGAGGCGGATTTCCAGCAGGTACAGGAGGCATTCGCGCGGCACTTGCGTGACCCGGAGCGCTATCCGGCCCCGGAAGGGATCGAGAGCCGGCGCCTGGCGATCTACCGGCGTATTTTCTTCAACAACGTGGCGAACCTGCTGGCCAAGGGGTTCCCGGTCCTGCGGGGACTGCTGGAGGCGGCCGCCTGGGGACAGCTGGTGCGCGACTTCTATCGCGATCATGGCAGCGAGACGCCGTATTTTCCGCAGCTGGCGGCGGAGTTCGTGCGCTACCTGGCGGAGGAACGCTCGGCGCAGCCCGGCGATCTGCCTTTCCTGGCCGAGCTGGCCCACTACGAGCGCGTGGAGACCGAACTGGTCTATGCGGATGCCACGCCGCCTCCGGATGTCGAGCCGGATGGTGACCTTATGGTTCAGGTTCCGGTGTTTTCGGCTGCCGCGCGGCTGCTGGCCTACGAGTACCCGGTGCACCGGATCGGGGCCGAGTTCCAGCCCGATCAACCGGGAGAGGTGCCGACCTACCTGCTGGCGTACCGCACCGGGGAGGAGCGGGTGCGGTTTGCCGAGCTGAACCTGCTCGGCGCCCGGCTGCTGTGGCGGGTGATCGAGACACCGGCGACCGGCGACGAACAGATCCGCCGGGTGGCCGGCGATTTCGGGCTGGAACTCTCGGACGAGCTGGTGGCCAGTGGGCGCCAGTTGCTGGAGCACTACCGCGGGCTGGGGGCCCTCGTGGGGACCCGGACTGACCGCGCGTCCGCCTGAGACGGAGGGACTGGAAGCGGACGTCGCAGTACCGGACGCCCGGGCATGGGCAACGAACGTCCAGGGCAGCCGCAAGGGAAGCAGGAAGTCGCTGTCCCCCAGGCGCCACCGGATATGGGCGCAGTTGCCTCGGTACAGCGGTGCCATTGTCTCTTTGCTGATGGCGCTCTCGTGCCTCGATGACACCCGTGACTCGGTGCTGGAGCGGATTCGGAACCTGCGGTGAGACGGGGCCTCAGTAACCCAGGTCGAGGGCGGGTTCGTCGAGGGCGGCGGCCTGCTCGCGCAGGGTGAGGATGTGATCCTCCCAGAAGCGCGGCGTGTAGAAGATCGGAAAGCCGTCGACAAAGGCCGGGTCGTCGGCGCGCCGGGCCAGCCAGGCGGCGTGGCGCAGGATGCGCAGGGTGCGTAGCGGGGCGATCAGGCCGAGCTGGCGGCGATCCAGCGGTACGAAGGTCTCGTAGCCTTCCAGGAGAGCCTGCATCTGCCAGGCCATCTCGGGCGGTTCGCCGGACAGGAACATCCACAGGTCCTGCATGGCGGGGCCGGTACAGGCGTCGTCCAGGTCGACAAAGTGCGGGCCGTCGTCGGTCCACAGGATGTTGCCGGGGTGGGTATCGCCGTGCAGCCGTAGCTGTGGAATCGGTCCGATTGTGTCGAGGTCCCGCTGGATCCGCCCCAGGAGGTCGGCGCTGAGATCGCGATACACGGATTCCAGCTCCAGGGGCAGAAAGCCGGAGGCGAGCACGGCCTGGCGCGCCTCCTCGCCACGCGGGACGGGATCGAGTACCGGTCGCTCGTGGAAGCGTGCGGCGCGTCCGACCTCGTGGATGCGCGCGATGAAGCGGCCGATGCGGACCAGGGTGTCGCGCTGCTCCAGATCCGGTGCGCGACCGCCGCAGCGCGGGTAGACGGCGAACATGAACCCGGCGTGATCGTGCAGGGTTTCGCCTTCAGGATCGGCCAGAGGGGCGACTACCGGGATCTCGCGGCTTGCAAGTTCCTGGCTGAAGCCGTGTTCCTCGCGGATGGCGGCGGGTGTCCAGCGTTGCGGACGATAGAACTTGGCGATGACCGGTGTGGTGTCCTCGATGCCGACCTGGTAGACGCGGTTCTCGTAGCTGTTGAGGGCCAGCAGGCGCCCGTCGCAGCGCAAACCGGTTGTTTCCACCGCGTCGAGGATGACACCGGGTTTCAGTTCGTCGTACGGATGTGCATGCATGCTTGCAGTGTACGGGTTTGCCGCGCATCGTTCCGGCAAAGTGACCGCGAGGAGTCGCGCTTGAATCGCTATTACTGGGGGTTGGTTGTCGCCCTGGTGGGTCTCGTCGCCGTCTGGCTGGTGGTTGCGATGGGGCCGGGTCTGGATCTGGAGACCCTGCAGGTCGCGCGCCTGCAGGTGGAGGACTGGCGGGTCGCGCACCCGTTCGTCACGGCCTGGGTGTTCTTCCTGTTGTACATGGTGGTGGCCGCCTTTTCGGTGCCGGGGATCGTGGTGATGACCCTGGCCGGCGGTGCCCTGTTTGGCGTGGTCTGGGGCACCGTGCTGTCGTCGCTGGCTTCGACGCTGGGGGCGACCCTGACCTTTGTGGTGGCGCGGGCGCTGGCGCGCGATGCCGTTCAGCGTCGTTACAAGCACCAACTTGGGCGCATCAATGCCGGCTTTGAGCGCGAGGGCGCGTTCTACCTGTTCGCGCTGCGGATGATTCCGGTGTTCCCGTTCCTGTTGATCAACGCCGGGATGGGCCTGTTGCCGATCCGGATCTGGACATATTTCTGGGTATCACTCGTGGGGATGCTGCCGGCCACGGCGGTGTTCGCGAATGCCGGGACGCAGTTGGGGCGGCTTGATGGCATCGAGGGCATTCTCTCGCCGGTGCTGGTCCTGTCCCTGGTTGCCACGGGGCTTTTTCCGCTCCTGGCGCGGTGGCTGGTGAATGCCGTGCGCCGCAGGCGGGCTCGATTGGAGAACCCGGGCGCGGACTAACCCGCACGCAGTATCTGCCATCGCGTATATAATAGGGTTTACCGTTGGGAGGTGGCCGTGGAGCGCGCGCCGCCGGACACAATCTCGAAGTTCAACGAACGATCCCGTCACATATTGCTTGCGCTGTCCGACTCGGGGCGCGAACGACACAAGGAGTTTTCCATGACATTGAATGTTTTGTTGCGCCAGGGTCAGGTGGCCTTCCTCGCGCTGGGCCTGATCGGCTTCGGCATGGCCGCCGTGCAGGCGGAGGAAGCGTCGCTTGATCGTCCGATCGAGAAGGTGCTGGAGCCGATTCAGCTGACCGACCGGGTTCATTACTTCTACGGCTCGCTCGAGAACCGCACGCCGACCAATCTCGGTTTCACCAATAACACCGGCTTCGTAGTGACCGACGAAGGCGTGGTGTTGATCGATTCGGGGCCGAGCTACCAGGTCGCTCAGCGCATGGAGAAGGCGATTGCCGGCGTGACCGACAAGCCGATCACGCACGTGATCTCGGTGGGCAGCCAGGACCACCGCTGGCTGGGCAACGGCTACTTCCACGAGCAGGGGGCGGAGCTGGTTGCGCTGCAGCGGACCGCGAGCACCCAGGCCGATCGCGGGGAGGGGCAGATCGCCTCGCTGGCTAACTCCGTGGGCGAAGAGGCGATGGAGGGCACCCAGCCGGTTCCGGCACCGAACCCCATCGATGCCGATGAATACACCCTGACCGTGGGCGGTGTGGACTTCGAGCTGATCTATGCCGGGGATGCCCACTTCCCGGGCGACATCATGGTTCACCTTCCGGGCGAGGACGTCGTCTTTACCGGTGACATCGTCTACACCGAGCGCATGCTGGGCATCCATCCCTTCAGCAATCCAGTGGAGAAGCTCGAGGCCTTCCGGCACCTGGAATCCATCGATCCGGAGATCGTCGTGCCGGGGCACGGCCGCGCGACCGACATGGCCGAGGCACGCCAGGACACGGGGGATTACCTGGAACTCCTGGTGCGCGAGGTGACGGCAGGTATCGAGGACTGGGAATCGCTTAACGAGGTGGTCGACCGCCTGGCGGATCTGGAACAGTTCAAGCACCTGCGCCACTACGATGACTGGCACCGCCCGAACGTGAACCGGACCTACCTGTTCATCGAAGGCAACATGTAACAACCACAAGGTAATCCCGGCCACAGCCCGGGAGATCTGCCGACGGCGCGGGGCACATGGTATGCTTCGCGCCGTTGTCGTTTCCGGCAACTCCAAATTTCTGATACGCGACGTTCGACCCCGCGTATGGGTCGGCGAAGGAGCCTCGCAATGCCCGCAATAACCCTCCCCGACGGCAGCCGCCGCGAGTTCGATCACCCGGTCACCGTGCTGGACGTGGCGAAGGACATCGGTCCCGGCCTGGCCAAGGCCACCCTGGCCGGCAAGGTCGATGGCGAACTGGTCGATGCCCGCCACGAGATCGACACAGACTCCGCGCTGGCGATCGTGACTGACCGCGACCCGGAAGGGGTGGAGATCATCCGGCATTCGACCGCGCACCTGATGGCGCAGGCGGTCAAGCAGCTGTTTCCCGACGCGCAGGTGACCATCGGCCCGACCATCGAGAACGGCTTCTACTACGACTTCGCCTATGACCGCGGCTTCACGCCGGAGGATCTGGAGAAGATCGAGAAGCGCATGAAGGAACTGGCCAAGCAGGATCTGCCAGTCGAGCGCTCGTTGATGGATCGCGACGAGGCGGTGAAGTACTTCCGCGACATGGGCGAGGCGTACAAGGCCGAGATCATCGCGAGCATCCCGCAGGGGGAGAACATCTCGCTGTACAAGCAGGGCGACTTTGTCGATCTCTGCCGGGGCCCGCATATCCCGTCCACCGGCAAGCTGAAGGCCTTCAAGCTGACCAAGGTGGCCGGTGCCTACTGGCGCGGCGACTCCGACAACGAGATGCTGACGCGCATCTACGGTACCGCCTGGCCGAACAAGGACCAGCTGAAGGAGCATCTGGATCGGCTGAAGGAAGCCGAGCGCCGCGATCATCGCAAGATCGGTCAGGAACTGGATCTGTTCTCGATCCAGGACGAGGCCGGTGGTGGCCTGGTGTTCTGGCACCCGAAGGGCGCGCGCATTCGCCGCGAGATCGAGAAGTACTGGTACGACATGCACGAGAAGGCCGGCTACGACTTCGTGGTCTCGCCGCATATCGCGAACCTGGAGCTGTGGAAGACCTCCGGCCACGCGGATTTCTACGCCGAGTCCATGTACGAGCCGATGGAGGACGAGCACCAGTCCTTCCAGCTCAAGCCGATGAACTGCCCGTTCCACGTCCTGATGTACAAGGACCGGCTGCATTCGTATCGCGATTTGCCGCTACGCTGGGCGGAGATGGGGACGGTGTACCGCCGCGAGATGTCCGGTGCGCTGCACGGACTGATGCGCGTGCGCGGGTTTACCCAGGACGATGCCCACATCTTCTGCCGCGAGGACCAGATCGAGGCCGAGGTCATGGGCGTGATCGACCTGACCCTCGAGGTTCTGCAGACCTTCGGCTTCGAGAAGTTCGACGTGAACCTGTCGACCAAGCCCGAGGATGCGGTCGGCTCGGATGAAATCTGGGAACACGCGACCGCTTCGCTGCGCTCGGCGATCGAGAAGAAGGGCCTGGATTATTCGGTGGACGAGGGCGGCGGTGCCTTCTACGGTCCGAAGATCGATATCAAGATCCATGACGCGATCGGCCGCGAATGGCAGTGCTCCACGGTGCAGCTGGACTTCAATCTGCCCGAGCGTTTCGACATGGAATACGTCGCCGAGGACAACGAGCGACGCCGTCCGATCATGATCCACCGCGCGCTGCTAGGCTCGGTGGAACGCTTCTTCGGCGTGCTGATCGAACACTATGCCGGACACTTCCCGGCGTGGCTGGCCCCGGTGCAGGCCGAGGTGCTGACCATTACCGAAAGGCAGGATGAATACGCCCGCGAGGTCACGAAGACGCTGCGCGCGATGGGGTTCCGGGTCGAGGCCGACTTGAGAAACGAGAAGATCGGCTTTAAGATTCGCGAGCACACGCTCAAGCGCGTGCCGTACCTGCTGGTCCTTGGAGACAAGGAGATGGAAAATGGGCAGGTGGCGGTGCGTACGCGGAGCGGGGAAGACCTCGGCGTGATGCGCCTCGAGGACTTCGGCGAACGCCTCCGGGAGGAGGTCGGCAGTCGCCAACACTGAACCCTGAACTGGAGAGAAGGCTATTAGCGCAGCGAAAACGGTCCGCCTGAACGATCAGATCACGAGTCCGCAGATCCGACTGATCGACGCCGAAGGCGAGAATCGCGGTGTCTGCAGCACTGCAGAGGCCCTGGAAATGGCCCAGGAAGGTGGTCTGGACCTGGTCGAGATCTCGCCGAATGCCGAGCCGCCCGTGGCCCGGATCATGGATTACGGGAAGTTCAAGTTCGAGCAGGCGAAGAAGGCGCAGGAAGCCAAGAAGAAGCAGAAGCAGATCCAGATCAAGGAAGTGAAGTTTCGTCCGGGTACGGACGAGGGCGACTACAACGTCAAGCTTCGCAACCTGCGCCGCTTCATCGAGGCCGGTGACAAGGGCAAGGTGACCATCCGCTTCCGCGGGCGCGAGATGCGCCACCAGGAACTGGGTGGCGAGCTGCTCGACAAGGTCGAGAAAGACATGGCCGACATCGCGATCGTGGAACAGCGGCCGAAGATGGAAGGACGCCAGATGATCATGGTGCTGACGGGCAAGAAGAAGTAAGTCCGTCAGACGACAAGGGCGATCGGGTTTCCGCATACCCGCATCGCTTTTTCATAAACGGTCGGCCCGCAGTGGGTACGGCCCAAAATGCCGGAGAGAGTAATGCCGAAGATCAAGACCAATCGGGGTGCGGCCAAGCGCTTCACCCGTACCGGGTCGGGGAAGTTCAAGCGGTTCCAGTCGCACCGCAGCCACATCCTGACCAAGAAGCCTACCAAGCGTAAGCGTCACCTGCGCAGTCCGGCGATGGTGCACGAGTCGGATGCCCCGGCCGTGCGCAAGCTGCTGCCGTACCGTTGAACTGACCGAGGAATCGAGACATGCCACGAGTCAAGCGCGGTGTAACCGCTCACGCCCGTCACAAGAAAGTCCTGAAGCAAGCCAAGGGCTACTACGGCGCCCGGAAGAACGTCTTCCGCGTTGCCAACCAGGCCGTCATCAAGGCCGGTCAGTATGCCTACCGTGACCGTCGCCAGAAGAAGCGTCAGTTCCGGTCGCTGTGGATCGTCCGCATCAATGCGGCGGCCCGTCAGTTCGATCTCTCCTACAGCCGTTTGATGAACGGTTTGAACAAGGCCGAGATCGATATCGACCGCAAGACCCTGGCCGATCTGGCCGTGCACGACCTGACCGCGTTCGGCAAGATCGCGGAGAAGGCCAAGGCTGCACTGCCGGCCTAAGCCGCAGGGCCTGAAGGACTGCCCGCCGGCGGTGTGCCGGCGGGTCCCGAGAAGGGAGGGTCGATGCCCTCCCTTTTTTGTTTCGGGAACAGGAAACGAGGCGCCTGCAAGGCAGCGGCCCGCACTCGGGGGCCGCTGCCTTGCAGGCGAATAGGGGGCCGGGGAGGCCCGTACCAGTCGGGGGAAGTCGTGGAACAACTGCAACAGCTGGTCGCCGAGGCGCGCGAGCGCGTCGAAGGGGCCACGGACCTGAAGGCGCTGGACGAGGTCCGGGTGCACTATCTCGGCAAGAAGGGCGCACTCACGGCACAGCTCAAGGAGCTGGGCAAGCTACCGGCGGAGGAACGGCCGGCGGCGGGGCAGAAAGTGAACGAGGCCAAGACCGAGGTCGCCGGCCTGATTGAGTCGCGCAAGGAGGCCCTGGCGCAGAGCGCACTGGCGGAACAGCTGGCGGGCGAACAGGTCGACGTGACCTTGCCGGGGCGGCGTCAGGCGGATGGCGCGCTGCACCCCATTACACAAACCCTGGAACGCATCGAGACCTTCTTTGCCGGATTGGGCTTCCGCGTGGCCGAGGGCCCCGAGGTGGAAGATGACTTCCACAACTTCGAGGCCCTGAACATCCCCGAGCATCACCCGGCGCGGGCGATGCACGACACCTTCTACTTTGATGCCCACCGCGTGCTGCGCACGCATACCTCGCCGGTGCAGATCCGCACCATGGAACAGGAGCGCCCGCCGCTGCGCGTGATCGCGCCAGGGCGCGTGTATCGCTGCGATTCGGATCTGACGCATAGCCCGATGTTCCACCAGGTGGAAGGGCTTTGCGTGGATACGGACATCACGTTCGCGGATCTGCGCGGCGTGTTGAGTGCATTTCTTCAGGCCTTCTTTGATCGGGACGATCTGGCCACGCGCTTTCGGCCGTCGTACTTCCCGTTCACCGAGCCGTCGGCCGAGGTCGACATCCAGTGCGTGCACTGCGGCGGTGACGGCTGCCGCGTTTGCAGCCACACCGGCTGGCTGGAGGTGATGGGCTGCGGGATGGTGCACCCCAACGTGCTGGGTCACGTGGGGATCGACGCCGAGCAGTACACCGGCTTTGCCTTTGGCCTGGGCGTCGAACGCATGGCGATGCTGCGGCATGGCGTGAACGACCTCCGGCTGTTCTTCGACAACGATATCCGCTTCATCGGGCAATTCGGGCAGACAGGCTAATGCGTATCAGTGTGCAGTGGCTGCAGGAATGGCTGCAGATCGACGAGACCCCGGAACAACTGGGCCATCGCCTGACCATGGCGGGTCTGGAACTGGATGCGATGGAAGCGGCGGCGCCCGCGTTCAGTGGGGTGCGGGTGGGCCACGTGGTGGCAGTCGATCCGCACCCGGATGCGGACCGCCTGCGCGTGTGCCGGGTCGAAGCGGGCGAGGCGGAGCCGCTGACCATCGTCTGTGGCGCGCCCAACGTGCATGAAGGCATGCGGGCGCCGGTGGCGGTGATCGGTGCGCTATTGCCTGGCGATTTCCGTATCAAGCGCTCCAAGCTGCGCGGCGTGGCTTCCGAGGGCATGCTCTGCTCCGCTCGCGAGCTTGGCCTGGCAGATGATGCCGAAGGCCTGATGTCGCTGCCGGCGACGCTGGAGGCCGGCCAGGACCTGCGTGAGGCGCTGGGGCTGGACGACACCATCCTGGAAGTGGACCTGACGCCGAACCGGGCCGATTGCCTGGGCATGCGCGGGATTGCGCGGGAGTGCTCGGCATTGCTGGACCGGCCGCTGCATGCCCCGGTCATGCCGGCCGTGGACGTCGCCAGCGATGCCCGGGTGAGCGTGATCATCGAAAACCCGGAGGCCTGCCCCTTGTATGCCGCCCGGGTCCTGGAGGGCCTGGACGCCAAGGCCGCGACGCCGTTGTGGATGACCGAACGCCTGCGCCGTGCCGGGGTACGCCCGCTGAGCGCGATCGTGGATGTGACGAACTACGTGATGCTGGAACTGGGCCAGCCACTGCATGCCTTTGATGCCGATCGCACGGGCCCCCCGGTCCAGGTGCGCCAGGGCAAACAGGGGGAAACTCTGACGCTGCTCGGAGGCGACCAGACGGTCAAATTGTCGCCGCAGGATCTGGTCATTGCGGGTGATGACGGCCCCCTGGCGCTGGCCGGAGTGATGGGCGGCGCCGCCAGTGCGGTCGATGCCAACACCACCCGCGTGATCCTCGAATGTGCGCATTTCGCACCGCGCGCCCTGGCCGGTCGGGCGCGGGCCCACGGCCTGCATACCGATGCCTCCCACCGTTTCGAGCGGGGTGTCGACCCGACCCTGGTCCCGCAGGCGATGGAACGCGCGACCCAGCTGCTGCTGGAACTCTGCGGCGGGCAGTGTGGCCCGGTCGAGCAAGTGGGCGCGACGCCGGCGTCCCATGCGGAACAGGCGATCGTCCTGCGCCCGGATCGTGTCCAGCGCTTGCTTGGGGTGACCCTAGAGGCTTCCGAGGTCGAGCGGATCCTGGAGGCACTGGACTGCCGCATCGAAACGAGCGCGAGCGGCTGGTCGGTACGCGCCCCGCGGGCCCGATTCGACCTCGAACGCGAGGAGGATCTGATCGAAGAGCTGGCCCGGGTGCACGGTTATGACGCCCTGCCGCAGACACTCCCGAAGCCGGTTGCGCCGGTGACGCCGGAGTCGGGTCTGCGGTCACTGCGCAACGGGCTTGCCCGCCAGGGCTTCCATGAGGTGATCAGCTTCAGTTTTATCGCTCGCGAGGCCGCCAGTGCGTTCTACCCGGATGTGGAACCCCTGGCGCTGGCGAATCCCATTTCGTCCGATCTGGCGGTGATGCGCCCGGGGTTGTGGCCCGGGCTGGTGACCACTGCCGCCTACAACCAGGCGCGCCAGCAATCGGACCTGCGCCTGTTCGAGCATGGCCTGCGCTTTGTTCCGGATGCGTCCGGTCTGCGGCAGGAGTCGCGACTGGCCGGCCTGCTTGGCGGGAGGGTGGCTCCGGAAGCCTGGGAAGGCGAGGCGAAGAAGGTCGATTTCTTCGACGCCAAGGGCACCGTGGAAGGCCTGTGCGAACGCGTCGCCGGCCCGCTCGGCTTTCGCGCGGAACGTCATCCGGCGCTGCATGACGGGCAATCCGCGCGGGTACTGGTGGACGGGCAGCCGATCGGCTGGGTCGGGCGTCTGCACCCGGCGCTCTGCGAGCGCTTCGACGTGGAGCCGGTCTACCTGTTCGATCTGGACGCGACCGCCGTGGTGCACGCCCCGGTGGCGCAGTTCTCGCCGTTGTCGCCGTACCCGTCCATCCGTCGGGATCTGGCGCTGGTGGTGGCCGAGTCGGTGGCGGCGGGCGATGTGCTGGCGGCCATCGACGAGCTTGGCCTGGAGATCCTTCAGGATGTTCGCCTGTTCGATGTGTACCAGGGCAAAGGCTTGAATCCGGACGAAAAAAGCCTGGCTTTGGGCTTGATTTTACGGGCTTTTGATCGCACCCTAGGCGAACAGGACGTGGCTGGCGTCACCGACGCGGTGGTGCAGCATCTCCAGGCCCGGTTCAACGCAACCTTGAGACAATAGCCGATGGCAGCTGTAACCAAGGCGGATCTCGCCGCCGCGCTAAACGAGGAACTGGGTCTCAACAAGCGCGAGGCCAAGGAATTCGTCGAGATGTTCTTCGAGGAGATGCGGCAGTCGCTGGAGACCGGCGAGGGCGTGAAGCTTTCCGGGTTCGGGAATTTCATCCTGCGCGACAAGAACCAGCGGCCAGGGCGCAATCCCAAGACGGGCGAAGAGATTCCGGTCTCCGCGCGTCGTGTGGTGACCTTCCGGCCGGGACAGAAACTGCGCGAGCGGGTAGAGAGCTATGCTGGAGGCGAGTAACCACCAGGAACTGCCCGCCATCCCGGGCAAGCGCTACTTCACCATCGGCGAAGTCGCGGAGCTGTGCCAGGTCAAGCCGCATGTGCTGCGGTACTGGGAGCAGGAATTCCCGATGCTGGAGCCGGTCAAGCGGCGCGGCAACCGTCGCTACTACCAGCGTCAGGACGTGATCCTGATCCGTCAGATCCGCGCACTACTGTACGAAGAGGGCTACACCATCAATGGTGCCCGTCAGAAGCTCTCCGGCGACGAAGCCAAGGGTGATCGCCAGCAGGCCCAGCAGATTATCCAGGACACCATCTCCGAGCTTGAGTCGGTTCTGCGCGTTCTGCGCGCCTGAGGCTCCGACCCTAGGGGGGCGCCCGGACGTTGTGTTGATGCGATTCGCCTTGCTTATCGCATCCTACGGTGTCCGTCTGAACCCAACTCCAGTTCGAAATTTCCGCTCTGTAGGATGCGACGAGCGCAGCGAGTCGCATCAATGGGCCATTCTCGGTGTACGTGGCACGAATGGTCCGCACGGATCTCGCAGCAATGGGGTGGCCGATGCTTTCGTGAAGGCGGGGAATCGGATATAGTTCGCGGCTTCGGGGCGTGGCGCAGTCTGGTAGCGCATCTGCATGGGGTGCAGAGGGTCGCAGGTTCAAATCCTGCCGTCCCGACCAAACAGGAACGATCAAAAAAGGCCGCTTCAAGCGGCCTTTTTTGTGTTCGGAGTTGCAGGTGGCGGCGTCGCCTGGGCTCAGGCTCAATCCATCGAGCGGCGGCGCGCCTCGCGCTGGTAATGGAGCAGGGCGATGTTGGTCTGGCGTTCCATCCACTGGGTCATTCCGACGATCTCGAAGCCTGCAAACTCAAAGCCATCACGCGTGCTGCGGCGACGGTTGGCCAGCCGCAGGTCCCCGGAAAGGCGTTCACTGACATCGGGGAGCAAGAGGTTCTCGAAGGCCAGGTTTGCCTGGTCCTCAAGCGCATCCAGAAGGGTGGTGGACAACTCGATGCACATGCCCTGGGCAGAGAGGTCGGCAACCTCGCCAATCACGGGATCCTTCCAGGCCTTTGCATGGAGTTCGATCTGAGGCCGCTGGGCCATCGGGATGTGCACGCGGAACGTTTCGCGGCGTTGCAGGTAGTACAGAGTTTCCGGATAGGTGCACACGTAGAGCGCGCCTTTTTGCTCCTGCTCGATGCGTGTTACATGCGTGCCGAATTGCACTGCAACCCCGCGCAGCGCGGCGAATACGCGCAAGTCCATGCCGGCCTGAACCTGCTGGTGCGCGCGAGGCGGGGTCAGCTCGTCGAGAAAGAGTTCCTTGGCCGCTGGGTCCAGACGGACCAGGGCCGAGGTGTACAGGGGGGCGTCGGTATCCACGCGAACGCTCACGACGGTGAGCTTGTGGTCGAGGTCCTTGAGGATGCCGGCAATCCGGTCCGGCTTATCGACGGTATAGTCCGTGTCGTCCATGCGTCCGAAGTGTTAGGAAGGTGTGAGGACGCAAGGTACTGGTGGATGCCGCGAAAAGCCAGCCTCCACCAGCACCGGCCTCTCATGCCTGGGTGATCTGGCGTCCGCCGCGGTTTCCGGGCCGGGCGCGGCCATACGGGTCGTAGGTGGCCGCGGGGCCGGTTTCCTCGCCGCGAAGGATCTGCATGGAGAGTTCCACGCGCTGGCGGTCACGGTCGATCAGGCGCGCATTGCCTTGATTCAGAGTGTCGCAGCGTTCGATGGACTGGCGCAGGGCTTGCCAAAGGTCGTTCAGTACGACGCCATCGTCCATCTTCGAGAACAGGCGCGCGATGCCCTCGGGGCTGAAGGCCTCGCCGGCGGCCTCGACCAGGCCTTGCTGGTTGCGGGTCTCGGTTTCCAGTTCATGCAGCAGGGTCTGCTTGCCGGTCACCACGTCCTGCAGCGTATCGGGTTGGCGCGCTTCGACCGCGCGCGTCTCCTTTAGCAGACTCTCTTCCAGCTGATGAGCCAGCCGGATTGAGGTCTCGAGCGAGCGTTGCAGTTTATGGTGCGCGTCGGCATTCATGGGCGATAGACCGGGTTAGCGCAGCAGGCTTTCGAGGTCGATCATGCGATCGGCCAGCTGCTGGTTGTCCACTGGATAGTTGCCGCTGGAGATTGCCTCGCGCAGTTCGGCAACGCGGGCGGCGTCGAAGGGGGCGGTGTCGCCCGCGCCGGCCGCGGCATTCATTGCCTGGGCGGCCCCGGTGAGCGTGACTGAATCATTGTTTGCCGTCGATGCGTTACCGGAGGCCGGGGCACGGCTTGCCGTGTTGCCGGACTCGTCGCGACCCTTTACCCCGGGGTTCTGGCTGTCGGGGCGCAGGCTGTTCGTATTGAGGCCCTTGATATCCATGATGCCTTCCTGTCGTTGTAACTGTGCTGCAATTGTTTACGGCCAGCGTTGCTGAAACTGTAGGCCTCGGGGGCGGAAAAGTGTAACGGGCTTCACAGTCCGCTTCGAAGATCGTTGGCGTGCCCGGTGGGGCGAGGCCTCAAAGCGCTACCCGGATGTGGCCGGAGGCCTGGATTTCGCCTTCGACGACGCGCCCGGAGGATGCGTTCTTGACGCGGATTCGTTCGCCCAGCGTCCCGTTCTCCAGCGCTTCGCCCTGCATGCGGATGGCGATTGAGCCGTTCTCTGCCAGGATGGTAACTCGCTGGCCGCGACTGATGATCTCGCGCGGGCTCACGTGCTGGGTTCCGATGATCTGACCCGGGCGGATGCTGCGCCGGGTCTGCTGGCCGATCAGGGCACTCTTTTCCTCATGATAACTGCCGGCATGGCGCGAGGTCTCGATTCGCTGGAAACGCAGGTCGCCCGCCGAGAGGGTGTGCTGGCGCGGCAGGGTACGGTTCGCAACCAGCACTTCGGCGTACCGTTCGACCGTCGCCGGCACGTATAACTGCCAGGTCACCGGGCCGGCACACTGGATATGGACAGCGGTGTTGCCGTCACGCCGCCCGCCGGGTGGGAAACGCGCTTCCAGGCCGTCCGCGCAGGGGACGAGGCGAAGACGCTTGTCGAGCTGGCCAATCTCGATGGAAACATCCTTTTCGGTATCGGTAACGCCCAGTTCCTGAATCAGGAACTGCTCGGCGGCGTGGCGGATGTCGTCAACCGGGTGGACTTCGGCCCGGACGCTGGTAGACAGCAGTACCAGGATGAACAAGAGGGCGACTCCGGCAAGGAGACGCGGAATGCTTCGCACATTTGCGTTCGAGGCGATCACGCTCGCTGGCGAGGCACCGGACCGGCCGCCTTTTTCCGGAACGAAGGGGGCCCCAACGCGAACGAGCGAACGGATCAGCGTCTTCCTGGCAGCGGAAGAAAATTCTGAAATGGGTCGGCGCTGGTTCATGTCGCGGTCCTGTTTGGTCCTGTCCTGCGCAGCCAGTTCGGTGCGGGCGTCGGACTGTGCGCGAATGGCTCGGGTTTGACGGATCTTGCGTCGATGTCGAGCGAGTCGCGTGCGGTTTCAGTACGCAAAAACATGCAGATGTCGTGCCAATGAATGGGCATCCCGCGCCGCGCGCGCATTCAAGGCCCGTCGGGGGCGGCCGTTATGGCCATGAGGCGGCGTCAGAAGGCGCATGCACGCAAATGCAAATGACAGGCCGGGGTTGCGCGGTGCACACTTGGCCTTTGAGGCCTGTCCGGTGCTAAGAGCAATCGGGGCAAGGAGAGCGGCACGATGAGTCAATTCATTGACGATGTGAATCAGCGAACCCAGTTGGTGGGGCAGAACCGCATGGAGCTGCTGCTGTTCCATCTGGGCGGGTCGCAGACCTTCGGGATCAATGTCTTCAAGGTCCGCGAGGTGATTCCGTCGCCGCCGCTGCGTCAGATTCCCGGCTCCATGAGCGTGGTACGCGGAGTGGCGACGTTGCGTGGCGGTACCGTGCCGATCATTGACCTGGCGCGAGCGATGGGCCTGCGTGGCGCCGTCGGGGCGGTCGACAACGGGGAGCAGAAGGTGGTGGTCACCGAGTTCAATCGTTCGGTGCAGGGCTTCTGGGTGTCGGCCGTGGACCGCATCGTCAACGTGAACTGGCAGGACGTGAAGTCGCCCCCGCGCGGAACCGGGCGCGAATCCTTCCTGGTGGCCGTCACGGAGATCGACAACAAGCTGGTCGAGATTATCGATGTCGAACGGGTGCTCTCCATCGTGAACCCGCTGCCCAGCGAGATATCGCCATACATCCGCGAGAACGCCCGCGAGGCCAGCGGGCGCAAGGTTGTGATCGTCGATGACTCGGTGGTGGCGCGCAAGCAGATCGAGGGGGCGATCAAGGGACTCGGTTTCGAATACGATGTCTTCAAGGATGGCCAGGAAGCACTGGACTTCCTTGAGCAGAAGGCCGCGGAAGGGCCGGTAGGCGACCAGGTCGAACTGGTGATCTCGGATATCGAGATGCCACGCATGGATGGCTACACCCTGACCGCGCGCATCCGGGACAATCCCGCGCTGCAGAACTTGCGGGTGCTGCTGCACTCCTCACTGAGTGGGGAATTCAACACGGATATGGTCAAGCGCGCCGGGGCCGATGCCTTTTTGTCCAAGTTCAATCCCGACGAGCTGGCGAATGCGGTGCTGGACCAGACCGGGCGCCCGGATCAACAGGCCGAATGACCGGTCGGGCGGAACCGCGTTGCCGCTCGGCAAGCCCGGAGCGGCGACGGGTGGCCGCCACTCGGGCTGTATGGTGCCATGCGCGCGACGCCGTATACTCGACCCGATCTTCGGGATCACCCCGGTTTTCGGCCAAGAGGCCCCGGCCAAGGATTCGTCATCAGGATGCCTAATCACGATGGACAGCGCTCAGGGATGACTTGGTGATCGATTCCCGCGACTACGAGGAGTTCTCCCGCTTCCTGCAGGACTGCTGCGGTCTGGTGCTGGGCGACAGCCGCCAGTACCTGGTTTCCAGTCGTCTGTCGCGCCTGCTCGACGAGTTTGACTTCAAGAGCGTCCCGGAACTGCTGCATGCCATGCGGCAGGCCCCGAATCCGCGCCTGCGCACCCGCGTGATCGATGCGATGACGACCAACGAGACGTCCTGGTTCCGCGATGGCTTTCCGTTCGAGATCCTGCGTCACGTGCTGTTGCCGGAACTGGCCGCGAAGGGAGGCAGCATCAAGGTCTGGTCCGCGGGCTGCTCCAGTGGGCAGGAGGCCTATACGATCTCGATGGTGGTCTCGGAATGGGAAGAGTCGCGGCCGGCCCGGAAGGTACCGGTTTCGATTCTGGGCACGGACCTGTCAGAGAAGATCCTCGACGATGCGCGGCGGGCCGTGTACGACGGCCTGAGCATCGTGCGCGGGCTCAGCGAGAGCCGGCGCGCGCGCTTCTTCGAGACCGTCGCGGATGGCCACAAGGTGATCCCGGATGTGCAGCGGCGTTGTCGCTTTCAGAAGCTCAACCTGATCGACAGCTATGCGGCGCTGGGCAAGTTCGACCTGGTGTTCTGCCGCAACGTGCTGATCTATTTCTCGGGCGACACCAAGCGACAGGTTCTTGACGCTATCGCCCGGCAGATGAATCCGGGCGGGTATCTGTTTCTTGGCGCTTCCGAGACCGCAGGGCCCTATACCCAGGCTTTCGAGACCGTACGAACCGAGTACGGCTCGGTACTTCGTCTGAAGTCCTGAGGTAATCCAGCCCCGGGGCTGATTCCCGGGAACGCCCGTGCAATGCGGGCGGCGAGTCGTTCCATCCCTTCCCCTGGCTGCCCGCTGTGCCTGCGCCCCTGCGGCACGCCGCTCGAGAATGGCATAACGATTGCTTCAGTCCCCCTGCGAAGGGTCGCAATCGGTGCGCCCCGTTCTCCAAGCGAGGGTCCGCCACGGGCGGACAGGACGGAAGCGATGAGTCTCTCTCTCGACAAGGCGATGGGTATTTCTCCGCAGGCGGTGAATGTGCGGGCGCAGCGCATGGAGCTGCTGGCCTCCAACATCGCCAACGCGGATACCCCGAACTACAAGGCGCGGGATATCGATTTTCGTGCGGTGCTCGAATCCGCGGCCGGCGGCGGCAATAGCTTGCCCATGGCGCGCAGCCAGGCGGCGCATCTCGACCCCAACGCCGGCGCGATGAACGGGCAGGTCGAGGCCCTTTACCGCGTTCCCTCGCAGGCGTCGCTGGATGGCAACACGGTGGACCCGCAGATGGAGCGGGCTGCCTTTGCCGAGAACGCGGTGCAGTACCAGAGCAGCCTGGAATTCCTCAATCGCCGGGTCTCCGGCATCCGCGAAGCCCTGCGGGGCGACCGCTAACGCGGACCTGATCGGGAGATCGATGTCGTGAGCAACCTCTTCAGTCTGTTCAATACCTCCGCCTCGGCGCTGTCGGCGCAGTCGGTGCGCCTGAACACCGTGGCCTCGAACCTGGCCAACGCGAACACCGCCGCGACCAACCCCGACGAGGCCTATCGCGCCAAGCAGGTGCTGTTCCAGAGCGTGATGGACCAGGCCAACCCGAACGGTTCGTCGACGGCCGTTCGGGTGGCCGGCGTGACCGAGTCGCAGGCGGCGCCGCATGCGCATTACGAACCCCATCACCCGCAGGCCAACGAGGAGGGCTACATCTTCCGTCCGGCCATCAGCGTGGTGGAGGAGATGGCCAACATGATGTCCGCCTCGCGCAATTACGAAGCCAACGTGGAGGTGATGGAGACCTCGCGTCAGCTGCTCCAGCGCACATTGCAGATCGGTCAAGGCTAGGGAGCCATCGATGACACAGATATCCCCCGAATTGCTGGATCGCCTGGGCCTCTCGCGCCCCGAGCAGAAACAGGACAAGGACATGGACCGCCTGGGCCAGTCCGACTTCCTCAAGCTCATGACGACCCAGCTGGAGAATCAGGACCCGATGGAGCCGATGGACAACGGCGACTTCCTGGGCCAGATGGCGCAGTTCTCGACCGTAACCGGCATCGAGGAGCTGTCCAAATCCTTCAAGCAGCTGGCGCAGTCGCTGGGCCAGAACCAGACGCTGCAGGCGGCCTCCCTGGTAGGCAAGGACGTACTGGTTCCCGTCGAATTCGGCGAGCTGGGTCCGGACGGCATGGTCAAGGGTGCGGTGGACCTGGATCGCTCCACGGAGGAGCTGCAGATCGACGTTTACAGCCCGAACGGCGAGCGCATCCGCCGCATGAACCTGGGCGCCGCCGGCAGCGGCTTGCAGGAGTTCAGCTGGAACGGCATGCGCGACGACGGGACCTTCGCACCCCCGGGCGTCTACGAGTTCAAGGCCACGGCCCGCTCCGGGACTCAGTCCGAGGCCGTGGATACCTTCCTGGATGCCCGCGTGGAGAGCGTCGCGGTGGGTAACGATTCCGGGCTGGCACTGACCGTGCAAGGCCTGGGCGAGATCAGCTTTTCGGATGTACGGCGGATTGGCGGCTAACGACCGGCGCGCGTCGAACGAACCCTAACGGAGGAAACACCCCATGCCCTTCAATATCGGATTGAGCGGACTGAACGCGGCCCAGGCCGACCTGCAGACCACCGGCAACAACGTCTCCAACTCGGGGACCACCGGATTCAAGCGCTCGCGGGCGGAATTCGGTGACGTGTTTGCCCAGAGCTTCGGCGGCATCAGCCAGACGGCGATCGGTTCCGGCACGCGCCTGCAGGCGGTGACCCAGCAGTTCTCGCAGGGCCGCACCGAGTTCACCGAGAACGGCCTGGACCTGGCCATCAACGGCGAGGGCTTCTTCGTCCTGAACGACCAGGGCAGCACCGCCTATACCCGCGCCGGTGAATTCCAGGTCAATCGCGACGGGTTCCTGGTGAATAACCAGGGGCAACAGCTGCAGGGGTATCCACCGCAGAACCCCAACAGCGCGGACCCGAGCTTCAACACGGGGCAGCTCGAGGATATTCGCCTGCAAACGGGCGATGCAGCCCCGCAGGCAACAAGCGAGATCGAGGCCCTTGTTAATCTGCGTTCCGATGCCGAGGACCTTGACCCCGCGTTGTTCGATCCGGCGGACCCCGAGACTTATAGCTTCTCAACGGCCCTGACAGCGTATGACTCGCTCGGGACTGCCCGCGATGCGAATGTATTTTTCGTCAAGACCGGCGATCTGCAGTGGGAGGCCCACACTCGGATCAATGCGGGGGTAGATGCTGCGGGTGACCCAGTGGTCTTCGATGCGGGGCCGTTCGACCTAACTTTTAATGATTCTGGAACGCTGGACGATCCGACCGAATTCGGTTTCACCACGCCTGATTTTCCGAATGGCGCGGCGGGTCTGGACGTTGATATCGACTTTGCCGGAACCACCCAGTATGGCGGTGACTATTCGGTCAACGACCTGAATCAAGACGGCTTTGCCTCGGGGCGCTTGACCGGTGTGGACATCGACGACTCAGGTGTGGTGTTCGCCCGCTTTACCAATGGTCAGTCGACGGTGCTGGGTCAGGTGGCGATGGCCAACTTCACCAATCCGCAGGGGCTGGAGCAGCTGGGGAACAACAACTGGGCCGAGACCTTTGCCGCTGGTGAGCCAGTGTTTGCGGCGCCCGGGACCGGCAACCTGGGGACCATCCAGGCCGGTGCGCTGGAGGCCTCCAACGTGGATATTGCCCAGGAGCTGGTGAATCTGATCACCGCGCAGCGCAACTTCCAGGCGAACGCGCAGACGATCTCCACGGCCGATCAGGTCACCCAGACGATCATCAACATCCGTTAAGTCCCGGATGAGACGCTGAAGAGGGCTTGAGCATGGATCGATTTCTGTACATCGCGATGTCCGGTGCGAAGGAGACGATGCACGCACAGGCCATCAATAACCACAACCTGGCCAACGCCAATACCGACGGCTTTCGCCAGGCCCTGGCTACGGCGGACACCTTGCCGGTGCGCGGGCCGGGCCATGCCTCGCGTGATTACACCCAGATCGGGAACGATGCGGTGGACTTCAGCAAGGGCAAGATGCAGAGCACCGGGCGCGATATGGATATCGCCATCGAGGGCGAAGGCTTTATCGCGGTGCAGGGCCCGGACGGGGAGGAAGGCTACACCCGCGCCGGCTCGCTGCATGTGGATGCCTTTGGGCTGCTGCGCACCGCGCAGGGTCACCAGGTACTGGGGGATGGCGGTCCGATTGCCATCCCGCCGGCGGAGCAGATCGAGATCGGCACCGACGGCACCATCAGCGTGCGCCCCCTGGGCGTGGGCCCGGAGGCCCTGGCGGCGGTGGAACGCATCCGCCTGGTCAACCCGGACACCGACGAGCTCCAGCGCGGGGATGACGGCCTGTTCCGCCTGGCGGAAGGGGGCGAGGCGCCGGCGGATGCCGAGGTGCGCGTGGTCTCCGGGATGCTGGAGGGCAGCAACGTGAACACGGTGGAGGCGCTGACACGGATGATCGAGCTGTCCCGCCACTTCGAGATGCAAGTGAAGATGATGGACAGCGCCAACACGCTGGAACAAAGCAGCAACCGCCTGCTGGGCCTCGGGTAATTTCCCGGGACTCGCGCGGCACTTGAGAGAAAACAGGAGAACACCATGAACCAGGCACTGTGGATCGCCAAGACCGGCCTCGACGCGCAGCACACGCGCATGTCGACGGTCTCGAACAACCTGGCCAACGTGAACACCACCGGCTTCAAGAAGGACCGGGCGGTGTTCGAGGATCTGATCTATCAGACCGTGCGCCAGCCAGGCGCCCAGGCCACTCAGGATCAGCAGCTGCCCTCGGGCCTGCAGATCGGTACCGGGGTGCGCGCCGTCTCCACCGAGAAGATGTTCCAGCAGGGCAACCTGCAGCAGACGGACAACTCGCTGGACATGGCCATCGAGGGCCGCGGGTTCTTCCAGATCCTGCTGCCGGACGGAAATGTGGGTTACACCCGGGACGGCAGCTTCCAGTTGAATTCGGATGGCCAGGTCGTGATGTCCAATGGCTACCCGCTGCAGCCAGGCCTGTTCGTGCCTGAGGACACCCAGTCCCTCTCGATCGGCAAGGACGGCACGGTGACCGCGCAGATCCCGGGGCAGGCCGCACCGGTGGAGCTGGGCAATATCCAGCTGGCGGACTTCGTGAACCCGGCCGGTCTGCAGGCGGTGGGCGAGAACCTGTTCCGCGAGTCTGCGGCCTCGGGCGTGGCGCAGCAGTCCCTGCCGGGCCTGAACGGCACCGGCACCGTGGTGCAGGGCTCACTGGAGACCTCGAACGTGAACATTGCCGAGGAGCTGGTGAACATGATCGAGACCCAGCGCGCCTACGAGGTCAACTCCAAGGCGATCTCCGCGGCCGACCAGTCGCTGCAGTTCGTCAACCAGACGATCGGGTGATCTGATGACGCGCCTCGGAACCGTTCTCCGCCCGGCCCTGGCCGTGACCGCCGCGTTGCTGCTGTCCGCCTGCGCCGCCACCCAGACGACCAAGCCGGACGACAACCCGGAGTACCAGCCGGTGATGCCGGCGCAGCCGGTCCCGCAGTCGCAGAACAATGGCGGCATCTACCAGGCCGCCCACTCCCAGGGGCTGTTCGAGGACTACAAGGCGCGCAATGTCGGCGACATCCTGACGGTCATCCTGGCGGAGAGCACCAACGCGCAGAAGTCGGCGTCGACTTCCACCGGCAAGGATTCCAACCTGGAGCTGGGCAATCTCTCGGCCTTCGGCCGCGATGCCACGTTCAACGGTCGCCCGTTGTTTGGGGCGAGCAACTCGAGTTCGCGGGACTTCAATGGGTCCGGGGACTCCTCGCAGAGCAACCAGCTCGACGGCGAGATCACCGTGACCGTGGCCGAGGTACTGGCGAACGGCAACCTGGTCGTGCAGGGCGAGAAATGGCTGGGCATCAACCAGGGCGAGGAGTACGTGCGCTTCCGCGGGATCGTGCGCCCAGTGGACGTAACCACCAACAACACCGTGCTCTCCACCCAGGTGGCCAACGCCCGCGTGTACTACGGCGGTTCCGGCGTACTGGCGGACAGCAACACACCCGGGTGGATCACGCGCTTCTTCAACAGCCCGATCTGGCCCTTCTGACCCGGCATGACCGTGGCGAGGTACGACATGGATTCCACACGCACGACACAACGCGCCTCAGGCTTACCGGCTGCGCCTTTCGGCGACTGGCGCCGGCTGGGGCTACTGCTCCTGGCGGCGCTGCTGGTGGCGGGGCTGGGGAGCGCCGCGGTCTCGGCGCAGACCGCGATGCAGCAGCAGGTGGCCATGCAGGAGCGCAGCTACATGGAGCGGGTCAAGGATGTGGCCAGCGTCTCCGGCGTGCGGGATAACCAGCTGATCGGTTATGGCCTGGTGGTCGGCCTCGATGGTACGGGGGACCAGACCACCCAGACCCCGTTCACCGTGCAGAGCCTGAACAACATGCTGGGCCAGCTGGGGCTGACGCCGGATGCGGGCAACCCGCAGCTGCGCAACGTGGCCGCGGTGATGGTCACGGCTGAACTGCCACCGTTCGCCAAGGCGGGTCAGCGGATCGATATCACCGTGTCGTCCATGGGCAACGCGACCAGCCTGCGCGGCGGCACGCTGCTGATGACACCGCTGAAGGGGGCGGATGGCCAGACCTACAGCATCGCCCAGGGCAATCTGATCGTGGGCGGTTTTGGCGCGGAAGGCACCGATGGCTCGCGCATCACCGTGAACGTGCCCAGCGTCGGCCGTATCCCCAACGGCGCAACCGTGGAGCGCGAGGTCCCAACCGCGTTCGCCCAGGGCGATCACGTCACCTTGAACCTCAACCGACCGGATTTCACCACCGCCAACCGCCTGGTGCAGACGGTGAACGATACCTTCGGCCATGGCGTGGCCCATGCCCTCGACGGCTCGTCCGTGCGGGTGCGGGCGCCGGCGAACCCGGATCACCGGGTCGGCTTCGTGGCCGAGCTGGAGAACCTGCCGATCGAACGCGGCACACCGCCGGCGCGCGTGATCGTCAACTCGCGTACCGGGACCGTGGTGATCGGTTCCAGTGTGCAGGTGACGCCTGCGGCCGTCTCCCACGGCAGCCTGACGGTCACCATCAGCGAGGCACCGCAAGTGGTCCAGCCTGCGCCCTTTGGCGAGGGCGAGACCGCCATCCAGCCGGATACCGACATCGCGATCGAGGAGGGTGACAACACCATGTTCCTGTTCGACCCGGGCACCTCGCTGGACGAGATTGTCCGCGCGGTCAACAACGTCGGCGCGGCCCCGGGTGATCTGGTCGCGATCCTGGAGGCCCTGCGCGAGGCCGGTGCCCTGCGCGCGGAGCTGGTGGTGATCTGATGATTGGCTCGGGCGTCGATACCCAGATGCAGGCCCGCGCGGCCATGGCCTCGGACCCCAGTGGTCTGCAGGACCTGGCCCGGGGCGCGCGTTCGGGCGATCAGAAGGGTCTGGAGGCCGTGGCTCGCGAGTTCGAGGCCATGCTGATCGGCCAGATGCTCAAGCAGATGCGTGAGGCCTCTCTGGGCGACGGCCTGTTCGACAACGACCAGAGCGAGATGTACCTGGAGATGCAGGATCAGGAGTACGCCAAGGCCATGAGCCAGGGCGACGGCATCGGCCTGCGTGATGCCCTGATGCGTCAGCTCTCCGCCCAGCAGCCTGTCGATCCCGAGACACTGAATGATCCGGAGCGCCAGGCGGCTCTGGAAATGCCGCGTCGACGGTCGGAGCTGGATACCCTGCGGGCGTTGCAGGGCGAGGCGGAATTCGAGTTGCGCCCGGTGGGCCCGCAACGCCCGGAAGCTGTGTCGCCGGAGGCGGCTCGCAAGGCGGCGCCGCAACCGGCCCCCATCGCCTGGCCGCCGCGGGACGCCGCGGACTTTGTGCAGACCCTGGAACCCCTGGCGCGGGATGCCGCGGCGGAGCTGGGCGTCGAGCCCGGCATCCTGCTGGCGCAGAGCGCGCTGGAGACCGGCTGGGGGCAGCACGTGCCGTCGCGGGCCGACGGCCAGCCGAGTTTCAACCTGTTCGGGATCAAGGCCGACAGCCGCTGGGATGGCGATCGCGTCTCCGTGGGCACGCTGGAGTTCCGCGAGGGCGTCGCCCAGCGCGAACAGGCACGCTTCCGGGCCTATGCCGATCCGTCCGAGTCGTTCTCCGATTACGTCGATTTTATTCGTAACAACCCGCGTTACCACCGGGCCCTGCAGGCCGGCGATGACGCGCAGTACATCCGCGAGCTGCAGGATGCCGGCTATGCCACCGACCCGGCTTACGCGGACAAGGTCCTGCGGGTGCGCGACCAGATGGCCGCGCATCGTGACAACGGATCGACTCAAGTCGCGGCCGATGCGGCCGTTACCCGTACCAAGGGGTAGAGCATGAAGCAGAAACGGCCCAGTCCGATGATTAAACAGGCGTTGTCGCGGGAGGCACGGGCATGAGCGCGTCCGGCATCGGCACCTCCGCGCTGCTGGCGTTCCAGCGCGCGATCGGCACCACCAGCAACAACATCGCGAACTCGGCGACCGAAGGCTACAGCCGCCAGCGCACCGAGCTGTCCAACCTGACGCCGCAGTTCCTGGGCGGGAGCTTCCAGGGTCAGGGCGTGCAGGTGGACACGATCCGCCGTATCTCCGACGATTTTGTGAATACCCAGCTGCGCAACTCGATCTCCGATCAGTCGAACGCCGAGCTGAAGGCGTCGCTGGCCGGGCGCATCGACGACCTGCTGGGCAGCTCCAGTTCCGGGCTGACGCCGGTGCTGCAGGACTTCTTCGACGCCGGCCAGGATCTGGCCAACGACCCCACCTCCAGAGCCGCGCGCACGGTCTTCCTGACCGAAGCGGAGTCTCTGGCCGAGCGATTCGCCTCGATCGACCGGCGCATCGAGGAGCAGCGCGACATCATCAACGGCCAGATCCGCACCAACGTCGACGAGATCAACTCGCTGACCGAGGCGGTCGCCGGGCTCAACCGCGAGATCGTGTCCAAGTCCACCCAAGGCACCCCGAACGATCTGCTGGACCAGCGCGACCGCGTGCTGAACCAGCTGGCGGAGAAGGTGAACGTCCGCATCACCGAGCAGGATGACGGTGCGGTCAATGTGTTCGTCGGCAACGGCCAGGCGCTGGTACTGGGCGGTAACAACCGCGAACTGGTAGCCGAGTCGCTGACCGGTGATCCGCGTTCGCCGGACATCGGGCTGGCCACCAGCGGCGATCCGGTCAACATCTCCCGCTTCATCCAGGGCGGCGAGCTGGGTGCACTGCTGGAGACCCGCAGCGGCATCATCGACGAGGCCCAGAACACCCTGGGCCGCCTCGCGATCAGCATCGGAGAGGAATTCAACAACCAGAACAACCTTGGGCTGGATCTGAACGACGGGCTGGGCGGGGATATCTTCGGGATCGGCGATCCGGCGGTGCGCGGATTCCCCGGCAATGGGTCTGATGATGTTCCTTCTGTCGAATTCGGCGACGTGCGCGACCTGACCACGTCCGATTACCGCCTAAGTTATAACGGTACGGACTATGAACTGCGGAAGCTGTCGGATGGTGAGGTCGTGGCGAGTGGCAATGGAGTCCTTGAGGCGGACGGGATCATTGTGGATACCGCTACAATTGACGGACAGGAGGAAGGGGATGGCTGGTTGATCCAGCCGACTCGCAATGGCGCACGGGATCTCTCGGTGGAGATGACGGACCCTTCGGGTATCGCCGCAGCCGCCGCCGTGAGGGCGGACCTTGGCGAGAACAATACTGGGGATGCATCGATCGCGTCTGTTCGTGCCACTGATGCGGGGATTGATCTGGAATCGATCCCCCCCGACGAGCCGGACGAGATTGAATTCGATGCGGGTATCGGGCCTAACGGGGCATTCCTTGTCGGAGGCGAAACCTTCGAGCTTGGTGACAATGGCGTGACGACCATCGATTTCAATGGCTGGCAGATGGAGATCCGCGGTACGCCAGCCGACGGCGATACCTTCGAGGTCAGCAGCAACGAGGGCTATCCGGGTGACAACCGCAACATGCTGGCGATGAATGATCTGTCGGACGAGCGGCTGGTGGGTGGTGACCGTACCTTCGGGGATGGCTACAACAGCCTGTTGGCCAATGTCGGCACACGCACGCGCCAGGCGCAGGTCGCGCAGGAATCGGCCGATGCGCAGCTGGAGCAGGCGCGTGCCCAGCGCGAAGCGGTCTCCGGCGTCAATCTGGACGAAGAGGCGGCGGACCTGATCCGCTACCAGCAGGCCTATCAGGCGGCGGCCCAGGTCATCTCGGTCAGCAATTCGCTGTTCGATTCACTGCTCGGCGCGGTCCGCCGCTAGCGCCCACCGGGAGACACGAACATGCGTATTTCGACCACCCAGATCTTCCAGACCGGGATCGACCAGATCCAGCGCGGCCAGACGGAGCTCAACCGGACCTCGCTGCAGATGGGTCGGGGGGAACGCATCCTGTCGCCGTCCGATGACCCGAGCGGTGCGACCCAGGTCAATCAGTTCGAACGCATCATCCAGGCCACCAAGCAATACCAGCGCAATATCGACAACACCCAGCCGCGCCTGCAGCAGGAAGAGTCCGCCCTGCAAAGCAGCACGGACCTGCTGCAGCGGGCGCGCGAGCTGGTTGTGGCCGGCAATAACGACAGCCAGACCAACGAGACCCGTAGCTATCTCGCCGGCGAACTACGCCAGCTGCGCGAAGGGATGTTCGACATCGCCAACACCAAGGACCCGAACGGCGAATACCTCTTCGCCGGCACGAAGTCGTTGCAGCAGCCCTTCCAGCAGGATGGCAGTGGTGCGGTGCGTTACGAAGGGGCCGAGGGAGCCGGGAGTGTCCGCGAGGTGGCAATCTCCGCCAACCGGAAGATCCCGGTGGGCGACACCGGTGCGCGCGTGTTCATGGATATCCCGGAGAACGATGGGCGGATCGGGGCCGAAGTCACGAATCGCGAGCCAGGCAGTCGTCTGGTGGTTGAACAGACTGGCGTCAATGACTCGACTGCGCTGACCGATCAAACCTACACCATCACGTTCGTCGATCTTGGGGACGGTGAGATCGGCTACGAGATTACGGACGGGGCCGGCAACACGGTTGCCGGCCCGTATGTACCCGGTGAGGCGATCACATTCGAGGGGCGTTCGATAACCCTGAGTGGCACCCCGGAGATTGGAGACGAGGTGGTATCCCGTCCGGCGCAGAACAAGAGTGTGTTCGAAACCTTGGATGCAATCATCGCGGCCCTGGAAGAGGGCGGCGCCAGCGGTACGAGCCGGGCCAACCTGGCTACCGCGACCAACACGGCCCTGGCCGACCTGGACACCGTGCTTGGGAATTTCAGCGACATCCGCGCCGAGGTGGGGTCGCGCCTGAAGACCTTTGACCAGCAAAAGGATCTGAACGAGGACCGGCTGGTGGACCTGAACAGTGCGGTGTCCGAGATTCGCGACCTGGACTACGCCGAGGCGATCAGCCGCTTCAATCAGCAGCAGGTGGCCCTGCAGGCTGCGCAGCAGACCTATACTCAAGTGAACCGACTGTCGCTGTTCGACTTCCTCTGATCCGAGTTCTTTGGTGGGCGGGCCATGGTTGCGCCTTTGTGCGACCATAACGCCGTCCTGATCTGCGAGAGTCCGGCATGGCCAAGAACAACGAACCCTCCGCGCCCATCCAGTACCGTTCCACCGGGCGTCCCCCGCGCTACCTGATTGTCCTGCTGATCCTGGCTGCGTTGTGGGCCGGCTTCTGGGGTGTGATCCACCTGCAGTCGGGCGAGCCCGAGGCGGTGACGCTGGACGTCGAGGAGCAGGCCGAGCTGGAGGCCAAGTTGCAGGCGCTGGGGCCGCGCGATGCCGAGCCCCGCCCGGATCAGGCGCCCGGAGAACCGATCATCGATCTCGACGCCGAGGCCGAGCCGCTGGTCCCGGAACTCTACGAGGAACGCGCCGAGGCGCGCAGCGTGCGCTTCAGCGAGCGCGAACTGAATGCCCTGATCGCCCAGGACCCGGACCTGGCCGGACGCGTGGCGATGCGTCTTACGCCGGGGCAGGTCAGCACTCGGGTGCGCATCGATGTTCCGGCGGATATCCCGCTGCTGGGAGGTCGTGTCCTGAATGTACGCTCGGGGGTGCGCTTCGAGACCGAAGATGGGCGGGTGCATGCGCGCCTGGTCGGCGTGAGCGTCGCCGGAATCCCGCTGCCGGATGCCTGGCTGGGCGGGCTGAAGGACGAAGACCTGCTGGCGCTGGAGCCCTTCCAGCAACTGCGCGCGGGCATCGAGTCCATCGAGGTCCGCGACGGCGAACTGGTGCTGGAACTGGCCCGCTGAAGCCGCCCCCGAGTCCGTCCGCGAATCACACTGTTTCCCGCTCACGATCGTTTTTCCGTCGGTGCCTCTACTAGGCGCGGAGTGCGGGTCGTTTGCGGTTCTCCTGATGCGTTTCGATGTTCCGGGATACGCAACGCATAAACGGCGATGGCATGGAATACCCAGCCCATAGGCCGCCCGGATCCTCACCGTGAGCCCGTCATCCCGGAAACCGCGCAGCGGTTATCCGGGATCTCCATCGTCGGGGATGGCTCGGGCATTGGGGCGTCCCCGCGTACGGAGATCCCGGCTCTTCGCTTCGCTACGGCCGGGATGACGGGGAGGGGAGCGCTACGGCCGGGATGACGGGGAGGGGAGCGCTACGGCCGGGATGACGAGAATGGGAGCGCTGTGGCCGGGATGAGGATTGGGGGCTGTTTGCTGCGGGCGTCGGCTTGGGCTGCGTACGGCCTTGAGGCGCCCGTTGGTAGCCCGCCGAGGGGCGGTTTACGGACTCTACATATCCGAGGGCTATCCCTGATCATGAACGACGTAGGGTGCCAATGAGCGCAGCGAATTGCACCGATCGTGGCGCGGGGCGCTCGGGGACCGGGGACCGCATGGGAACGGTGCGGTTCGGCTGGCACCTCACAGCACCCTACGGTGAGGTAGGTGCTAACGCGGGGTGACGCGCAGGGTCTCGGCGCCCAGGGCCTGCAGGCGTCCACGCACGCTGAGGGTCAGGGTGGAATGTCCGGCCTCCAGCGACGGCTGGCTGGCTGACTCGTCCATGGCGCGCATGGCCATCATGGGCTGTGGCCGATCGTAGTGGTCGTCCGGCAATTCCACTTCCAGCGTGCGCAGGTGCGTGGCCCCCAGCGAGCGGGCGATGACGCGCGCTTGTTCCTTCAGGTCTTCCATGGCCTCTTCGATCATCGCCTCGCGATGTTCCTGGCGTGCCTCGGGGCTGAGGGAGAATCGGATCTGGCTGACGTTGAGGTCCCGCTGCTGGAGCGCGCCGACCAGTTCGGTCAACCGATCGAAATCGGCTCCGGTCAGTTCCAGGTTCTGCTGGACCAGCCAGGCATTGATGCGGCTGCGGTCGTCGGAGTCGTGAATGGCGCGGGTGGAATAGCCGATGGTGCGGGCGTCAATCCCATCCTGTTCGCCGGCGCGTTCCAGTGCGGCCTGCATGTTCCGGTTGACGGTGGCAGCGGCCGAGGCGGCCTCCGGGGCGCGGGCCTCGGTCGTCATCAGCACGGTCATGTGGTCGTTGGCGACCTGGCGCTCGGCCTTGCCGGTCAGGGCCAGCGTGGTTCCGCCGTCGCTTGCGATGGCCGTAGCCGGAAACGCCAGGACCAGGGCGGCGAGCCCGGCGACGAGCCAGGACGGGCGGGACGCGAGGGGGGTGTTCTTCGGTGGCATGTTCATGAACCTCTACAGATTGCGCGCAAGCCGGAGGCCGGCGAACACGTGACGTTTTTCGGGGGTGAAGAAGTTGCGCATTGTAGAGCGGGTGAGCAATGGATCGCTCCAGGCGCTTCCGCCGCGTAGAACGTAGTGTTCGCCGTCGAACCAGGGTAGGGAGTATTCCTCGTACGGGAACGGCTGGAAGCCCGGGTAGGGCTGAAAGGTGTTGCCGCACCATTCCCATACCTGGCCCGTGGCGCGCAACCGCCCGGCCTGGGCGGCGTGTTCCCATTCGTGTTCGTGGGGGAGGCGGGCACCCACCCAGCGGGCGTAGGCCGAGGCCTCGAACCAGGAGAGTCCCACGGCGGGTGCATGCGGATCGAGTGTCTGGGTGCCGTGGGGGAGGGTTTGTACCCGGGTCCCGTCGGGTAGCTTCCACCACCCGAGAGGTGCCTCGATGCCCGTTTGTACCAGCCAGGTTCGACCCGGCGGGTCCCAGTGGGGGCCCGGGCGGTAGCCTCCGGCCTCGATAAACGCGGCGATCTCGGCATTGGAGACCGGATGGGAGCGGATCGTGTGGGGCGCGAGCCGGACCGGGTGGAGGCCCCGCTCGTTGTCGAAGGCGGTCGCCGCGTCGCTGCCGCTGACATGTTCGCCGCCCGGGCACTCGATCCAGTCGCCGCCAGCCGCCAGTGCGGGTTTTGGCTCCTGCGTTCGGGGTGGGGCGGGGCGATGCAGGCGGGCGAACCAGCGCACCTGCTCCAGGCTTTCCAGGTGCATGGCGTGGTGCTGCGCGAGAAAACCGGTCAGGTAGTCCCGCTCGAGCAGGGGATGGCGCCGCACCGCCGGATGGTTGTGCAACAAGTCCAGGTGATGTTGCTGGCTGGCCTTGCCCCATTCCAGCAGGGATGGGCGCGTCGGGAGTCTTCCGCCGCGGCGCCACTTCGGGCTCTGTTCCGGGAAGTAGAGATCGTGCCAGTCGCGCCGGTCGGGCGGAGGTTCACCGAGGATGCGTTCGTGAAGCCATACCGCCTCGATGAAATGGCAATGGGCGTAGTGCCACCCGATGGGACTCAGGTCCGGGTGATACTGATTGCGCCATTCGTTCCCCGGTGTCGACTCCAGTGCCGTGTTCAGGCGGTCGTGCTGGGTCGCCAGGCAGTCCAGGAGGTCGGATGGGTGCGGGCTTGCACTCGGCTGCGGATGGGCGGCATTCATATCCGGTGGAGCGTGTTAGAGCGCCAGGAGTTCCGGCGGTTCGTCGGGATCGAGGATCAGAAGATGGCCGGGCGGGACCGGGCGCCAGCGTTCGCGGTCGGTGAGGGGCTCGGAGGCCACGACCACGCTGTCGTCGGGGAACGTCTCGTCATCGGTGGTGTAGTAGAGGCTGGGACAGGGCGCATTGACCGCATGGCGGCTGGCGATGATGCGGCGGCCGTCGGACAGGATCACGTTCAGCAGGGCGGTGTCGGCCCCCAGCCAGGTCTCCACGGTGGAGAACGCCTCGCCGAGGGCGCCCTCCAGCGTCGCGTTATCGTCATCGGCCAGGTATTGCCGGACCAGGGCGAAGAGGTATTCGGAATCGGTGGTTCCCTCGATGCTCGATTCGACCTCCTGGCTGAGGATGTTCTGGATCTGGCGCCGGATGTCGGGACGGAAGCGGCTGATCAGGCCGTTGTGGCTGTACAGCAGGCCATCGCGCGCGAATGGCTGGGCGTTGACGGTGTCGCCGCCGAAGCCGGGGGTTGCACTGCGGATGGCGGCAACCCACAGGGGCTGGGTCATGTCGCTGGCCAGATCCACCAGGTTGGGATCCTGCCAGAGCGGATCGGCGCGCCGGTAGTGGCGCGCAATGCCCCCCTCGCCAAACCACCCGAAGCCGAAGCCGTCGGCGTTGACGCGGGCATACACCAGCTCCTGCGGGGCCATGGCTTGCTCGATCAGGTTGTGTGGCGGATCCAGGATCAAGCTGCGGAGCGTGATCGGAGGACCCAGATAGGCGAGGTGTCGGCACATGGCTAGGGTCAGTTGGGGCGTCCGGGGTTTCGTGCTAGCGTGCCGTAAACCACCCTGATACGGAAGCCCGGATGTCCGCCGAACCCAGAGCTGTCTCTATTTCCCCTCGTTACAGCCGCCAGGTGGTGGAGGAACGCGACGCCCACGCCGACTTGCTGGCCGATTTCCGCGCGGGGATGCTCGAGCCGCCCCGGTCCCTGCCGCCGAAGTATTTCTACGATGCGCGCGGATCGCAGCTGTTCGATGCGATCTGCGATACCCCGGAGTATTACCCCACGCGCCTGGAGGCCGACCTGCTGGAGCGGCATGCCGAAGCGATCCTGGAGGCATCCGGGGCGCGCACGCTGTTTGAACTCGGCAGCGGGACGTCGCGCAAGACCGAGTACCTGCTGGCGGCGCTGGAAGCCCGCGTCTCCGCGCCCCATTACGTCGCGAACGATGTCTGTGCCGAGATCCTCGACGAGGCCGGCGCGCGACTCCTGCAGCGCTTCGATCAGATGCGGGTGGACAGCCTGTGCGGGGACTACGCGGCGGCGCTGACCCATCTGGCCGATGTTTCCGGTGCACAAGCCGACGGTCCGCGTCTGTTTGCCTTTCTCGGCAGCAGTCTGGGGAATTTCGAGGACGCCGAGGCGGCTGCATTGCTGCGACGCATCCGCGACACCATGAACCCCGAAGACCGGCTGCTGCTGGGGCTGGACCGGGTCAAGCCGCGCCCCGTCCTGGAGGCGGCCTACAACGATGCGGCGGGGGTAACCGCGGCATTCAACCTGAACCTGCTGTCGGTGTTGAATACCGAGTTGGGGGCGGACTTCGATCCGGAGGGTTTCGAGCATCGCGCTCCGTTCGTCGAAGACCTCTCGCGGATCGAGATGCACCTGGTGTCGCGGCGACAGCAGACGGTGCGCGTGTCGGAGCCGGAGGCGGTTCTGGAGATCGCCGAAGGCGAGGTGATCCGGACCGAGATCTCGCGCAAGTTCAGCCGCGAGGCCATCGACCGTCTGCTGACGGCGGCCGGGCTCGAACATGCGGCACAGTGGTCGGCGCCCGAGGAGTGGTACTCCCTGTTTCTGCTGCGGCCGGGGGCGGACTGAGCGGGATGCGCGCACCGCGGCTGGTGCTGGTGCGGCACGCCCAGGCCGGAAACCCCGGCGACTGGGACGGGGCAGATCGTGACCGGCCGCTGACCGACAAGGGCCAGGTGAGTGCGGTACGCATGGCGCAGGCGCTCGGGGATCTGCTGCCGGGATCGGTCGAGCTCCTTTGCAGCCCCTATCTGCGGGCCCGCCAGACGGCGATCCCCCTGTCCCAGGCGCTGGATGTCCCGGTGCGGCAGAAGAAATGGCTGGCGCCCGGACAACCCACGGGGCTGGAGGTCGAGGCCCTGGCCCGCAATCTCCCGGCGGATGGTGGACTGGTGATCGTGGGACACGAGCCGGACCTGTCGCTGCTCGTAAGCTGTCTGCTGGGCACGACGGGCGGGCGGAGTCTGGTTCATATGGGCAAGGGCGATGCCTGCGGATTGACGGGCGCGCTGCCGGGCCCCATGCAGCTCGCCTGGCACCTGCCCCGACGTATCCTCGAACGGCTGGCCGGCGGTGAGGCGGATTGAACATGCACACGGAGAACGATGCCGAGACGGTTGCGGCCGTTGATCTGGGATCCAACAGCTTTCACATGATCGTGGCACGGCGCCAGGACGGCGAGGTCCTGAAGGTCGACCGCATCAAGGAAACGGTGCGTCTTGCCAGCGGTCTGGATCCCGATGGACAACTGGATCCGGAGTTGGGGCAGCGTGCCCTGGCTTGTCTGGATCGCTTCGGCCAGCGACTGCGCCAGCTGCCGCGCGGCCGCGTGCGCGTGGTCGGCACCAACACCTTGCGCCAGATGGACGACAGCCGCGCCTTCCTGCGCGCCGCGGAAGAGGCCCTGGGGCATCCGGTTGAGATCATTGCCGGGCGCGAGGAAGCGCGGCTGATCTACCTGGGTGTGGCGCATGCGCTGGCGGACGATAGCGGTCGCCGGCTGGTGATGGATATCGGTGGCGGCAGTACCGAATTCATTATTGGAGAGCGCTTCGAGCCGGTCCTGGCCGAGAGCCTGGAGATGGGCTGCGTGACGTTCACCCAGCGCTTCTTCGCCGATGGCAAACTGACGCGCAAGGCCTTCGCAGCCGCGCAACTGCAGGCGCAGCGGGAGCTGCAACCGATCGCGAGTGCCTACCGCGCGGCCGGCTGGGAGCAGGCGCTGGGGGCGTCGGGTACGATCCTGGCGCTGGACCGCATGGTGCATGAGGGGGAATTGGACGAGGCGCCGGGTGTAAGCCGCGAGAACCTGGAGCGGCTGCGCGATGCGCTGATCGAGCAGGGGGCCATCAAGCGGCTGAAATGGCCTGGTCTGGCCGAGGACCGGGCGCCCGTGATTGCCGGTGGCCTTGCGGTGCTTCTGGGTGCCTTCGAGGCGTTGGGGATCGAACGGCTGCACCCCTCGGACGGGGCCCTGCGCGAGGGCGTGATTCACGACCTTCTGGGACGTTTTCGGCACGAGGACGTGCGTGGCGGCACCATTCACCATCTGCGCCGGCGGTTCGCGGTCGATGCGTCCCAGGCGGAGCGGGTGCAGGCGACGGTGGCGCGCCTGGTGACCGCCGTTCGCGCTGCCTGGGAGCTTGGCGAGGACGACGCGGAACGCCTGGACTGGGCGGCCGAACTGCACGAGATCGGCCTGGCACTGGCCCACAGCAAATACCACAAACATGGGGAGTACATCCTCACCTGGGCCGACCTGCCGGGTTTCTCGCAGCCCGAACAGGCCGAGCTGGCGTGGCTGGTGCGCCTGCACCGGGGCGGGCTGAAGCCCAAGTTGTTGTCCGGGGTGCGAGAGGATCGCGCGCGGCCGCTGCTGTTCATGGCGGCCCTGCTGCGTCTGGCCGTGTTGCTGCATCGTTCGCGCGCGCCGGATCCGGTGCCGCTGGAGCGCATCGAGGCGACACAGGAGGGTCTGACGCTGACCTTCGCGCCCGACTGGCTGGATACCCACCCGCTAACGCGCGCCGATCTGGATGCGGAACGCGAGGACTGGGCGCGCCACAAGCTGGAACTGGAGTTCGAGTGAGCCCCTATTCCGAACCTGACACAAGGAACGCAGGATTCTGACATTGGTGGTCTGGATCTAAGTGCTCGCGGTGCCGCAGTGGATCGGCATCTGGTGGTCGGCGACTGGGTTTCGGTTGATGCGACACAACCGGTTGCTGGCACTGCCCTTCCTGCTGCAGGAACGGCTGCGGCACGGCGACGCCGAGGTCAGCTTGCTGGGCGGGATGCACGATGTCCCGCGTTCCGGCACCGCTTCAGCGGACCGGGACCACGGCAAATCCTGACCTGACAGCCATGACGTTCAGCCAGCCGCCGGGTCGCAGGATGGGATGAGCGCAGCGAATCCCATCAAGGGATTGGCATGACGCGGGAAATGGTGCGTTTTGCTGCGCTCAACGGCACCCTACCGCGGCGGAAGGGAGCCAACGCCTGGAAGAACGTTCCCTGCAATTGGCTGAAGCTCGTTGCCAATGAGGGAGTCTGAAGTCGGCGAGACAGAGGGTCGCTCAGCCCGTGGTGGCACCCGACAGTTGGGCGCTCAGGGATTCCTGGGCGGAATAGGGGATCTCGCCCGCGGTTGGCCGGATGCGTTGGTAGCTGCCGTCGGGCTGCAGTGCCCATGCGGTGGAGCTGTCCTGCAGGTAGTTGAACAGGGATTCCTCGGCGACGCGGTCGCGCAGTTCCGGGTCGCGTACGGGGAAGGCCACCTCGACGCGGCGGAAGAAGTTGCGCGGCATCCAGTCGGCGCTGGACAGGAACACCTCGGGGTCGCCGCCGTTCTCGAAATAGAACACGCGGGAGTGTTCCAGGAACCGGCCCAGGACCGAGCGCACCTCGATGGTTTCCGAGATGCCGGGCACCCCGGGGCGCAGGCTGCAGATGCCGCGCACGACCAGCTGGATAGGGACGCCCGCCTGCGAAGCCTTGTAGAGGGCCTGGATGATCTTCGACTCGTTGAGCGAGTTCATGCGCGCGACGATGCGGGCGGGCTTCCCGGCCTGGTGGTTGTCGATCTCGCGCTGGATCTTCTCCAGCATCGCGGCATGCAGGCGGAACGGCGCCTGGAGCAGCTGGCGCAGTCGGGTCACCTTGCCCAGGCCGGTGAGCTGGAGGAACACGCGGTGGACGTCCTCGGTAAGCACGGGGTCGGCGGTCAGCAGGCCGAAGTCGGTATAGGCCTTGGCGGTGCCGGAGTGATAGTTCCCGGTGCCCAGGTGGGCGTAGCGGGTGATGCGGTCGCCATCGCGGCGCACGACCAGCGCCAGCTTGGCGTGGGTCTTGTAGCCGACCACGCCGTAGGTCACATGGACCCCCGCGTCCTGCATGCGGTTGGCCAGTTCGATGTTGTCGGCTTCGTCGAAGCGCGCCCGCAGCTCGATCACGACGGTGACCTCCTTGCCGGCCTGCGCCGCCTCGATCAGGATCTCGACCAGCGGCGAGCGGGTGCCGGTGCGGTAGAGCGTCTGCTTGATGGCCAGCACCCGCGGGTCCGCCGCCGCCTGGCGCAGGAAGTCGACCACCGGCATGAACGATTGGTAGGGGTGATGCAGCAGCAGCTCCTGGTCGCGGATGCAGGCAAAGATGCCGCTGCCGCTCGTGTCACTGCGGGGCAGGGCAGGGACCAGCGGGGGAAACTTGAGGTCCGGCCGGTCCACCAGTTCGTGCACGGCCATCAGACGGTTCAGGTTGACCAGTCCGGTGACCTGGTAGAGGTCGTCCGGCTCCAGGTGGAATTGCTGCAGCAGGAACTCCGCGACCTCCTGCGGGCAGTTGTCCGCGACCTCGAGGCGCACGCCGGCACCGTAGTTGCGCTGGGGCAGCTCGCCCTCCAGGGCGTTCAGGAGGTCGTCGATCTCCTCTTCCTGCACGAACAGGTCCGAGTTGCGGGTCAGCCGGAACTGGTAGCAGCCGGTGACCTTCATGCCCTGGAACAGCTCGTCCACGTGCGCATGCAGGATGGACGACAGCAGCACGAAGTCGTTGTCGCCGCTGGCGACCTCGCGCGGTAGCCGTACCAGGCGCGGCAGGGAACGCGGGGCCTGGACCACGGCGCGGCCGGATTCACGCCCGAAGGCATCCTTGCCCTTGAGGGTGACGATGAAGTTCAGGCTCTTGTTGAGGATGCGCGGGAACGGATGGGCGGGGTCCAGGCCGATCGGGCTGAGGACCGGCTGGAGTTGTTGGCGGAAGTACTCCCGCACCCAGTCCCGCTGGGCCGCGTCCCAGTGGGTGCGCCGAACGAAGTGGATCCCCTCCGCTGCGAGTGCCGGGATCAGTTCGTCATTCAGGGTGCTGTACTGCTGTTCCACCAGGTCGTGGGCGCGCGGCGCGATCTGGCGCAGCTGTTCGGCGGCCGAGAGGCCATCCGGGCCCGGGGCCTGCACGTTCAGTTCGACCTGCTGGCGCAGCGAGCCCACCCGGACCTCGAAGAATTCGTCCAGGTTGGTGGAGGAAATGCTGAGGTAGCGCAGGCGTTCCAGGAGCGGGAAGGCCGGGTCCTGGGCGATGGCGAGTACCCGGCGGTTGAATTCCAGCAGGGACAGTTCGCGGTTGAGGAACAGGTCGGTTTGGGTCACGTCGGCATCCGGCATGCACGACTCGCGGCAGAAGTGGGACCGAGAGTCTATGACGGCATTATGTCAGTTCCGTGAACCGGGGTCGGTTGGGACGGCCCGGAACGGTCCTGGAAGTCCCCGAGCGGCGTACCTGAACTGCGCTGTCTCGGCGCTGGTGGCTATACTTGAATGCTTGATCATGCGGCGCGAAACGCGCTGCCGTAAGGAGAAGTCCGTTGGCCGAATTTACCCTGACACTGCACGCGCGCGACGAGGCACAGCCGGAGCTGCACAAGGTCTCGGTGGTCGCCGAAGGCGAGCTGCCCGAATACGGTCAGGTCTGGGTCTGGGACATCCTCTACGCCCGGCAGTTGTTCGCCCTGGGCGAGGTGCAGGCGGCCCAGGACCTCAAGGAGACCCTGGAGCTGTGGGCAGTGAACATGTCCAGCAAGGTGTTTCAGCCCCACGGCCATATCCTGTCCAAGGGCTACCTGGACCTGTCCGAGAACCTGCAGCTCGTGACTGGGGACGATATCCCCGCCGCGGCCGAAGGCGATCGCCAGGTGGTGGTCTCGGTCGATGGCCAGGCCGGGCAGCTGCCGGATGTCGTGGTGTCGCCGGAGAGCCTGACGGCCGAAGAACGCCAGGACCTCGTGCTGGGGCTCGGGCAGTACTTCAACTTCGAAAATCCGATGTTCGCGCGCGAGCTGCCGATCCACGTGCTGGCCATGCGCAAGTACTACGCGGACATCAACTTGCCGCATACGCAGATCGCCCTCGACGAGGCCCCGTTCTTCGCCATCCAGAAGGCGATGGAGTACTTCCAGGCCGCCAACCAGGGCACCGTGCAGTAGGCACCGCCGCCGCTGCGCCGGGTCCGGGCTGCGTGCTACGGTCGCGATCATGAGGACCGTCTATTCTGCCGCCGACCCGGTGATGGCCGGGTTCATCGAGACCCTGCTGCAGGAGGCCGGCATCCCGGCCTACGTGAACCAGGCCGGGCTTTACGGTGCCGTTGGGGAAGTCCCGCCGACCGAGACCTGGGCCCGCATCATGGTCGTGCACGAGGAACAGGCCGAGGAGGCGCGCGCCATCATCCTGGAATACCTGGAGGGCGAGCCCGAACACGACGGCCGCGACTGGAAGTGCCCGCGCTGCGGCGAGGTGATCGAGCCGCAGTTCACCCAGTGCTGGAACTGCGGCCGGGACAAGCCTAGGGAGACGCTGAGTTAATCGCACGTTCGCGCTCGAGTCGCTTTTGCGTGCGAACAAGGCGCGGTGACTGCCGTGCAGTCATTCTGCACAAGGGAACCGCAACGCCGTGCGCGCGCAAAAGCGGCCGAGCCCGCTCTTTCAATGATTTGTCGGGTTGGTGCCCCCTGTTCCCCGATCCTGCGTTGCGCCGCTTGCGGGTAGAACCACTACCCGCTGCACGACGCGCCTGGTCTCGGGAAACAGGGGGCTCCAACGCGAACGTGCGATTAAATCAGCGTCTCCCTAAGGCCTGAGGGTCGTCAGTCGGGCCGCCCGTTGCCGCCATACTGGGCGCGGATGCGCTGGATGTAGTTCTGTGTCTCGCGAAACGGGGGCACGCCGCCATGCCGTTCCACCGCGCCGGGGCCGGCATTGTAGGCGGCCAGGGCGAGATCCAGATCCCCCTCGAAGCGATCGAGCATGGCGGCCAGGTAGCGCGTGCCGCCATCGATATTCTGGGCGGGATCAAAGCGGTCGGTTACCCCGAGATCGGCGGCGGTAGCGGGCATCAGCTGCATCAAGCCGTGCGCGCCCACCCGGGATACCGCCTGCGGATCGAAGCAGGACTCCACGTGAATCACCGACTGCACCAGCGCCGGGTCCACGCCCTGGCGGTGGGCGGCGTTGTGGATGAGGTCCGCGAAGTCGCCACCGCCGGTGGCCAGGGCATTGCGGGCGCGGGCACCGCAACGTGCGCGGGCAGTGGGTCGGCCATAGGTGGCGATCAACTCCATGCCGCTATTCTGCTGACGCTGGTTGGTGATCAGGCGCTCTCCACCCGGGCCCTGGAACACGAAGATCTGACTGGGTGACCAGTTTCCACCGCCGGGTGTCGAGGTGACCGTGCCGGCGCCGCCGGGCGAACGGATGGTCTCGTAGGGAACGCCCTGTGGGCGCTCGTCGGTCAGGACCCGGGCCCCGGAGGCATCGCGAAAGGAGTAGAGCTCGGCCGCGCTGGTGCCGGCCAGAGCCAGCCCCGCCACCAGTATCAGCAGGCGCAGCAGCGTCCGACCGGAATGCTTACCATGGTGCCTTGTATGCAAGCCCTGTTCCCCCTGGCCCGGATGCGAGCCGAGTACTGATCCCGATGACCGAGACCGCGTTCACAGTTTGCATTATGGCGCCGGAGAGCGCACGCCTGAAAGCGCGTGTCGAACGCCTGGTCGACGGGGCGGGTGTGACGCCGCCGGCGGTCGAGGTGCTGGAGTCGGTGGACTCGACCAACCGCTATCTGCTGGAGACCCGCCCCGAGGCGGGCGATCTGCCACGCGCCTGCGTGGCGCAGGCCCAGACAGCGGGTCGCGGGCGGCGCGGTCGTGTCTGGCATTCGCCTCCGGGGGCGAGCCTGGCGCTGTCGCTGGCATGGCCCATCATGCAGGGGCGGGTGCCGCCCGCCTATCCGGTCGGGGTTGGCGTTGGGGTCATCCGTGCGCTGGAAGCGCTGGGTCTGGAAGGTGTGCGACTCAAGTGGCCCAATGATCTGATGGTCGATGCCGCCAAGCTGGGCGGCATCCTGGTGGAGCAGCGCGCGGCGAGTGGTGGCCAGCCAGGCTGGCTGGTGGTGGGGATTGGTCTCAACCGGCAAGGCGCCGGTGCCCTGGAGCTGGACCGTGCGGTGACCGATCTCGCGACCCAGCTCCCCGGTCTGGTTCCGGATCTCCTGGAGCTTGCAGCCCGGGTGATCGCGGAGCAATGTCGCCTGCATCCGCTGTTGATGGGCGAAGGGCTTGTGCCGCTGGAGCGTGAGCTGGTGCGGCTGGACTGCCTGCGCGGCCGGCCGATCGAAATCCTGGATGACGGCGTCCGCGGACAGGCGCATGGAATCGATCCGGCGAGCGGCTGCCTGGTTGTGCAGTTCGACGACGGTGCGATCCGGCACCTGCATTCGGGCGAGGTCTCGGTACGGAGTTGCGAACATGGCTGAAATTGCCCTGGTGGATATCGGCAGTACCCGTGTGAAGTGGCAGGTGCGCAACGCGGAGGGCGAAGTGCTGGGGTCCGGGGCGAATCGTGACCCGGCCGGTTGTGTCCGTGGCCTGGCCTCGATGGCGCGCGAGGCCCCGCTTAAGGCCGTCTGGTTGTCGCGGGTCGGGCCCGGCGAGCGCGAGGCGGCGTTCTCGGCCGAACTGGCGGCTGCCGGGATCGACGCGCCGGTACACGCGGTGACGGTGCCGGCGGACGGCCCGCATGGCCTGCGGATCGACTATGCGGCGGGGCAGTTGGGAGTGGATCGCTACTGCGCGCTGGTCGCGGCGCGGGCCCGCTGCGATGCGCCGATGATCCTGGTCGATGCCGGCACCGCCGTCACCGTGGATGTACTGGAGGCGGACGGTCGCCATGCGGGAGGCTATCTGTTGCCGGGGCGCCAGCTCGGCTGGGAGGCGCTGCAGACGCGTCTGACAGATCGCATTGCGCCGCGCGAGGCCACGCAATGGCCGGATGATCTGGAGACCGCGCCGGGCCTGAACAGCACCGAGGCCCTGGAGCGCGGATGGAGCCTGGGGCTGGCCGGCGCGCTGGATGGGTTGATCGCGCGCTCGCGGACCGCGGAGCGGGCGGGCGCGGCCTGCTGGCTGACGGGGGGCGATGCTTACTGGCTGGCGCCGGTGTTGCGTGCAGAGTCCACGATTTTCCCGAACCTGGTGCTGGACGGCCTCTGGGAGCTGTCGCGCTGGGAGGGCGCCGAATGCGCTGGCTGATCCTGTTTCTCGCGTTGGTGAACCTGGGGTATTTCACCTGGGCCTGGCACGACGGCCGCCTCAACCCCGATCCCTACGCGGACGTGCCCCCGCTGGAGCGCAATGGTGGCGAGGTGGAGCTGCTGGATGCGTGGCTGGAGGCGCCTGCTGGTGACCCGGACCCGGGTGATTCGGTGTGGCGTGAACGACTTCGGAGCGGGGTCCAGTAGTGGCTCTCTAACGCTCCCGCTGTGCAGCGCGTTCGGCACGGCGCCGGTCGCGGTGGCGTTGCCAGGCGGCCGACAGGCGGCGGGAGGCCCAGTAGCCGGCAATGGCGGTTGGCGTGGCGATCAGCAGGCTGCCCATCAGGGTATAGGTGATCTCGTCCCCGATGCCCTGCAGATACCAGGCGTCGGGGTCGTGCGAGATCAGCGGGACATAGTAGAACACGGCCTCGCCGAGTTCGTGGAAGCCCCAATACAGCGGCGCGGCGGTGAAGGGGTTGCTGACGAACGAGGCCACGAACGCCGTGGGAAAATTGCCCGCCAGTGCAATGCAGAGAATGATCATCAACACGGTCTGGAAGCCGACCGTGGGGGTCAGGCCAATAAACAGCCCGATCGCGACCCCGCGGGCCAGCGCCTCCGGGCCGCTCTTCATGCTCCCGGCGGCATGCAGCCCGGAATGCAGGCGCGGATGACGGGCCAGCCAGTTGTGGGCGCGCCAGCGCAAGGCCCGCCAACGGATGCTGGCCCGTCTCAGCATGGCCGCGAGTGCCTCAGGCCGCTCCCCACCGGGCCGCAGTCTCGGGGGTCCAGCCGACGGTGATCGCGTCGTCCTGTTCGATGACGGGCCGCTTGATGAGCGCCGGGTGTTCGATCATCAGCGCGATGGCGCGTTCCGCATCCAGTCCCTCGCGCTGATCGTCCGGGAGTTGGCGCCAGGTCGTCCCGCGCCGGTTGACCAGGGTCTCCCAGCCGACGGCGTCGACCCAGCCGCGCAGCCGGTCCGCCTCCAGCCCGTCCTTGCGAACGTCCACGAAACGATAGCCCACGCCGGCCGCATCCAGCGACCGGCGGGCCTTGCGGACGGTATCGCAGTTGGCGATGCCGTAGAGCGCGATCTCAGACATCGCGCAGCAGGGCGTTCAGGCCCACCTTGGCCTTGGTCTTCTCGTCCACGCGCTTCACGATCACGGCGCAGTACAGCGAGTACTTGCCATCCTTCGACGGAAGGTTGCCCGAGACGACCACGGAGCCAGCCGGCACGCGGCCGTAGAGGATCTCGTCGTTCTCGCGGTCGTAGATGCGGGTGGACTGGCCCAGGTACACGCCCATGGAGATGACCGCGCCTTCCTCGACGATCACGCCCTCGACCACCTCGGAGCGTGCGCCGATGAAGCAGTTGTCCTCGATGATGGTCGGGGCGGCCTGCAGCGGCTCCAGTACGCCGCCGATGCCCACGCCGCCGGAGAGGTGCACGTTCTTGCCGATCTGGGCGCAGGAGCCGACCGTGGCCCAGGTGTCCACCATCGTGCCTTCATCGACATAGGCGCCGATGTTCACGTAGGACGGCATCAGCACGGTGTTGGGGGCAATGAAGCTCCCGCGACGGGCGGTGGCCGGGGGCACGACGCGCACGCCGGCCTCGCGGAAGTCGCGGCTGGAGGTATCCGCGTACTTGGACGGGACCTTGTCGTAGTAGTTGGTGAAGCCGCCCTTGATGAACTCGTTCTCGGAGATGCGGAACGACAGCAGCACGGCCTTCTTGAGCCATTCGTTCACCACCCAGTCGCCGTCCTTCTTCTCGGCGACGCGGGCACGGCCGGTGTCCAGCATATCCAGCGCCTCGTTCACGGCGTCGCGGACGTTGGTTTCCACGTTGCGCGGGTTGATGTCGGCGCGGCGTTCAAAGGCGGCTTCGATGGTGCTCTGGATATCGGACATTAGGTATTCCCTTTAAGGCAATGAAAAATAAATTGATGAGTGGCGTTAACGATACAGCGCGGTGATCCGCTCGGCCGCCTCGATGCAGGCGGCGGGCGCGGCGACCAGCGCCATGCGCACGTGTCCGGCCCCGGGATTGTGCCCCGTCTCCGGGTCGGTCCGGGAGAGGTAGCGCCCCGGCAGGACCGTGACCCCCGCCTCGCCGTAGAGGCGTCGAGCAAAGCCCTCGTCGTCACCATCCGGCACGCGCGGCCACAGGTAGAAGCCGGCGGCGGGTGCTCGCACGTCGATCACCGATTCCAGGATCGGGACCACTGCAGCGAATTTCTCGGCATAGAGGGCACGATTCTCGGCCACGTGGGCCTCGTCTGACCAGGCGGCGCGGCTGACGGCCTGGGTCGGCGGCGGCAGGGTGCAGCCATGGTAGGTCCGGTACAGCGCGAAGCGGTCGAGCAGGGCCGCATCGCCGGCCACGAAACCAGAGCGTAGCCCCGGCAGGTTGGAGCGCTTGGACAGGCTGTGGAAGACGATGCAGCGCTCGAATGCGGCGTTGCCCATGCGCGCCGCGGCCCCCAGCAGGCCGGCCGGCGGCTCGCCATCGGGGTGGTAGATCTCGGAGTAGCATTCGTCCGCCGCGATGATGAAGTCATGGCGCTCGGCCAGGCGGATCAGATCCTGCATCGCAGCCTCGGACATGCAGGCCCCGGCGGGGTTACCCGGGTTGCAGATGTAGACGAGCTGCACGTCCTCCCAGGTGGCCGCGTCGACCGCCGAGAAGTCGGGCAGATAGCCATTCTCCGGCGCCAGGTCGTAGAAGGCCGGCGCGGCCCCGGCGAGCAGCGCCGCGCCCTCGTAGATCTGGTAGAACGGATTCGGCATCAGCACGCGGGCGCCGGGCTTCTCCGCCACGACCGCCTGGGCAATCGCGAACAGGGCCTCGCGGGTTCCGCTGACGGGAAGCACCTGCCGTTCCGCGTCCACATTGCCGAGATCAAACCGCCGTTGCAGCCACGCCGCGATGGACTCGCGCAGGGTCGGTTCGCCGCGTGTGGTCGGGTAGTGGTTGAAGCCCTGGAGGGAGGCCCGCAGGACGGGTTCGACGAAATCGGGCAGTGCGTGACGCGGCTCGCCAATCGACAGTGCGATGGGCTCCCGGTCCGCAGGCGGTTGCAGGTCCGCGAACAGCCGGCGCAGGCGTTCGAACGGATAGGGCTGTAGCCGGTCCAGGCGCGGGTTCATGGCGGCTCGGGCGTCGTGGTCGGAGTTGAACGGAAGACCGCGCAGTATACCGGGCCTCGATGCCCCGCGGGAAAACCCCGACAGACGGGCGGCGACCGGGTGGTCCGGCGCGAACCCTGCAGGCTGAGCGGGGAGGCATCGGGCGGTTCTTGAGAAAAAAATGCGCGCGCGGCCACTGCGACTGGGTCCTGTCACTTGACAACGATACAAGGAAAGTTGAAACATTCGTCCATGGACCAGGTCACCGCCACCCACATGTTCGAGTCGCTGGCCTCCGGCATTCGCCTGGATATCGTGCGCCTGCTGGTGCGTTATGGCCACGCTGGGCGGGTCGCCGGCGAAATCGCCGAAACCCTGGAACTGCCGCGCACGAACCTCTCGTTTCACCTCAAGACCCTGACGCAGGCGGGCCTGCTGACGGTCACGCAGGAAGGGCGCTACCAGCGCTATCGGGTGAATCTCGACGCGATGCAGGACCTGGTCACCTACCTGACCGAGAACTGCTGCGCGGCCGACTCCGACAGCTGCGCGTTGCCTGCGGCCCTGGACTGTGCAGGGGATACGGAAGCCACAGCGGCGCGGCCAGTGGCGGACCGGCACGTTCGATAGACCACGCGCCCGGGTGGGGACTGCAACGACCGAGCCGGGCCGGGTCCACCTGGGATGACCCGTGGGACCCCGGGCCGATCCGCGAGATGGAGTGAATCGAGGAGTCTGATCCATGAAGCGCATGCACCTGCACGTTTCCGTGCCGGAACTGGAACCGGCGATCCGCTTTTATTCGCATCTGTTTGCGGCCGAGCCGAGCGTGGTCAAGGGCGATTACGCGAAATGGATGCTGGAGGACCCGCGGGTCAATTTCGCGGTGTCGGCCCGCGGTGCGCCGGTGGGCCTGAACCACCTCGGCATCCAGGCCGAAGAGGCGGGCGAGCTCGACGAGCTGGGCCAGCGTCTGGACGCCATCGACGCGGACGTGCACGAGGAGATGGGCACGCATTGCTGCTACGCGCAATCCGACAAGTACTGGACCACCGATCCGGCCGGGATCGCGTGGGAGAGTTATCACACGCTCGGGAGCATCCCGATGTTCGGCGCAGAGGATGAAGGGACCGGTGACTGCTGTGTACCGGAAGGGACATCAACCGTCTCGTGCGGGCCAGCTAGTGACAATGACGCCAAGGGTTGTTGCTGACGCGTTACCCGGGAGATACGGAGGAAGCAATGACCGACCGGAACGCCTCCGTCGAGGAGATCTCGACGAAGGAAGGCATGGGCATCTTCGAGCGCTACCTGAGCGTGTGGGTGGCGCTGTGCATCGTGGCGGGCGTCGCCCTGGGGCAGTTCCTGCCGGTGGTGCCGGAGACCCTGTCGCAGTGGGAGTACGCCCAGGTCTCCATCCCGGTGGCCATCCTGATCTGGGCGATGATCTACCCGATGATGGTGCAGATCGACTTCTCCGCGATCCTCGGCGTGCGCCGGGAGCCGAAGGGCCTGGCCATCACCACCTCGGTGAACTGGCTGATCAAGCCGTTCACCATGTTCGCGATCGCCTGGTTCTTCTTCATGGTGGTGTATGCCGCCTGGATCCCGGAAGACCTGGGGCGTGAATACCTGGCCGGGGCGATCCTGCTGGGCGCGGCGCCGTGTACCGCGATGGTGTTCGTCTGGAGCTACCTGACCCGCGGCGACGCCGCATACACGCTGGTACAGGTGGCGGTGAACGACATCATCATGCTGTTCGCCTTTGCCCCCATCGTGGTGCTCCTGCTGGGCGTGTCGAAAATCCACGTGCCCTGGGACACGGTCGCGGTGTCGGTGCTGCTGTACATCGTCATTCCGTTCGTCGCCGGCTACCTGACGCGCATCTGGCTGATCCGCAAAAAGGGCATCGAGTGGTTCGACAACGTGTTCATGAAACGTCTGGGCTCGGTCACGCCGATCGGCCTGCTGGTGACGCTGGTCCTGCTGTTCGCCTTCCAGGGCGAGCGCATCCTGGAGAACCCGGGGCATATCGTGCTGATCGCGATTCCGCTGATCATCCAGACCTTCCTGGTGTTCTACATCGCCTACTACTGGGCGAAGGCCTGGCGGGTGCGTCATGCGGTAGCGGCCCCCGGCGCGATGATCGGCGCGAGCAACTTCTTCGAGCTGGCGGTGGCGGCCGCGATCGCGATGTTCGGCCTGCAGTCGGGGGCGGCCCTGGTGACCGTGGTGGGTGTGCTGGTCGAAGTGCCGTTGATGCTGGCGCTGGTGCGCATCGCCAATCGCACGCGTCACTGGTTCCCGACGGACAATGAAGCGAAACCGGCATGACCACGATCACCCTGACCGACGCCGCGCGCGAGTGGCTGGCCGGGCAGGGCGGCGAGGTGGTGCTGCGATGGTCCACGCGCCACGGTTGTTGTGGCGGCCAGGCGGCGGTTCCAGTGGCCGAGCGCGGCGCGCCCCGCCGGGCCGACGGCTACACGGTGCGCGAGATCGAGGGGATCCGGGTCCATGTGGCGGGGGACCTGGGTCCGGGCCCCTACCGGATTGACGTCGAGGGCCTGTTTCGCTGGCGTCGCCTGGTGGTGGAAGGGGAGATGGGGCGGCGTTAGTGCTCGGGGCGGGGGAGCACGGTGTCCGAACGAATTCAGGTCGCGGTGGATCGATGGTTCGGTGGCCGACCTTGTCGAGATCCTGATCACCGGGGCCCGATTTCGGCGTTCGGTCTCTTCCTTACTGCCGTCGTGGGCGGGTGTACCAGAACCAGCTGAGGCGGCGTGAGCGCAGGCTCCAGGGGAACAGCAGGACCTGCGTCACCACGAGGACGTGGCGACCTGGATGAAACCAGTCCGCCTTGCGGCCGGAGGTCTGTACGGGCGTTTCCAGGATCTCGACGCGCTGGCCGTGTGCGCGGCCCCAGCGTCTCAGCGCGCGGGACAGGAACACCTCTTCCCCCGCGTACACGGCCTCGCTGAAGCCGTCCACCGCCGCGAAGGCCTCGCGGGTGCAGAAGACGTAGCAGCCAGCCGCGAGAGCCAGGCGCGCGGAGAGGGTGTTCCACGCGGTGGCACCCCAGCGATAGATCCGGTGGCTAAGGTGGTCGAAGGTCACCCGCGCGCCACCCCCACAGACCTCGCCGCTGTCCAGCGCGTCCAGTGTTGCCTGCAACAGGGCGCGGTCGGGCCAGGTGTCGGCATCGACGAACAGGAGGTAATCGCCGCAGGCTACGGCCGCGCCGGCATTGCGGGCGCGGCTGATGCGGCGTTCGGGTTCGAACACGACTCGGCATCCCGCGGCCTGGGCAATCTGTGGCGTGCGGTCGGTCGAGGCGTTGTCGACCACGATGATCTCGCTGTTCCGGTCAATGCCGGACAGCGCTTCCTGCACCGCCGCCAGGGTGCGCGGCAGCCATTCGGCCTCGTTCCAGGCCGGGATGATGATCGACAGGGCCGGTCTGCGGGACACGCGGGTCAGTAGGTCGGCATGTGGGGGTCGACATCGCGCGCCCAGGCATCGACGCCGCCGGTCAGGTTGATCACGTGCTGGAATCCGGCCCGGTCCAGGAATCCGCAGACCTGCTGGCTGCGCACCCCGTGGTGGCAGATCACCACGATCTCGTCCTCGGCGTTCAGATCCTGATAGGCCGTCGGGATCTGGCCCATCGGGAGCAGTTGCGAGCCCCCGATGTGGCAGTGCTCGTATTCCCAGGGCTCGCGTACATCCAGGAGCAACGGCGGGTTCTCCGCCTGGGCGAGGTAGTCCTGTAGTTCTCGGGGAGACATCTGGCGCATGGGTCGATCCGTGCCTGAGTAAGCCCGCCACGCTAGGGTGCGGCGGGCCGGGGCGCAAGAAACACGATCATTACCGCGTCGAGGGGGATCGACCGGCATGCTGTCGCGGAGGGAGACACCCATTCATGGGTACGGCGGGTCGAGTCGCCCGGGATCGCATCGTGTAGTTTGCGGCAGGAGGGCTGGCTGGAGGTTGCGGCGGTTCTTGTATAACTGCGGCGATGGGGAGGCGTGCGAGAGCATGCGAATGGCACCCGGGCCCGCGACGTTCGTGGTGGATGGGCCCGGCACCAGGCGCTGCATCCATGGCGATCGCGGGGGCTGTCAGCGAGACACGCTTAATCGGCCTCCCGTTTGCAGGTCAGGCGTCGTCGACAGCAGACGATGGTATTCCGCCCGCACCGCCGCATAGCATTCACAGGCACACGCTTCCAGACCGGGCCGGTCGAGCACGGTGATGTGCCCGCGGTGATACTCGATCAGGCCCACTTTTTGCAGTTTTCCGGCGGCGCAGGTGATGCCTTCCCGGCGCACGCCCAGGATATGGGCGATCAGTTCCTGGGTCATTTCGAGGGTGTTCGCGTGCAGACGGTCGAGATTCAGCAGCAGCCAGCGGGCGAGTTGCTGGTCCAGGGTGTGGTGGCGGTTGCATACCGCCGTTTGTGCCATCTGGGTCAGCAGCGCCTGGGTATAGCGCAACAGCAATTGCTGCATGTGCCCGCCGTGGGTGAACTCGTCTTTCAGGACCTGGGCCTTCAGCCGGAACCCGTGTCCGGCGCTGTGCACGACCGCGCGGCTGGATGTGCTCTCGCCGCCCATGAACAAGGAGACCCCGATCATGCCCTCGTATCCAACCACGGCGACTTCGGTTGTTGCACCATCCTGCATGACGTTGAGGAGGGACACGATGGCCGTGGTGGGGAAGTAGGCGTAGCGCATCGGGTGTCCGGGCTCGGCGAGGACTTCCCCCAACGGCATGGGTACCGCCTCCATGTGCGGGGAAAGATGCGCGTAATCGTCGAGCGGAAGTCCTGCGAGCAACTCGTTCGCGCGAAGTCTATCGGAGTACGGCATCCTGGCCCCCCTGCCCGAAGGTTGAATCAGTACATAAGCCCCCCCGGTGGCCGCAAGCGCGACGGTGCCCCATCGCTGCTGGCTGAAGTGTTCATGGATTCGATCGCTACCAAGCCATGTTGCTGTAATAGACTTCCGGATGCTGGGCGTCAACGCTCTATTCACGTAAACGTGAACTTGAAAGGATTCTTTCGGGGGGCGTCCACCCGCGTGCGTGTCGCCCCAGGCTACGCGGAGCCGAGACTGAATAGCGGGCAGATCGAGTAACACCCGGGTGCTACAGAGGTTTGGACGTTCCACGTTCAATGTGCGTGTCCAATTGGCGTGACCAGGGCGTCTGCACGGACTCGCGGAGGCGAACAGACGACAAGGCTCGCGGGGGGCGGAGCGGAAGCTGCCATGGTGCAGCAGGCGCAATGTGCGGGATCGAACATACGGTGAACGCGCCTGGCCCCAGTATAGGCTGGAAGTGTACGGCTTTCGGACCCGGTAGTATCGAGACCGAAAGCCCGGTGTTAGAAACCGGTTCGCCGGCGGTGGGTTGTGAACCCGGCCGCTGGAGTCGAGCCAAGTACGGAGTCCCAGCATGGAGCCACAAGCAGCGGTTGTCGAACCCGCCGATGATCCCCGAGCGTTACAGCGCGCACTGTCCGCGTATCGTACGCCGCTTCTCGCGCGCAGCGGGTTTGAACTGGTCGTTACCGTGATCCCGTTCGGACTTTTCTGGTTTCTGACCTGGGCCAGTGTGAGCGCCGGCTACTGGGTTGGCCTGGTGCTGGCCATTCCCGCTGCCGGATTTCTCGTGCGGCTGTTCATGATCCAGCATGACTGCGGGCACGGGTCATTCTTCCCGTCCCGGCGCGCGAATGACTGGGTGGGACGGGCGCTGGGCGTCTTCACGCTCACGCCCTACGACTTCTGGCGCCACACGCATGCCCTCCATCATGCGCACTCCGGCAATCTGGATCGCGCGGACGAGGGGAGCATCGATACCTTGAGTGTGCGGGAATACCAGGCCCTGTCTGCCTGGCAACGCCTGCGTTACCGGCTGTACCGGCACCCGCTGATCCTGTTCGGGCTGGGTCCGGTGTACCTTTTCATGTTGAGCAACCGCCTACCCGTCGGGTTCCTGCGCGCGGGATGGATGCCCTGGTTGAGCACCATGGGTACCAATGCAGGCATTGCGCTGGTCGTCGTTGGGATGATGTGGCTGGTGGGTGCGGGCACCTTTCTCCTGGTGCACCTGCCGATCGCGGTTCTGGCGGGCGCGATCGGCGTCTGGCTGTTCTATGTCCAGCACCAGTTCGAGAATACGCGATGGGCGCACGACGAGGCGTGGAGCTTCCAGGAAACGGCGCTCTACGGCAGCTCCTATTATGATCTGCCCGCCCCGCTACGCTGGATGACCGCGAATATCGGGATCCACCACGTCCACCATCTCGCCAGCCGCATTCCGTTCTATCGATTGCCCGAGGTGCTGGAAGACCATCCGCAGCTTCGCAAGATCAGCCGTGTCACGTTGAAGCAAAGCCTCCATTGCGCCCGGCTCGCCCTGTGGGACGAGGAGCGGCAACGTCTGGTCCCCTTCGAACACGCAAGCACGCAGACACCTCCGGTACGCGCGTAGACAGACAGAGCGGGGTCTCCGGCAGGGCGCTCGACGCGTGCGTCGGCCGCCGGTACCGGACGTGCGAATGGATCAGGGTCTCCTTGGTGCGCAACCGGCCATGCCGGATGGCGCACCCTGTCTGGCGGATGGCGGCCTGTGGCTGCTCCCCCGAATGACCGGCGGGCTGTTCGGCGGCCCGGCAAAGCTGCGGGCAAACCCTCCGCGGCGACGATGCGGGTCCTATCGGAGTCCGAAGAATCCCAGTATGAACAGGACGATAACGATGGCGCCGACGATGTAGATGATCTGGTTCATGAGCTTTTTCCTGGTTGGACGGGTTCGGCAACAGGCTGTCCGAACCCCGTGATTCGCCTTTAAGCGTATGCGTGGCCGGATTGCCCGTCGGTGCGGCACCGCACAGGGCGTTTCGGGACTCATTCAAGCGGGCCGCGCACGCTGCGAGGTCACTGCATTGGCTGGCTTGTGGCGCACAGACACCCGCATGGCCGCATGCCGAAGCAGGACGGGTTGTGTTCCGCTGCCGGGTTTTGTTCGGCAACAGACAGACGCTGGGCTTGGCGCTCACGTAGCTTGAAGCTGGCGAAACGCCGGGAACGCGAGTGGTCGCTCGGACACGCCGGAGACCGTCGCAGAGATGCGGGTCGGGCCCCCGTAAGTGATTGACGGGTGGGCCGGGCAGCCATCTCGGATGTGACTCCTTTTTTCGACCATCGTTAATGGGAGAGGGACATGAACAAGGACCAGATCAAGGGCCGCGTCGAAGAGGCGAAGGGCCAGGCAAAGCAGACGGCCGGAAAGGTCGTTGGCAACAAGGAGCTGGAAGTGAAAGGGCGCGCTCAGAAGGCGGGCGGTAAGCTCCAGGCGGGGTATGGCGACCTGAAGAAGGACATCAAGGATTCCACTTGACCCGGACTTCCGACGGGTGGCCCCGGTCACCGGCTGCGATCGCGGTGCGTGCGCCGGGAAGCAGAGCGACCCGGCACCGGGCTATCATGCGGGCACCAGAGGGCGTGACCTCGGGAAGGATTTGACTGGAGGACCGATGCGGAAGCTGAGCCCGGAGTTCGAGAGACAGTTGCAATTGCGCCATGAGGCCGAGTCCCGGCTTAAAGAGGGCTCGGCTCCGCCTAACGGTGGCTGGACGGTTGGCCCGGATTCGCTGACGCTCCTTTATCGCCTGGCAAGCGACCCTGATACCGCCGCGGATGCGCTCAGGCTGCTGAGTGAACTGCAGACCCACCAGGTCGAGCTGGATCTGCAGAACTCCCAGCTGAGAACCGACCAGGAGGAGCTGGACCAGGCCCTGGCTCGTTATCGGGGTCTCTATGAGTTTGCGCCGGTGGGGTATCTGGTGGTCGGGCTCGATGGAAGAATCCTCGAAGGCAATCGTGCCGGCGCGGAGCTGCTCGGTACGGCACCGGATGGACTCGAGGGCGCGCCCCTGGCGTCGTGGTTCGCGCAGGGCAGCCACTCGGCGATCCAGGGCGTGGTTGAAGCGTGCCGGGAAGGCGCCGGGGGTGTCTGCTGCTCGGTCGAATCCAGCGGTCGAGGGGGTAATGGCGCGGAGCCGTTGCGAATCACCGCGAGCCTGGGCCCGGGGGGCGAGGACGTATTACTGATCGTCTCGAGGTGCGAATCATCGCCGCGATGAGCCTGCGCGGGAGCCGCTGAGTATGGGTAACCGTTCCCCTGTCGATGCTCCGGAGGCGGTACGCATTCTTGGAATCGGGGCATCGGCCGGCGGTCTGGTCGCGCTGGAGGAGTTTCTGCACCGCATACCGCCGGATCGCGGCATCGCTTGTGTCGTGGTGCAGCATCTTGATCCCACCCAGAAAGGGTTGCTGCCCGAACTGCTGCAGCGGGTTACGGCCATGCCGGTGTGTGCGGCCGAACAGGGCATGCGGATCGAACCGGGTCACGTGTATGTGATTCCGCCGAATACGGAACTCACCATAGTCGGCACGACACTGCATTTGGCCGCACCCGCGGAGCCACGGGGCATGCGCTTGCCAGTCAATATCCTTTTTTCGTCCCTGGCCAGTGGGCAGGGCGAGCGCGCCATCGGAGTGGTGCTCTCCGGTATGGGCTCGGACGGTACGGCGGGCCTGGAGGCGATCAAGGCCGTGGGCGGCCTGACGGCGGTGCAAGACCCCGAATCGGCGCAGTTCGACTCGATGCCCCGAAGCGCGATCAATGCGGGGTGTGCCGATATCGTGGCGACGCCGAGCGAGTTGCCGGAACGGATCCTGGCCGTCGTGCGCGAGGCGAGCGCCGTTGCGGAAGAGGCGCCCCCCTCGGACATCTCCACGCCCCTGGAACGGATCGTTGCCGCGTTGCAGCAGCGGATTCGCCATGACTTTTCGCTGTACAAGCCCAGCACGCTGCAGCGCCGGACGGAACGGCGCATGGCCATCCATGGCATCGCCTCGCTGGAGGAGTACGCAGCGTTCCTCGAACACAACGCGCAGGAAGCCGAACTGCTGTTCAAGGAACTGCTGATCGGCGTGACCAGCTTCTTCCGTGATCCCGCCGCCTGGGAGTATCTGGCGGATACGGTGCTGCCCGAGCTTCTGGAGCGACAGAAGGGGGCAGAGAAGCTTCGCGCCTGGGTGATTGGCTGTTCGACCGGCGAGGAGGCCTATTCGCTGGCCATGGTGTTCACCGAGGTCATGGAGCGATCGCAGCCGCCGCCTGCCGTCACGTTGCAGATCTTCGCGTCGGACTTGAGCCCGGACGGCATTGCGACCGCGCGCCGGGGCCGGTACCCACTCGCGATTGCGGACGATGTGTCGCCCGAACGGCTGGCGCGTTTCTTTACCGCCCATGAACACGACTATCAGGTGATACCGGGCATTCGGGACATGGTGCTGTTCTCCCAGCATGACGTGATCCTCGACCCGCCATTCACCAAGCTCGACCTCATTGCCTGCCGCAACCTGCTGATCTATTTTGGGCCAGTATTGCAACGCAAGCTGCTGCCCCTGTTCCACTACAGCCTGCGCCCGGGTGGCGTGCTGTTTCTGGGGACTTCCGAGACCGTCGGGCAGTTCAACCATCTGTTCACGCCGATCGAGTCGCGGCTGCGGTTCTATCAGCGCCAGGATCACACCTACATGGGTGGGCGTGATTTCCTGCTGCATGCCTTCCCGCCGCTGTCCGGCCCGAGCAAGGAGCGTCCCGTGTCCCCATCCGAGGTTTCTTCCCAACCCGCCGATGCGCTGCAGGAGGCGGCCGATCAGGTCCTGCTGCAGGTGTATGCGCCGTCCGCGGTGGTGCTCAACACCGATGGGGATATCGTCTACGTCAGCGGCCATACCGGAAAGTACCTCGAGCCGGCCGCTGGCAAGGCCAACTGGAATATCTTCGCCATGGCGCGCGAAGGCCTGGGTGGGCCTCTGGCCGGGGCGTTGAAGAAGGCCGCGAAGGCCGACCGCCCCGTGCATCTGCACAGCCTGGAGGTGCCCACGCACGCCGGAGTACAGCGCGTCGATGTCACCGTGCATGCCTTTCATGACGCATCCCCCTTGCGGGGCATGACCATGATCGTCTTCCGTGATCTGGCCCCGAGCACGGCCGGGCGGGGCGGGCGCAGGAACAAGGGCAAGGGGCCCATGCCGGCCGCGCATGACGCCCAGCTGCAGCAATACCGTGCCGAGATCGAGGCCTTGCGCGAGGAGGCGCGCACGGCCCGGGAAGAGTCGCAGGCTGCGACCGAGGAGCTGCAATCCGCCAACGAGGAACTGCAATCGACCAACGAGGAGCTCAATAGCTCGAAGGAAGAGATGCAGTCCATGAACGAGGAACTGCAGACGATCAATGCCGAACTGCAGGCCAAGCTGGACGATCTCGCGCTCGCGCAGAGCGACATGCAGAACGTGCTCAACAGCATCGATATCGCCATCCTGTTCCTGGATCAGAATCTGGATGTCCGGCGTTATACCGATCAGGCGGCCCGGGTCTTCCGTCTCCGGGAGAGCGATGTCGGCCGGCCGCTGAGCGATCTGACCACCAGCCTGGAATACCCGGAACTGCATGACGATGCCCGCGATACCCTGCGCACCCTGGCCGTCTCGGAGAAACAGATCACGACCGACGACGGGCGCTGGTTCACGGTCCGCATCATGCCCTATCGACGAGTGGACAACGTGATCGATGGGGTGGTGATCACCATGGTCGATATCACCGAGACCAAGAGACTGGAAGCTGCGTTGCGGGAGTAGCCAAACCGATGACGGCCCGCCCCAATGGGCGGGCCGTCATGGAGCATGGTCGAGTGGCGGCGCGCCACCGCGATCGCGGCCTCGGCAGGGTGGCCGAGCGTGCGTAGCGGGGTCCGAGCGCTATTTGAGCTGCATGTCGTTTTTGACCGACCGTACGCCCTCGACGCCACGTGCGATCTCGACGGCCTTGTTGATGTCCTCCTGGGAACTGACGAAGCCGCTCAACTGCACGCGGCCCTCGTAGGTCTCGACGGTGACTTCGAAGCCGCTCAGGGATGGCTCGTTGAACAATGCCGCCTTCACCTTGGTGGTGATCACGCTGTCGTCGACGTTCTCGCCGACCGTCTGTCTTTCATTCGATGCAGCGCAACCCGCGAGGAGCAGGGCCAGCAAAAGGGTCAGGAAGATCGGGGGTAAATATCGCAACTGTCTCATTTCTTGTTCTCCAGATGGGTATGGACCTGGTCACCGTGGACGGTGTCGGTCAGGCGCTGCATTGACTTCGGGGTGTCGGTGGCGGCTTGTCCGTCGGCAGGAACGATGGGACTAGATCCGGCCGGTGAGTAGCAGGATGAGAAGGATGATCAGCACCACGCCGATTACCCCGCCCGGGGCGTAGCCCCAGTTCCGGCTGTGCGGCCACGTCGGGATCACGCCGATCAACAGCAGGACAAGGACGATGAGCAGAATGGTTCCCAGTGTCATGGCGTTTCCCTCAGTGTTGTGGGCCGTTTTGTGGCCGGGTCTTCTTGACCAGCACCTGTGAGAAAGTCTGGCGTGTGCCCGATGGGCTGTCTGTACGATCCCGCACACATAGCGGGCCTTCCCGCAAGCGAAAAAGATCCGGCGTTACTGCGGGGCCGGCGGGCCGGCTTGAGTTCAACCGGCGCGTGGGCCCCCAACTTGTCGACCAACGGCCGGGTACGCCGCGCCTGGGCCGGTTACCGATCAAAGGGGCAGGGCAAGGAAGGTGGTTTTGTTCGGCGGCGAACAGAGTCGTCCGCAGGGGAATGGCATTCTTGTCCGGTCGCGTTTGCCCAAGCCGGGTCAGCCCGGGTAGCCGGTTGGCGGCTTTCTGCCTGGGGAAGCCAGAACGAGGCGGGCTGTCCGCGCTATGGAACGCGCATTCGGTCCGGAGATGAGGAGTGATCATGACCGCCAACGAGCCCGGAAACGCCCCCGGTGATGCGCTCGACCGTACGGGTAGCTGCGCAGACGGGGGCGATGGCCCTGTCTTCTCCAGGAGTGCCCTTGCCAAAATCTGGAGCGGGCAGGAACGGCTGCGGCAGAAAATGCGGAGCCGAACCTCGACGAGCGCTGCTCACCGCAACGGCTAAGGGCACGGCCCTGCCTTGCGCAGAAGGCGCTGAAAGTCGTCCAGTGGCAGTGGCGCGCTGAACAGGAAACCCTGGAAGGTATCGCAGTCCTGGTCGGCGAGGAGGCGGCGCTGTGCCTCGGTTTCCACGCCTTCGGCAACGGTCGCGAGCCCCAGGCTCTTGGCCAGGGCGAGGATGGCCGTAACCAGGGTGGTGTCGGCACCCGGTTGGCCCATGCTGGCCACCAGCGAAGGGTCGATCTTGATTTCCTGCAGCCGCAGTCGGGTAAGGCGAGACAGGGACGACCAACCCCTTCCGAAGTCGTCCACCGATAAACGAACCCCGATCTCCCTCAGTTGCCGCGACCGGGCCATGGTCGCTTCACTGCTGTCGAGGGTCGCGCCTTCGGTCAGCTCCAGGGTCAGCCTTTCCGGATTGGCGCCAGTGGACTCCAGTGCCTTGCGGACCTGATCGACGAAATCGTCCTGCCGGAACTCCAGCGCACTGATATTGACCGCCAGGGTAAGTTCGCGGGTGGTGGGATCCTGTGCCCAGGCCGCGAGCTGGGCGCAGGCGATCTCCAGAACCCAGCGACCGATGGGCAGGATCAGACCCGTCTGTGCGGCCATCCCGAGGAAGGCGCCAGGCGCCATCAATCCGTGTTTCGGATGTCGCCAGCGGAGCAGCGACTCGGCTCCCACCACGCGCCGTGTTCCATCGAACCGTGCAGTTCGAGTTGCCCCTTGCTGAGTGCCTGGCCCAGTGCGTCCTCCAGGATGCCCCGGGCATCGAGCACCGCCTGCATGGACGGGTCAAAGAAGATTACCCGGTTGCGCCCGGCCGATTTCGCCCGGTACAGGGCCAGATCGGCATGCTGAAGCAATTCTGCTTGGGTTTCGCCCGGACCGAACAGGCGCACGCCGATGCTGGTCGTGCAGTGGAACGCGAAGTCGCCGAAATCGACGGGCTCGGCGATGCTTTGACGCAGCTTTTCGCCAATGCTCTGGGCGAGCAGGGCGGCGCTGTCCCGCGTTGGGCCGAGACCGTCCAGGATCACCACGAATTCGTCTCCGCCCATGCGCGCCACGGTATCGCCTTCGCGCAGCCCGGCACGCAGGCGCTGACCCACCTCGGCGAGGAGTCGATCGCCGGCGTCGTGACCCCGGGTATCGTTGAGCACCTTGAAATCGTCGAGGTCGAGAAACACGATCGCGCCGTAGAGGCCCTTGCGCTCGGATGCCGCCAGTGTCTGGGCCAGACGGTCCAGCAGCAGGCGTCGGTTCGGAAGGCCGGTCAGTGCATCGAAATAGGCGAGCCGGTGGATCTCGGCTGCGGCCTCGGCGCGCTCAGTGATGTCGAAAAACGCGATGCGCATGGTGTTCCCGGTGTGGGAGCGGTCCAGCGCGCCGCATTGCAGTTGGGCCGGGAACTGTGAGCCCTCCGCGTTCTGGAGTAGAAGTTCGTGCTCCTGGGGTGTGTCGAGGCGGCCCGCCCACACGGCCGCGGCGCGTTCCTGCCATCGCTCCCGGTCGCAGGAAGCGATGAACTGGTCGAAGGAATGTTCAAGCAACTGTGCCTGGGTCAGGCCCAGGAGCCGGGTGGCGAGCTGATTGGCGTCGGTCAACCGGCCATCGCGCGCAACGATGACATAGGCCACCGGGGCGGATTCGAAGAGATCGACATAGCGGTTACGCGATTCTTCCAGTTCATGCTGGGCCTGACGCAGGGTCTCGTTCTGCATCTCCAGCTCGACCTGGTTAACCCGGAGTTCGTGCACGAGCGCCTGGGTCGATTCGGGGGACTCCCGGGAAGCGACCCTTGCGAGTCGGGCCTCCGCCGCGCGCCGGGTTCTACCCCGTTAAAGCGGACACTTACGAGAAGGCCCATACTGGGCCGAAGGAGTGTTCATGTCGAAACGTAAACGTTACACCCCGGAATACAAGCGGGAAGCGGTGGAGTTGGTTCGTCGATCGGGCACAAGCTGCCGGCAGATTGCCTTGGAGCTGGGTATCAGTCCGACCCTGCTGACCCGCTGGGTTCGGGAGGCGGAGGCCGGGGCCAGCAAGGCCTTTTCCGGTACCGGGACGCCAAGGGATGAGGAGGTCGCGCGTCTGAGGCGCGATCTGGCCCGGGTGACCAAGGAACGGGATTTTTTAAGAGACGCGGCCGCGTACTTTGCCAAGGGATCATCACCCGGTACGAGATGATTCAGCGCTGCCGCAACGAGTACCCG
>NZ_KB905111.1:0-126419 GCF_000377825.1 Thioalkalivibrio sp. AKL9 | reverse complement strand
CCTTGGCGCGATGCCTTCTATGGAGTTTGCCGATGACCTCGCCGGTGGCCACATCCAGTGCCGCGAACAGGGTGGTCGTGCCATGGCGCAGGTAGTCATGGGTGCGGGTCTCGGGATGGCCGAACGACAACGGCAACGCCGGCTGGGACCGGTTCAGGGCCTGGATCTGGCTCTTTTCGTCGACGCACAGCACCAGGGCGCGGTCCGGTGGGTGCATGTACAGGCCCACGATATCGTGCACCTTGGCCACGAAGTGCGGATCCGTGGACAACTTGAAGGTCTCGAGCCGATGCGGCTTGAGACCGAAGGCCCGCCAAATCCGGCTGATGGCCATCGCATTGAGCCCGGTCTCCTTGGCCATCAGCGTGGTCGACCAGTGCGTCGCGTTATCCGGCTTCGACTGCAGCGTCTTGTTGATGACTTCGGTCACCTTGTCGTCATCGATCGTACGGGGACGTCCGCTTCTCGGGGCATCCGTGAGCCCTCCGATGCGTGCCTGCTCGAAGCGCTTGCGCCACTTGCTCACCGTCTCCGCCGAGACGCCAACCCGCGCGCCAATCTCCGAAGCCTTCAGGCCTCGCGTGCTCAGCAGAATCATGCGCGCGCGCTGTTGTTCCGCCGCGGGCATCTGGCGCCGCCGCAGCCAGCTCTCGAGCTCGTCGCGTTCGGCTTCGCTGATCGTCAACGTCTTGATCGGTCGTCCCATTCCGGTCGCCTCCCGAGTGCCTGTTATCAGGATACAGGGGGACAGTCACGGAGTCGATGCACTTTTGTTAAAGGACACTAGCCGGGCCACGGTTGAACCTCCCAACAGTGTAACGACCGTCACGTTTCGTCGACGTTCCGCAACGCGGCCGGCAGCTCGCCCAGGGGGCGGCCATGCGGCCGGGTGTAGTCAATCATTGGACCCTTCGGCACGATGCCGCTGGGATTCAGCATCGGGTGACTGCCGTAGTAATGCGCCTTGATGTGGTCCATGCGCACCGTCTCGGCCACCCCCGGGCGCTGGTACAGCATGCGCAGATAGGTGGAGAGGTTCGGGAAGTCCAGCAGCCGCTGGCGATTGCACTTGAAATGGCTGTAGTACACCGGATCGAAGCGCAGCAGCGTGGTGAACAGCCGCCAGTCGGCCTCGGTCAGTCGCTCGCCGACCAGGAACGGCTGGCGTGCCAGACGCTCCTCCAGCCAGTCCAGGGTCTCGAACAGACGGTCGAAGGCCGCCTCGTAGGCCTTCTGGCTGGTCGCGAAGCCGCTGCGATACACCCCGTTGTTCACGTTCTCGTAGACCCGCTCGTTGACCGCATGGATCTCCTCGCGCAGATCTTCCGGATAGAAATCCAGGGTGTTGCCGGTAATGCCGTCGAACGCGCTGTTGAACATGCGCACCATGTCCAGCGACTCGTTGTTCACGATGCGGTCGGTCTGGGTGTCGAACAGCGCCGGCACGGTGATGATGCCGGTGTAGTTTGGATCGGTACGGGTGTAGAGCTCGTGCATGTAGCGCGAGCCGTGCACCCGGTCCCCGGTGCAACCGTCGCAGTCATCAAACGACCAGCCGGCGTCACCCATGTAGTGGTGCACCACCGAAACCCCGATATGCGGCTCCAGACCCTTCAGTTTGCGCAGGATCAGCGTGCGGTGCGCCCAGGGGCAGGCGTAGGAGACATACAGATGATAGCGCCCTGACTCGGCCGGATACCCGCCGTCACCCATCGGGCCCGGCGAACCATCCCTGGTGACGTAGTTACGATACTGCTGGTCCTGGCGCACGAACTCGCCGCTCTCGTCCGACTCTTCTTCCAGCCAGCCCTCGCGCAATTCACCGTTGATCAAAAGACTCATGCCATGCTCCTGCCGTCTGTGCCCGGCACCGAATGCGCGCACGCCTCAACGGCTGAATGTATGTGATAGCCCGATCATCCCATCGATTTTATCGAAGATAAATCGCGTTAAATGCGGTCGACCGTTCTACAAAATCGAACGAAACCGATTCAGGAGGCCCGCAGTGTGCCGTCGAAATAGCGCGTCAGGAAGGTATCGAAGCCCAGCTCGTCCGCCTGCTCGATGGCCGCCTGATCGGCCAGGCTCTCGCGGGCCAGGGCCTCCAGCGTCTCGGCGCGCGGCAGCGGCCCGTTAAAGCGAAAGGCCTCGCGGTGCTGGGCCGACAGGCGGCGCGCGTAGGAGTAGAACCCCTCCTCGCGCGCCATCATGTCTTCCAGCATGCGCGCGGACGGGGTCAGATCCGCCTGCTCGACCTTGCCCCACTGCTCACTGAGCGCACGGCGGTAGGGGTCACCCGGCAGTTCCTGATCCAGAACGGCCGCCACTGGTCGCATCAGCGCCAGCAGCTCGCGCGCCCAGGCCTGGAGCGCAACGCTCTCGCCCCCCCGGCGGAGCTCGAGGCCGGGGCGACGCCCGTAATGCGCGACGTCCAGCAGATTGAGGTCGATCGCGTCCAGCTCGCCGTCGGCCAACAGCGGGCTCGGCTGCAGCAGACAGGCCAGCGCGAACACCTCGAGAAAACGCAGCTGGGTCTCGTCCACCCCCAGCGGGTGCTGGGCGTTGATGTCCACCGAGCGCAGTTCGACGTATTCGATGCCACGCGCCTCCAGGGCGTCGGTCGGCTTCTCGAAACGCTCCAGCGGCTGCTTGGGCCGCACGGTGGAGTAGTACTCGTTCTCGATCTGCAGGATGTTGGCATTCAGCTGGCGATACTCGCCATCCACCTTCACCCCGATGTGTTCCCACTCGGGGCTGGGGGTATTGATCGCACAGCGCAGGGAGTCGACATAGCCGGCCAGCGAGTTGTAGTCCGCCTTGATGCCGGTGTCCGCCTCCTTGCGGTTGGTGTAGCCGATATCGCCCATGCGCAGGCTGGTGGCATGCGGCAGATAGGAGGTGTCGTCGTCGAAGTCCTCCAGCACCGCGCCGTGGCCTTCGAGAAAGGAGTTGCAGACGGCCGGCGACGCCCCGAACAGATAGGGCACCAGCCAGCCAAAGCGGAGCAGGTTGCGGATCATCCCCATCATCCGCTCATCGCGGAAGGCGCGGCCGTCGGGCGCACCGAGCACCTCCGCCAGTGCCGGCCAGAATTCCGGGCGCGGGGAGTAATTGAAGTGGACCCCGGCGATCACCTGCATCTTGCGACCGTAGCGATGCCCGAGACCGATGCGGTAGACGGTCTTCATGCGCCCGGCGTTGGAGGTACCGTACTGCGCGACCGGAATCGCATTGTCATCGGCCGTCACACAGGGCATGGAGGTCGACCACAGCGTCTCGTCGCCGACGTTGGCGGCGGCGAAGGCCTGCAGGTCGTGCAGGAAGCCGAGGGTCTCGCGTACATCCTCGAACGGCGGCGTCACCAGTTCCAGCAGCGCCTCGGAGTAATCCGTGGTGATGTATGGATGCGTCAGCGCGGATCCCAGCGCGGCCGGGTGCGGCGTAAGCGCCGGCGAGCCTTCCGGCCCGACCCTCAGGGTCTCCTTTTCCAGCCCGATCTGCCCGTGCAACCCGACACCCGCCAGCGCCTCGGCCAGCTGGTGCGTCAGATCCTGCAGCTTGCGCTCGTCCGTACCCACGTGATGGTAACCCTGCGGTCATCGAAACCCGGCGAACATACCCGAATGCGGCGCCAGGGTCACATACGACCCGGTGCAGTCGACGAGGTTCGCACTACGCCGACCAGGCTGCCCGCATCCGCGACGGGTTGGCCCAAAATCGCCTATAAGAACGTTGCGAGGTGAAGCAAATGCCGCAACGTTCATCCAGCATGCTCGACTTCTTCGCCCGGGGGCGTGATGCGCCATTCCTGGAAGAAGCCCGTGCGCGACCCGATCTCCCGGTGCCGATGATCGAGAACGCGCACCCACCCGGTCACCTGGGCACCCCGCCGGTCCGCGAACTGATGCTGAGCCAGTCCGTGGGCGCCCCCTTTCGCTACCACTGTGACATCGGGGCCGGTCCGTTCTCCGGTTGCGCCGGCCCGCGCGAATTCGTGGTGATCGCCCCGCAGGTCGCGGGGCGCTGCCATATGCGGGACCCGGCACGCATGCGGTTTTTCGGCATCCCGCCCGAGCTGGCCCGGGACTGCCTGGAGCGCGACCCCGGCGATCCGCTGGACTTTGGCCACCTGCATACCCGCCACCACCGGGACCCCCTGATCACCCAGGCCCTGGATGCCCTGTGGCAGGAGATGGACCGCGACGACCCGGCCGCGCAACTGTTCGTCGAGAGCATGCTCGCCGTTCTGGTTGTGCGCCTGGCCCGCATGGCCGAACACGACCGGGACCTGGACAGGCGCCGGGGCGGCCTGGCACCGCACCAGTCGGCACGGGTGATTGACTACATGCAATGCCATCTGGATCAGCGCATCACCCTGCGTGATCTGGCGGCCCTGACCGGACTCTCGCCCTGGCACTTCGCGCGCGCCTTTCGCGATACGCACGGCCTGCCACCGCATCGCTATCTCACCCGCCTGCGCGTGGAGCACGCCCGCGACCTGCTGACCCGAACATCCCTGAGCATCACCGAGATCGCTGCCGCGACCGGGTACTCCCCGCAACAGCTGGTCCGTCATTTCCGCCAGGCCCTGGGTGTGGCCCCCGCGGCATACCGGCGCCTGCATTAAAACGGATCCATGCGCCCCTGAACTCCACCGCAAGATTTGCCCCACCCCCGCAAGATTGTGACCGCCCGCAAGGGCTTCCCGGCCTAGGCTCGAAGTAACGCCGACACCCGGCCCGGTTTGTCCTGGCGGAGGTCCACTGCATGTCGTCAGCCCCGGAATGCCTGTCACCCCCATCTGCCGCCGAGGCCTTCGGCGAGCATCTGGTCAGCGTGCTCAACCACGGCGCGCTGTGCCTGACCCTGTCGATCGGGCACCGCACCGGGCTGTTCGACCACATGCGCGACCGGCCGCCTGCCACCTCCGGCGAGATCGCCGCCGCCGTGGGCCTGAACGAGCGCTACGTACGGGAATGGCTCGGGGCCATGGCCACCGGCGGCATCGTCACGGTGGATGCGGATGGCCCACGATTTGCTCTGCCCGCGGAACACGCCGCCTGCCTGACGCGCGCGGCAGCCGCCGACAACCTGGCCGTGTTTGCGCAGTACATCGGCCTGCTGGGTGGAGTGGAGGACACGATCGTTGCGGAATTCCGGACCGGCGGTGGCGTGGGGTACGAGCACTACACGCGCTTCCACGAGGTGATGGCCGAGGACAGCGGCCAGTCCGTGCTGTCGTCACTGGAAAGCGACATCCTGCCCTTGGTTCCGGGCCTGACCGACCACCTCGAGCGCGGCATTCAGGTCCTGGATATCGGCTGCGGCAGCGGGCGCATCCTCAACCAGTTGGCCACGCTCTACCCGCACAGCCGGTTCACCGGCCTGGACCTGTCCACAGAGGCCATCGAGCGCGCCCGCGCCGAGACACGCGCCACCGGGCTGGGGAACGTCGAATTCATCCAGGCCGACGCGGCCGAACTGGATCGGCATGTCGCCGCGCAACAGTTCGCGCTGATCACCACCTTCGATGCCATCCACGACCAGGCCGACCCGCTGGGCGTACTGACGGGCATTCACCGCGCGCTCAAGTCCGAAGGCATCTACCTGATGCAGGACATCCGCGGCTCCGGGCAGATTCATGGCGATCTCGAGCATCCGCTCGGACCCTTTCTCTACACCATCTCCTGCATGCACTGCATGCCGGTATCGCTCGCCCGGGGCGGACCCGGCCTGGGCGCGATGTGGGGCGAGCCCATGGCACGTGACTACCTGGAGCGCGCCGGTTTTCACGACATCCGGGTCCACCAGCTGGTCCACGACCCTCAGAACAACTGGTACGTGGCCACCCGTTAACGACGGCGCGAGGAGGACTCATCCATGACCGAAGCCAATCTCTACGAACGCCTGGGCAGCAAGGCACGGATCCGCGGGCTCGCCAGGCAGCATCTTCGACGAGGGGAACACGGATGCATCTGCAACGGCACCGGCGGCCCGCAGGCCTGCAGGGACCGCGACAGGCTGACCATCCATCGCGGCATGAACATCCGCGAGGAGGCATTCGTCGCCGTGGTCGACGACCTCGCCGAGACCCCGGAAGAACTCGGGATTGGGCAGCGCGAAAAGGAAGCGCTGCCGATGATCTCCGGGTCTCTGAAACCGGAGATCGTTCGCGTCTGACGCGCCTTCACCCACCCACCTGGAGGACACGATCATGAAAACACTCACACCCATCGCCGCCTTCACGCTGGCCACTGCACTGGCGCTGTCCGCCCCGCTGGCAGCCACCGAGCCAGACGACCACTTCATCATCCGCGACTGCGAACAGTCGCGCGCGGACCTGGCGGGGGCGATTCGCGAATACGCCGAAAACGAGGAGGACTGGATCTTTCTGGCCGAGTTCGACCTGGCGGGCGGTGACATCACCGCGCTCAAGGTCTGCTACCTGCCGCTGGGACCGGACATCCTGGATGCCGGGCTGCATGTCGGGGCGATGATGCCCTGCGGCCACATCGGCCTGTACGAGGAGGCCGGGGGCACGAAACTGTCCATGCTCCACCCGAAGTTCATGACGACGCTGCAGCCGCACCCGAGCCTTGAACGTGCCGTGGAAAACGCCGAGCCCGCCTTCGAGGCGCTGCTGGATCATGTCCTTGGTGGGTCGTAGGGACGCCGCGCCAAGCCACCCCGTCGGTTTGCCACGAGGCGCCCAATGCCCGGCCCAGGGTTGACGGTCGTCGCATGGACGCTTCTGGCTCTGGCGGGGCTGGCCCTTCCGGGCGGCACCGGGACGGCGGAGGAGATGCAGGTGCATACCGACCCCGACAGTGGGCTGATGACCTGGCACTGGCAGGGCGAGGGGCTTTCGCTGGAACTCGCACAGCGGCTCCCGGACCAGACCCGCGCGTTCTTCCTGGGCCGCGGGTTCGACACCGAGGATGCGACGTTCATCGCCGGCCACTGCGTGTTTCAGGGCGTCCTGCGCAATACCGACCGCAGCGCATCGGCCACCGTGGACCTGCGCCAATGGCGCAGCCAAACGCCAAACGGGGCCGCGCGACCGCTCCCCAACCGCGACTGGCAGGACGAGTGGGCGAGCCGGGAGGTTCCGGAAGTAGCCCGCATCGCCTTTCGCTGGGCCTTGTTCCCTGGCGAACACCGGTTCCAGCCCGGCGACTGGCTGATGGGCATGATCGTCTTCAAGCACCCGCCCAGCACGACATTTGATCTGACCGTGCACTGGCGGCAGCAGACGACCCTGCGGCAGTCCACCCTGCCCGATCTGCGCTGCGCCGGGGAACCGGAACGGGACGAGGCCGAACCATGATGAACCGGCGCCGCTTCCTGACTGCAATCCCCGGTGGCCTGCTCGGCCTTTCGCTGCGGCCCGTGTGGGCGGAAGCCACGCACCTGACCGCGCTGGAGCCACGCCCCAAGGGCCCGCCCCTGGCACTGGAGGACATCGATGGGCAGCACCATCGACTGGAGGACTATCGCGGACGTGTGGTGGTGGCGAACTTCTGGGCCACCTGGTGCCCACCCTGTCGCGACGAGCTGCCGTCGTTGCAACGGCTCTGGGAGCAGTTGCGCGATGCGGGCCTGGTGGTGCTGGGCGTGAACGTGGGCGAAGACGCCGATCGCATCTTCTTCTTTACCGCCGACTACCCGGTCGATTTCCCTCTGCTGCTGGACCAGGATTCCGCCACCATCGACCGCTGGCCGGTTCGCGGCATCCCCACCACGTTCATCATCGATCCCGAGGGCCGCATCGCCTACCGCGCCATCGGCGCCCGCGACTTCGATCATCCACGCCTCCTCGAGCGCCTGCGCGCGCTCGGGCTCGACTGACAGCCCGCTGCAGCGCCCATGGCGCTTTCTGCGGGGCGGCGGCCTTCCCGGATATCGCGGCCGCCCGGTATCCCGATGCCGGCCGATCTTGTAGATTAGCAATCCCTAATAATCAAGGGATGAGACGTGGAGTCGTCCGGAGAACACCGCACCTGGGAGGACCGGGTCGTGGATGCGCTACGCGCGCCCGCGAGCTGGCTGTTCGTGCAGGGGCTCGTGCTCGGTGCCGCCGCCGTGCACTGGGGCGTCGAGCGCCCACCGGCCGAGGGGGCGTTGATGGTCACGGTGCACAATGACAGCGACGTGCTGATCCAGGCGATCCACTTCGACTTCGGCCACGACCTGTCGGAATCGAGCATCCGCGAGGGCCAGCTCCGGCCCGGGGAACACCGGCGGGTGGCGCTGAACCATGTCCCCGCAGCCGGCTTCAACATGGAAATCCGCTACGCCGACGGGCAGGTACAGGAGTTCTGCGCCAACCGCGGCGTGGAAGGCTGGGAACAGGAAGTCCGGGTCTACCGCTAGGGAGACGCCGCCCTGTTGCCCCCGCTCCTGCAGGGCTGCGGATCGGTCTCCGGCAGCCAGCCGATAAGACATGCTCCGCAACCGGCATCCGGGTAGCACCACCCCGGCGCATGGACATAGTGGCGGCAATCCCCGTCCTCCAGGATCGCCCGCGCCACCGCGACCGTCAGCATCGAGGCGTCGGAGAACCGAATCCCTGGCGCGGATCGTCACCCGATGACATCCTCGACCATTGCACCGATCATTGCGGCTCTCCTTGCAACATTTCCGCAAGATCTGCGCCATCACACGGTCATGCATATGGACCAGACTTCGGGACTCGAGTCCCGTGACAGGTGCCGCCGTGCACATTCTGATGCTGAGCGATGTGTACTTCCCCCGGATCAATGGGGTCTCCACCTCGCTGTACAGTTTCCGCTCGCAGCTACAAAAACTGGGTCATCGCGTCACGCTGGTGGTCCCGGCCTACCCTGGACTGAGCGCCCACCCTGGCCCCGCACCCAACGACCCGGACCTGATCCGAATTCCATCGCGGTACCTGATTGTGGACCCGGAGGATCGCATCCCGAAGGGCGGCCTCATCCGGAGGTACCTCCGGGAAGCAGGCATCGAACACACCGACCTGATACACATCCACACGCCATTCGTGGCGCATTACGCCGGACTGAATCTCGCCCGGCGCTGGCAGGTCCCGGTGGTGGAGACCTATCACACCTTCTTCGAGGGGTACCTGCAGCACTACCTGCCATGGCTGCCCGCCGCCTGGCTGAGGGCCTTCGCGCGCCGCATATCGCGCAGCCAGTGCAATGCGGTGGACCGGGTGATCGCCCCCTCCACGGCGTTGCGCGAGGCCCTGCTGGACTACGGGATCAAGACACCGATTGTCCGCCTGCCCACCGGCATCGATCCAGAGGCCTGGACCGGGGGCGACGGACACCTGTTCCGAACCGAACGGGACATCCCCTACGGTCGCGAAATGCTCGTGCATGTCTCGCGCATCGCCTTCGAGAAAAACATCGGCTTCCTGCTGAAGATGCTGCTGCATCTGCGCGAGCAGCGCCCCGACATCCTGCTACTCATCGCGGGCGAGGGGCCGGCCAAGGACGCCCTGCAGCGCCAGGCCGAGCACATGGGACTGGAGGACAACCTTCACTGGTGCGGATACCTGGATCGCGCCTCATCGCTTGTCGACTGCTACCGCGCCGGGCATGCCTTCGTGTTTGCCTCGGCGACCGAAACCCAGGGGCTGGTGCTGCTGGAGGCCATGGCCAGTGGACTGCCGGTCGTGTCCACCGCGCACCTGGGGAGCGTCGACATCCTGACCGCAGAATCCGGCGCCGAGGTCACCCCAGAAGACCCCGCCGCCTTTGCCGAACGGGTCGCAGCGGTTCTGGACGACCCCGACCGCCAGCGGGCGATGCGCGACGCACATGGACGGTGGGTGCAGCAATGGAGCGAACGCCGCATGGCCGAACAACTGCTCGCCCTGTATCAGGACCTGGCGGGCACTCCCCATACAATCAGTGGCCCGCACCCAGCGCCCGACCGACCGCACTGACCCCTTTCTCAACCGATTTTCGGGAACACGACCATGGCCAACAGCGGCGCAACCGGTATTGACCGCATCCTGCGCGCCTTCGTGTCCTCGTGGCGTGGCCTGCGGGCAACCTTTCGCCATGAGGAGGCCTTTCGCCAGGAACTGATCCTCGTGGTGCTGCTCGCGCCGCTGTCGCTGGTCGTTGGCGACACTCCGACCGAGCGGGCCCTGCTGTTCGGGAGCCTGTTCCTGATCCTGATCATCGAGGTACTGAACTCCGGCATCGAGGCCACCGTGGACCGCTTCGGGCCGGAACAGCACAAGCTTGCGGCGCGCGCCAAGGACATGGGCTCTGCCGCGGTCCTTCTCGGTTTCCTGCATGCCGCCGTGATCTGGTTGCTGATTGTCTGGCCCTGACGGGACCCGATCCATCACCCAATTGTCATCCGCTCGCCACCAACCGGTCACTGCACGACGCGATGCTGGCGGCACGCCTCAGCGGGAGTATCCGATGGCCAGCCTGGATTGCCGCACGCTGTTCTTGTCCGACCTGCACCTGGGCACCCGCGAGTGCCGCGCGGACTATCTGCTGGACCTGCTGCGCCAGGTCAACTGCGACCGCCTGGTGCTGGTCGGCGACGTGTTCGACATCTGGGCGATGCGCCGGCGCATCTTCTGGAACGCAACCCAGGCGGCCGTCGTCGAGCAGGTCCTGTCCCTCGCACTGCACGGGGTCGAGGTCATCTACATCCCCGGCAATCACGATGAACTGGTGCGGGACTTCGTCGGTTCCGAGATCCGCGGCGTACGCATCGAACGCGAACTGGTGCACTGGACGGCCGACGGCCGCCGCTTTCGCGTGACCCATGGCGACGAATTCGACGGAGTCGTGCGCCACAGCCGGCTAGTGCACTGGCTCGGCGATGTGGGCTACAACATGCTGCTGCGTGGCAGCCGCTACCTGAATACCATCCGCAGCCGCCTTGGCCACCCGTACTGGTCGCTATCCGCGTGGCTGAAGACCCGGGTCAGCCACGCCGCCCGAGAATACATCCGCCGCTTCGAGCATGCGGCCGTCACCGCCGCACGCAAGGGTGGCTTCGACGGCTGTATCTGCGGCCACATCCACAAACCCAACGTCGAGTCCTTCGGCGATGTCCTCTACTGCAACGACGGCGACTGGGTCGAACACTGCACCGCATTGGTGGAGGACCGCGCCGGCAACCTCAGCCTGCTGCACTGGTCCGATCATGGCACTGTGCAACACGCGAAGACGGGCACCCCCGCGGTCAATACACTCGATCTTGATTCGCTCCTCGCCAAACGATAGGTGGGCGCCTGTCACCGGGCTGTCATGGCCCTGTAGTACCGTGGACACAATGAACGAATCGCGATCACGCCACTGGGCAGGGGCCGGCGCCGACCTGCTTCTGCTGCTGCAATCCATCGAGAACAGCGAACAGGCCCAGCGCCTGGCGCGCGTGGCCGGCTGGGTGCTGGTGTTTGCCGGGGTTGTGGTGGTGATGCTGGGTGTCCTGGTGCAGCACACGCCCACCATGCTCGAAGGCACGCTGGTCGCCCTGCTGGCACTGGTGGGCGGCTGGCTGCGCAGCCGGGTCGCCGCCACACTGCTGATGCTGCTGATGGCACTGGGGCTCGCCACCGGCCTCGCGGTGGGCGCGGCAACCGGTGGACTCCTGCTGCAAGTCGCACTATTCGGCGTGGCCCTGCGCATGGTCGAGGGCAGCTTTCGCTTTCGCAAGTCCGTCACAACCCAATAGGCCGTATTACGAGGCAGCGAAGCACGAGGGGTCGAAGCACGTTAAGAGGCATTGGTGGCGCCGGACAGCGATTGCTTCGTCGCTGCGTTCCTCGCAATGACGGGGACACAACAAAACGCGATATCGGCGGGCCGCCCGCGGGCGCGGAAACTTGAACCCAGCCGGCGGGGCGGACAGGATGAGCGCCTCCATACCCCGCCAAGGAAGCGCGAACGCGATGTCCGTCGTCGGCCGCCTGCAAACCCGCCTGCGAGCCTTCATCTGGCCGGCCTGGGCCACCCGCATCCTCGGGACGCTGTCGATCCCGGGGCTGATCCTGGCCACGCTGTTCTTTGCCGCCTCGCTGACCCCCAGCCTGATCCCGCGTACCGACGACGTCCAGGGCATCCTGTCCGGGGTGTCGCTGGCGGCCGGCTACGGCCTGGGCGTGTTCTTCCACTGGCTGTGGTCGTACCTGGAACTGCCGGAGCTCGGCGAGCGCACCCACAACACCCTGGTCGTGATCGCCGGCGGCGGGGCCGTGCTGATCGTGCTGATCTTCCTGTGGCAAGCCACCGAGTGGCAGAACAGCATCCGCGCGCTCATGGAACAGGAGCCGGTGGACGGTGGATTCCCCATCCGCCTGGGGCTGATCGCAGCGGCGGTGTTCATCGCCACGCTTGCGGTGGCGCGGCTGTTCCAGTTGCTGGTGCGCTTCCTCGCGCGGCACCTGCGCCGCTTCATCCCGCGCCGGCTGTCCAACGTAATTGGCGTGCTGGTGGCGGCCGGGGTGTTCTGGGCGGTGATCGATGGGGTCATCCTGGAATACAGCCTGCGCGCCGCCGATCGCAGCTTCCAGCAGTTCGACGTACGCGAACACCCCGGGGCGGAGCAACCGGGCGCGACCTTCCGCACCGGCAGCCCGGCCTCGCTGATCAGCTGGGACGAGGGCCTGGGCCGCCAGGGCCAGCGCTTCATCGACCAAGCCCCGGACGCCGCCGCGATTAGCGACTTCTCCGGCGAGACCGCGCTGGACCCGATCCGCGTGTATGTGGGGCTGAACGCCGCCGAGACCATCGAGGAACGCGCGCGACTGGCCCTGCAGGAGATGCTGCGGGTCAATGCCTTCGACCGTTCGGTGCTGGTGCTGGCCACGCCCACCGGACGCGGCTGGGTAGACAACCGTGCGATCCAGCCGGTCGAGTACCTGCACGGTGGCGATGTGGCCACCGTGGCCGTGCAGTACTCCTACCTGCCGAGCTGGTTGTCGCTAATGGCGGAATCGCAATACGGTCACGAGACCGCCCAGGCGGTGTTCGCGGAGATCTACGGCTACTGGAAACAGCTACCGCCGGACGCCCGCCCGGACCTGTACCTCTACGGCCTTAGTCTGGGCGCGCTGAACTCCGAGCGGGCCGCGGACCTGTACGACGTGATCGGCGACCCGTTCTCCGGCGCGCTGTGGGCGGGCCCGCCGTTTCGTAGCGAGACCTGGCGCGACATCAAACGCCAGCGCCAACCCGACTCGCCCGCCTGGCTGCCGCGCTTTCGCGACAGTTCGGTGGTGCGCTTCACGAACCAGGGAAACCACCTGGACATCCCCGGCGCCGAATGGGGCCCGATGCGCATCGTGTACCTGCAGTACGCAAGCGACCCGGTCACCTTCTTCGAGCCCCAGGCGCTGTACCGCCAGCCAGAATGGATGCAGGCACCGCGCGGCCCGGACGTCTCTCCGGACCTGACCTGGTACCCAGTCATCACCATGCTGCAACTGGCGGTGGACGTAGCGATCGGCGATGCCGCCCCGCGCGGCTACGGCCACGTCTACGCCACCGAGCACTACATCGATGCCTGGCAGGCAGTGACCAACGCAGACCGGTCCGCGGACGAGATCGAGTGGCTCAAACGCCACCTGGCCGACTGACCGACAGGGTGCCTACCCCGCGCTTTCCCCGGCGACCAGGCCTCGCTTGCGCAGGTTGCGGCCCGTGAAGTTAACCATTGCCACCACGGTCCCGGCATACAACAACGCGACGCCCCCCACGATCCCGAGCATCACGGCGTCCAGTGCAATCCCCTCGGCCCACATCACCAGCAGGGTGAGCGGAATCTGTGTACCGAGGAGCAGCGCGATCATGGCGGCGATCACGCGCCACTTCTCGGCGCGCGACAGATAGCGCCCGTTCCTGCGCCCGAAGGACTCGCAGGGCCACACCACCGCCAGCGCCAGAATGCCCATCCCGATCGCCGTACCGGCTTGATCCAGATCGACATAGGCGCCCGCTACCATGGCAGCGATCGACAGCGCGAAATAAAGCAGTACAAACCGAAACAGCAGACCCTTGATGGACATCGTCTCCCCTCCCTGGGATACCTGAAAGCCGCACCACCCTGTGCGGCCTGGATGCATGTCGGAGTGCCCCGACATGCGCAATCATGACATGCGGCTACTGCTCGGTGAACTTGGCACCTTCGAGGATCACCGGATAGCTGTAACCAGCCCCAAAGTCGCGATCCAGGATCAGCGTTCCGGTCACCAAGACGCGGTCGCCCACCTCGGGCAACTCGGTGGAGGTGACGGTGATGTAGTCACCCTCGCTGCCGGTACCGTCGACGAAGTGGATGAAATTGCGCCCCATGATGTCCTCGTTCACCCGGCCCACAATGCCTTCGAGCCGGACCTCTTCCCCATCCAGCTCGGCCGGGGCCTGATTCAGTTCCTCCACCGTATGCATCGGTTCGGCGCTCGCCACGCCCCACCCGAGCAACCCCACCAATAGTCCCGCCAGAATTCCCGCTTGTCCGCGCATCGCTCGACTCCTGTTCTTTCTACTTTCTTGTGTGCGTACGGGAGGCGCTGATCAGCGCCTCCCTGGGTGAACCGCCCCGGGATCGCAGGAACCCATGCCATAAATGGAGGCGTGGGGGACACATGCGCCCGGCGGCTCGATCCGTCCCATTCTGGCACACAAGGACCGGCGCCCTGTCTGACCGCCTGTGCCAGAATGCGCCCGGACGGGGCACCCGTTCACTTCCGCAACCACACCGCAAAGGAAACCACCATGTCCAGCCCGTATCGCCTCGCCACCGCCGTGACCGGCGCCTGCATCCTCCTGGGCTCGGCCGGGGCAGTTCAGGCAAGCCCGTTCCACGGTTCCTACGTCGGCGGCCAGCTCGGCTGGGTCGGTTATGACATCGACTACCGCGACCCCACCAGCGATGGTCGCATCTCCGGGCTCAGCGCCTCCGGCTTCACCGGGGGTGTCATGACCGGCTGGGGTACCGTCCTGGACAACGGCCTGTACCTGGGCTTGGAACTGGATGCGCAGAACGAGGACGCCGACCTGACGGTCACCATTGACGAGGAGGAACTGGGGGTGGATAGCAAGTACAGCTACGGCATCACCGGCCGGCTCGGCACCACGGTAAACGACAACGTCCTGTTCTACGGCCTGGCCGGCTACCAGCGCTCGCGCCTGGACTACCGCCTTACCGATACAGACGAGGACATATCCATTCGCTTCAAGGACAGTATCAACGGTGCCCGGCTCGGTGTAGGCGTCGAATACCAGATGGACAACCGCCTGTTCATGCGTGCCGAGTATTCTTACACGCTCTTCGAAAGCGAGCGCTATCACATCGAGGGCGAAACCCTGCACTTCGATCCCGACGCCTCGCGCTTCATGGTCGGTCTCGGCTACCGCTTCTAGGATCCAGACAAGGCCCGCGAGCCACTCGGTAGCGGGCCTTTGTTCAGGCTGTGCGGGCAGCGGCGTCCCGCATGCCTCCGGTCAGGCGCCGCTTCACCCTCTCCGCGGCCCGGTTCACCACCAGGTACAGGCAGGGCATCACCAGTAGCGTCAGAATCATCCCGGCGATCAGACCACCCACCACCGTCAGCGCCAACGGGCGCATGATCTCCGCCCCCTCGCCGAGGCCGATGGCCAGCGGCAACATGCCCAGCACCGTCGTCAGCGTGGTCATCAGGATCGGGCGCAGGCGCAATGCCCCGGCCTCCACGACCGCCCGCGCCGGGCTCAGGCCACGGAGTCGACGGCCCTGCTCGATGTACTCCACCAGCAGGATCGCGTTGTTCACCACCACCCCGATCAGCAGGATCGCCCCGATCATCACCGGGGCGGAGACTGGCGTGCCGGTCGCCCACAGGATCGCGACCACCCCGGTCAGCGACAACGGCGCGGCCGCCACGATCACCAGCGGATTGGCCAGGCGTTCGTACTGCACCGCCAGCACCACCAGCACCAGGAAGATCGCGAGCGCCACCACTGTGGCCATCTCGCGCTGGGTCTCCTGGATGGTCTCCCACTCGCCACCGATCAGCAGGCTGTAGTGCTCGGGCACATCCACCTCGGCCAGGCGCTGCTCGACCTCGGTCATCACCGAGCCGACATCGTTCACCTCGGTGTTGATGTCGCCGTTCACGCGCACCACCCGGCTCTGGTTCTCGCGCTCGATATGCGCGGGTCCCTCGCCGATCTCGAACTCGGCCACGTCCGCCAGGCGCACGGGATCCCCGTTGTCGCGGAACAGGATCATCCGCCCCAGGGTGGCCGTATCCTGCACATCCTCGCGCGGCAGGCGCACGCGCAGGTCGTACTCGCGGTCGTCGCGGACGTACTGCGTCGGCACTGATCCCTCCACCGCGTCGCGGATCGCCTGCCCCACCTGGCCCACCTGCAAACCCAGCGCAGCCGCCCGCTCGCGATCCACAAGGACGCGCAGAATCGGGCTCTGATCCTCGCGCCCGACCTCGACACCCTCCAGGCCCCGGATGCCTTCGAGGCGCCCGGCGATCTCGCGGGCAATGCGGCGCATCTCGGTCAGATCCGCCCCGACCACCGCAATCGAGAGGTCATCCCCGGTGATACTGAACTGCAGCCCCTGGATACTCGGCGGCCGCACGGTAATCCGTGCCCCGGGGAGTTCCAGCGCATCCATTGCCTCCTGCGCCTCGGCCACCCACTGTCCCGCGCTCATCTCGCGCTGTCCGGCCGGGGTCAGTTGCACGGTGATATTGGAGGTACCGGGTCGCTCGTTGACCACGCCGCCACCGAGGTGCCCGCCGACCATCGCGAACACGCTCTCCACATGCGGCAACGCCTCCAGCGCGGCCTCGATAAAGCGTGCGGCCGCATCCGTCTCGTGCGGGGGCGTCCCCGGCGGCAGGACCATGCGCACGCTGACCTGACCATCGTCGACCTGCGGCAGGAACTCGGTGCCCAGTTCACCGCCCACCTGCACCGCGCCGATCAGCAGCACACTGGCCGCCCCCAGCACCGCCCAGCGCAGGCGCAGCACCTTCGGCAACAGGCGTCGATAGCGCCGGCGCAACCCCTGGACACCACGATCGAACCCGCGCAACAGCCAGGTCTGGTCCAGCCCACTCTCCCAGCGGATGCGCGAAAGAAGGGCCGCGAGCATCGGCACCAGGGTGATGGCTGCGGCCAGGGTCGCGATGATCGCGAACGAAAGCGTCAGGATCAGTTCGCGGAAGATCAGCGCGCCGATGCCGGTGATCAGCAGGAACGGAAGCACGGCAGCCAGATTGGTCAGGGTGCCCGCGATGACCGCCGAGACCACCTCGCCGGCCCCGTCATGGGCCGCCTTCTCCGGCGACTTTCCGAGCTTATCGCGATGGCGGACGATGTTCTCCAGCATCACGATGGCGTTGTCGAGCAACAGCCCCACCCCCAGCGCGAGCCCGCCGAGGCTGATGATGTTCAGGGTGAGCCCGCCCAGGCCCATCATGGCGAAGGTCGCCATCAACGCGATCGGGATCGACAACCCGATAATGAAGCTCTTGCGCAGACTGCCGAGAAACAGGAACACCGCCAGCATCGCCAGCACGCCGCCCAGGATCGCGGCGGTACCCACCGAACTGACCGCACCACGGATGAACGGGGGCGGAGTCGCTGACGACCTCCCACTGGATGTCCTCGGGGATGAAGCCCGAGCGCTCGAGTCGTTCGAGCGTGGCGCGTACCGAGTCCACCGACTCGACGGTGTTGGCGTCCGGCAGCTTGAACACGGACACGCGCGCGGCCGGCGTGCCGTCCAGGCGGATGAACAGGCGCTGCTCGCGGTGGCCATCGCGCACCTCGGCCAGCTCGCCGAGGCGCACATGCGCGGACTGCGGCCCCGGCAGCGGGATCAGCACATTGCGCACGTCCGCCTCGGAGGTAAACAACCCCTCGGTCTTGGCCATCACGTCAAAGGTATCGGAGGTCACCCAGCCCCCGGCCACCTCGCGGTTCTCGTCCTCCAGCGTCGCGCTGATCGCCGCCAGCGAAAGGCCATAGCCACGCACCCGCTCCTGGTCGAGGATCACCTCCAGCTCGCGCTCCTGCCCACCGGAGGCCTCCACCGAGGAAATGCCGTGGATCGCGATCAACTGCGGCGCCAGCTGGTGTTCCACCCAGTCGCGCACCGCGGTCTCCGAGCGCACGGTAGAGGAAAACCCCGCCTCCCAGATCGGGTCCTGCGAGGGGTCGTACTTGTACAGGCGCAGGGATTCGAAATCGTCCGGCAGCTGGGTGCGCGCCAGCTCCAGGTGGCGTGCTGCGTCCTGCAACGCCAGATCCAGGTTGGTGCCGTACTCGAACAACAAATTGACGTTGGTACGTCCCTCGGAGGCCCGGCTGTAGATGCGGGTGAGGTTCTCGGTGGCCGCGAGGTTGCGTTCCAGCACGCGGGTCACCTGTTCCTCCATCACCTCCGGCGAGGTGCCGGGATGGTTCACGGTCACGCGGATATGCGGATACTCGACGTGCGGCAGCAGGTCCACCGGCAGACGATCAACAAAGAACATGCCGAGCACGATCACCACCGAGGCCAGCGCCATGATCGCCACCGGTCGGCGGATGGAGAAGCTGGTCACCCGCCCGCGCGGACGGTCCTCCGGCTCGGCGGCCATCTTCTAGCCCCGCCAGCCGACGATGCGCACGCGCTGGCCCTCGCGCATGTCGATCGGGTTGGTGGCCAGCACAATCTCGCCTTCCTCCAGGCCGTCCGTGATCTCGGTCCATGGGCCTCGGGTCACGCCGGTCTCGACGCTGCGGCGCTCCAGCTGTTCGTCCACCACCACATAGACATAGCGTTGGTCGCGGTCCTCGCCGATGGCGGCGGCCGGGACCGCCAGCACATCCGGGCGTTCGTCGACCGTCATGCGGATGCGCGCGAGATTGCCGGGACGCACGCCGTTGTCGGCCGCCTCGGCCGGCAGGGCAATCTCCACCGTCACCTGCTGGGAGTCCGGCGAGGCCGCCGGAAAGATGCGCCGGATCTTCGCGACGTAATCGGCATCCGGAAACGCGTCCAGCCGAATGGGTACATCCTGGCCCACCACCAGATCGCGCACGTCCAGCTCGGACACCCCGGGGCGCAGGACCAGCGTAGTGGTATCGACCAGTTCCAGAAGCGTATCGCGCGCGGCGACCGCCTCCCCGGGCTCGACCATGCGCTCGGTGATCACGCCGTCACGGCTGGCGGCGAGCGTGCCGTAGTCTACCCGTGCCCGCCACAACGCCTGTTCGCTCTCGGCCGAGCGCAACGCGGCACGTGCCCGTTCGTAGCTGGCTCGGCTGGCAATCCCCTCGTCACGCAACTCGGAACTGCGCACGTACTCGAGCCGGGCCTCCTCGACATGCGCCTCGGCCCGCGCCAGCTCCGCGCGCTCCTCGGCCACGTCCAGCTCGACCAGGGTCTCGCCCTGCTCCACGCGATCGCCTTCCTCGACATGCACCGCCTCGACCACACCATCGGTGCGCGCCGCCAGACGCACCCACGCCCGCGGCTCGACCCGCGCGGACACCATCAGCTCGCGCGACAGATCCCGCGGCTGAAGCTCCACCGCCGCGATCGGCGTCGCGGCCTCGGCGGCCGGCTCGTCACCCGCCTGCGAGGGCTCGCCCCCGCAGCCTCCCAGCCCCAGGGCAAGCACCACCAGCAACAGACCACCCACCCAGCGCGGCAATGGCACAGCTCGCGGGGAGCGCGGCAGAAAAGGCCGGGCCGACCGCCGCCGAAGGAACAGGGTATCGAGTCGCATGCGCCGGATCGCTCGTGGGGAGTGGACGAAAGCACAGGGTAGCCGCTATGTACCCCTCGACGCAGGAATGGCCCTGCGGGTTCCGTCAGGCGCTCAGGTCGATCTGCTGCACACTGCCGCTGCGGCCATCCTCGCCCACCCAGACGCCGGTCGACTGCACCTGCCCCAGAAGGCTGTTGTCGCCGCCGCGACGGAGATCAAAAGGCGTGCTGACATGCCCGAGGTAGATCGCCCCGACGCCCACCTCGCCCAGCGCCAGCAACTGATCGCGGCCCTGCGCGTCGCGGGTCCACACGCGCAGGCGGTCGTAAACCGGATCCGCCGCATCAATCCAGCCGTTGCCGTCATGATCGAACCGTCGCAGTTCGGCGAAGCCATCACCGGTCAGCGGGCCAAAGAGCTCGGAGCCGTCATCGACCTGGCCGCTGCCAGACCGGTCGATCGCGAGAAAACCACTGCCGGGTTGCAGAAAGGCCACCTGTTGCGGCGAACCGTCGGCGTCCAGGTCGAATTCGAAGCGGGTGTCCGTAAGAGCGGCCGCCGGGGCGTCGAAATTGATCACCAGCGGATCGTGCAGCTCTGCATCCATGCCACCCTGCAGACGGCTATGCTCGATGAACTCGCGGCTCATGGTCAGCGCAATATCCAGGTCGATGGTCTTGCCGTCGGCCGTGTGCACGCGCCCCTGAGCCTGGAACGATGTCCTCTCGACCTCGACCCGGGTCTGCTCCACGGACCAGGCGACACTGAGCCCTGCCGCCGGACGAGGGGGGCGCGCAACGGGTCGCTCGAGGGGTTCCGGCGGGGTGTCGGCCGGCTTGAGGTCGGCGGGATCGATCACCCGGATCTCGCGCCCGGTAAAGCGCTCCAGGATCAGTCGCAGGAGCTCGGTACGCAGCTGGTCCACCGAGGTCAACTCGCTGTCCGCCGGGGCTACCCCCACGAACGGGGCGCGTGCGGCCACGCCGGGGGCGGAATTCTGCAAGGCACGCGCTACCGGGGCCGGATTCGCGGGCGGCTCCGGCCCCTGTCGGGGACGCACCGCACTTCCCTCGACCACGGTCATGCGAGCCTCGCGCCGCGTCGCCTCCAACGCAAAACGCTGGCTCGATAACTGCATGGAATAATCGGCAATCTGCATGATGCCCCCGTCAATTTTCCCGCTTGCAGGGCATAACGGCCGCGGAGCGGCAATCATTAGCCGCCCCACGGCAATCGCCTGCCGCAGGCGGACGCATGCCAGCCAAACGTGCGACGATTAACGGATGGATTCGACGCCGAATTTTCCCTTGCGCGGCCTGTTCCGGCGCATCCTCGGGCCCTTTGCCGGCCTGGAACCCGAGGCCGTGCAACTGGACAACGACGAGTGGGAGGCCCTGCGTCGACGGGCCCCGTTCATCGCCCGCCTCACGCCGGAAGAGCGCTCCCGGCTGCGCGAACTGGTCGGCCAGATCCTTGCGCAAAAGGAATTCATCGGCATCGCCGCGGAACCGGAACCCTGGCAGTGCCAGGTGATCGCCGCCTACGCCGCGCTGCCGGTGCTGGAACTGGGCCTCGAACCGTACCGCGACTGGCGCACGCTGATCCTGTATCCCGACACCTTCGTGCCCGAACACGAGTGGGTGGACGAGGCTGGCATCGTCCACCAGGGGGCGATACCCCAGTCCGGCGAGGCCTGGGAACGCGGCCCGGTCATCCTGTCGTGGAACGATGTCGAGCGCGACGGCGCTGTGGTCGTGCACGAGATGACCCACGTACTGGACGCCGGCAACGGCGAGGTGAACGGGTTTCCGCCACTACGCCGCGGGCAGTCGGCCGGTGCCTGGACGGAGGATTTCTCGCGGGCCTTCGAGGCATTCGTGGAGGCCGTGGATTCCGGCGAAATCGACGAGGCCGAGCTGCCGCTGGACCCCTATGCGGCCACCGCCCCGGAGGAGTTCCTGGCCGTCGCGACAGAGTCCTTTTTCTTCGAGCCGGCGCGCCTGCGCGAGGCCATGCCCGAAATCTATGAACATCTGGTGGCATACTTTGATCAGGAGCCTCATCGACGCGGCGACCTGATCGCCTCCAGCACGCAACCCGCCCCGGAGCACACACCATGATCCGCAGCCCCTTTCGTTCCCTGCACCTTGCTCTTCTGGGGATTGTCCTGATGCTGACCGCGCCCCTCGCGCTCGCCGTGGACGACCTGGACAGCCATTACGTGACCCTGGAGCCGGTGGTGGTGAACATGGCGTCCTCCGACCGCGGACGCTACCTGCAGGCCTCCATCCAGCTGGAAGGCAACGACCTGGAAGACGCCCGCGCGATCCGCGAGCACATTCCCGCAGTGCGCGACCGACTGATCCGCATCCTTGGCGGGCGCAGTCCGGACAGCCTGACCGGCGGTGGCGCGCGCGAGGATCTGCGCAACGAGGCCACGGAGGAGCTGAACGAGTTGCTCGAGGAGATTACCGGAGCCCCCCGGATCGCAGCCCTCTACTTCTCGGATTTCATCCGCCAGTAACGCTCGCTCTCCAGCGAACCGCTCACCGGCAAGGAAAAGCCCCCGGCAGCACAGGCTACCGGGGGCCGATGCTCCCGCCAGTACATGACGGGATCGAGCCCCGCTGGGGGCTCACTCCATAAACGATCAGTGCGGCCGATGCAGCAGCGGCATCTCGCCACGCTCCATCATGTGCCGGATCAATGCAGCCCGACCGGGCTCTTCCTGCTCCAGCTCGTCGGCGCACTGCGAAGGCTCGTGCGCGGCCTCCGATAGCATGACCTCCAGCTCGCGCAGGTCGACCTTGGGTTCCTGCAGGTCTTCCGGCTTCGGGTTCTCCAGCATGTTGGTTTTCCAGAACATGCGCGGGTGCCAGCAATGCAGTTTCGCATCCGGGTTGTGAAAGAGCTCGACACAGCGACGATTCAGTTCCTGTGCATTCATGGGGATCACTCCTCGCTCCAATGCATTCACCCTTATGTATAGACCCCGCAATACCCGAGTTCAAGGGTTGGTCTTTGAAGAGGGCCTCACTCCGCAGTCTCACCCCGGGCGGATTCCAGCGCCTCCAGCGCCTCCATCCACTCGGCCTCCGCCGTCTCCAGCCGACTGCGCAAATCGCCCTGTTCGCGGGTCAATTGGGCCAGACGATCCGCCGCCTCATCGGCGTACAGCGCCGGATCGGCCAGCTCGGTCTCCAGCGCATCCAGTCGTTCCTGAACACGGACACATTCCTGCTCGGCTCGGTCCGCACTCTTTTTCAGTGGCTTGAGCGCGGCACGCGCCTGCGCCGCCTGCTGCCGCCGTTCCTTCTGTGACAGTGCCGGACCACTCGGGGACGTCGTGGCGGGCGTTCCAGGGTCTTTCGCGGCGACACTTTCCCGCTCGCGGGCCTTCAGCTCGCGGGCGTAGTCATCCAGGTCCCCCTCGAAGTCGCTCAGGTGGCCGCCTTCCACCTTCCAGAAACGGTCGCAGACGCGAGCCAGCAGTTCACGGTCATGCGCCACCACCACCAGGCCACCGGCATAGTTCTCCAGCGCCTCGGCCAGCGCCTCGCGCATGTCCAGATCCAGGTGGTTGGTGGGTTCATCCAGCAGCAGTAACGAGGGCGCCTGCCAGATCAGCAGCGCCAGTACCAGGCGCACCCGCTCCCCGCCGGAACACTGACCCACCGGAGCGTCCGCTTTCTCGCCGGGAAAACCCATGCCACCGAGAAAGTTGCGCAGGCGCTGCTCCTCGGCACGCGGGTCCTGACGTTGCAGGTGCACCAGGGGCGAGGCCTTCAGGTCCAGCTGCTCGCTCTGGTGCTGGGCAAAATAGCCGACCTTCAGGTTCGGCTCCACGCGGCGCTCGCCCGCGGTCGGGGCCAGCTCGCCGGCCAGCAGCGTCAAGAGTGTCGATTTTCCGGCACCGTTCGGGCCCAGTACGCCGATCCGGTCCTCGGGGCGCAGACGTAAAGTCGTCGGATGCAGGCGGACGCGATCCCCGGATCGGACCTCGGCATGATCCAGCGCCAGCAGGGGGTCGGGCAGACGCTCCGGGGTCGGAATCTCCAGGTGAATCGGCCGGGCCGCGCGGATCACCGCAACCTCGTCGAGCTTCTCCAGACGCTTCAGTCGGCTCTGGGCCTGGCGGGCCTTGCTCGCCTTGGCACGGAAGCGACGGACAAAGTCCTCCAGGTGGGCGCGCTCGGCCGCCACCTTTGCGGCCGACGCCTCGCTCTGGGCCATGGCCTCGGCGCGCTTGGCCTCGGCGTGGGTGTAGCTGCCGGCGTATAGCGCGATACCACCGCGCTCGATGTGCGCGATATGGGTGCAGACCGAATCAAGAAACCGACGGTCATGCGCAATCACGATCACCGTCCCCGGATAACGCGCCAGCCAGTCCTCCAGCCACAGGATGGTCTCGACATCCAGGTGGTTGGTGGGCTCGTCCAGCAACAAGAGATCCGAGCGCGTCATCAGCGTGCGCGCCAGGCCCAGGCGCATGCGCCAGCCGCCGGAGAAATCGCTCATGGGCCGATCCGCATCCGCCGCAGCGAATCCGAGGCCTGCCAGCAGTCGGCGCGCACGGGCATCGGCCGTCCAGCCGTCAATCGCCTCCAGCGCCCCAAACAGGCGGGCCTGCTCGGCGCCATCGGACACCTGCTCCAGGCGCTGCTGCAGGTCGCGCAGTTCGGTATCCCCATCCAGCACGTAGTCCACGGCCGAGCGCTCGCTCCCGGGAACCTCCTGTGGAAGGTGCGCCACCACCCATTCCGCGGGCTGGTCGATTTCGCCGGCATCCAGGCTCAATTCGCCCTGCAACGCCGCCAGCAGGCTGGACTTGCCGGACCCGTTGGCGCCGGTCAGGCCGACGCGCCAGCCCGCATGCACGGTGAGGCTGGCGTGCTGCAGCAGGATCTGGCGGCCGCGACGCAGCTCGATATCTTGTATTCGAATCATGCGGCGCAGTGTAGGGCAAGCGCGCGCCCGGCTCATGTAGACCGGCCGTTCCTCGGGAAACGCCGCCCCGGCGCAGGGTGTCAGAATCCTGCCACCCCTTGCCGCCTGCGGCGGTGAGGACCTGCCGGGGGCGGCGAAAAATCGCCGATTTTCCGTCAAGGGCTCCGTTATACGTGACACAAGTCTCTGTTTTCACTAAATATACGATAAGTGGCATGGATCTGGCTTTACTCTCGATCCAACGATCGATGCAAGCGAGACGGCCATGAACCGCGATGGGAACGCCCACAACCTGCGACTGGTATCCGCCAAGGGCAAGACGACTGGCGATGCCGGGACGCCCTTTGATGCCCTTGCCTTCGTGCAGGCCCTGTCCTCCAGCCTCGAGCTCGGGACCGTCCTCGCCCGCCTGCAGGAACACCTGCACGCCCAGGTCCATCACAGCGGCTGGTTCTTCATCCTGCAGGAGAGTGACGAGACCTGGTCCGGCGGCGACGAGGATCGCCATCGCATCGAATACGGCATGAGCTTCAACAACGAGACCATGGGCTCGCTGATCCTGATGCGCGGACGCCGCTTCAGTGACGACGAACAGCAGTTGATCGAGGCTTTGCTGGGGCTGGCCGCCCCGGCACTGGCCAACGCCCTGCGTTTCCAGCGCCTGAACGAAAGCCTGGAGACCGATGAACTGACCGGTCTCGGCAACCGCCGCGCCTTCGAGAAACAGGGCGCCCAGTGGCTGTCCGACTGTCGCCGCCAGGATCGCCCGATGTCGGTGCTGGCGATCGATCTCGATCACTTCAAGCAGATCAACGATGAATACGGCCACAGCGTGGGCGACGACATCCTGCGCCTGGTGGCGCAGACCCTGCGCAGCACCACCCGCGAATCCGACCTGTGTGTGCGCATGGGCGGCGAGGAGTTCCTGGCGGTGCTGCCCGGCGCGGATCTCAGCCGCGCCATGGAATGCGGCGAGCGCATCCGCCTGGCTATTGCCGCCCTGCGCGCCTGCGCCAAGGCCACCGACAAGTCCGCGCTGGAGAGCGACGGCGCGGTCAAGGTGACCGCGAGCGTTGGTGTGGCCGGCGTCGGGCGCGGCGCCACCCTGCAGTCCGCCTACCAGGCGGCGGACGAGGCCCTGTATGCGGCCAAGCAGGCCGGGCGCAACCGCGTCCTTGCCGGCAACTGAGCCGCGGCAGCCCATCCCGCGCGAATCCGCATTGCCTTGAAGCCGCCTACCCCGCGCCGGGCTGGATAAAATCGACGCAGGTCAGCGGGGTCGAGAGCACCGCGCGCCGCAGCGCCTCGATGGCCTCCGGACGCGGGAAGCTGGTGCGCCATGCCAGGGCCACACGGCGGCTGGGCGCCGGATCCTGAAACCGCCGCACGGCCAGCAGTCGCTGGGCATAACGATCCGCCCCCACCGCCGTGCACGGGAGGATCGTTACCCCCATCCCCGAGGCCACCATGTGGCGGATTGTCTCCAGCGACGACCCCTCCAGATTGCGCGGCGTACTGCCATCCGCAGTCACCGTACGCTGACAGTCCGGGCAGCGCTCCAGCACCTGGTCGCGAAAACAGTGTCCGGCGCCCAGCATCAGCAGGGTCGCATCGGCCATGTCCTCCAGGCGCAGGGGTTCCTTGTCCTTCAGCGGGTGCGCCGCCGGCAGCACGGCCATGAACGGTTCGTCGTACAAGGGAAGCGTGACCACGCCCGGCTCCTCGAACGGCAACGAAATGAGGATCGCGTCGAGCTCACCCTGCTTGAGCCGCTCGCGCAACCGCCCGGTGTAGTTCTCATCGATCACCAGCGGCATGTTCGGCGCGCGCTCGTGCAGCGCGGGAATCAGCTCCGGCAGCAGGTACGGACCGATGGTGTAGATCGCACCCAGGCGTAGCGGGCCGGAGAGTTGATCCTGACTCTGTACGGCAACCGAGCGCAGCTGTTCGACCTCGGCCAGCACGCGCCGCGCCTGCGCGATAATCTGCTCACCTGCCGGCGTCACGTTGACCTCGCCGCGGCCGCGCTCGAACAGTGTCACGCCCAGTTCTTCCTCGAACTTGCGCACCGCCACCGACAGCGATGGCTGACTGACATGGCTGGCCGCGGCCGCCCGCCCAAAGTGGCGGGCATCGGCGACGGCGACCACATACCGCAGCTCGCTCAGGGTCACCGGGGCGCCCCTCCGCTGTTGTCATCGCTGTCCAGCCCCTGAAACTCGCGGCCACCGTCCGGCCAGTCCAGGGTCACGCGCTTCAACTGTCGGCCTTCCAGCGAGATCTCGCCGGGATGTCGCCCCGCCCCATCGGCGGAAAACTCGAGGCGGTAGCGGCGTTGCAGGGCCAGGCCGCGGTCGCCCCAGACCAGGCGCTGGCCGGTACGCACGACGGTGGCATCGAGCAGCTGCACCCCTGCCCGCTCGCAGGCCTGCCGCCCCACCCGACGGGCACGTTCGTTGGCACGCCAGGTGTCATTAACGTAAAACCCTATCAAGGCGATGGATATGATTATGATCAAGCCGGTCATGGACCGGTATGATAAGCGCAATCGAACCCGAGTTTTTCCGGGCATGCCCGGCCGTCTCCGGTTCGTTTACCTTGCCACCAGCGTTTCCGGGTCTGCATGACTACCACTGCCATCCCCTTCTCCGATCTCGCGCAGGGCCTGCGCGAGATCGGGCAGCAAGAACTGCTGCCCCGCTTCGAGGCCGATATCGCCGTTGATTACAAGGCAGACGGCAGCGTAATCACCGAGGCCGACCACGCGGTGGATGCGCGTGTACGCACCCTGCTGGGCGAATACGGACAGGACACGCCGGTACTGAGCGAGGAACAGGCACGCGGCGAACAGGCACGCGTACTGGAGACCGCCCCCGCCTTCTGGCTGGTGGACCCGCTGGACGGCACCTCCAATTTCGCCGGTGGCATGCCCTTCTTCGCCATCTCCATCGCCCGCATCGAGGGTGACCGGGTCACCCATGGTGCGACCTACGATCCGGTACGCGAAGAACTCTTTACCGCCACCGAAGACAGCGCGCTGGAGCTCAACGGGGTCACCCCGCCGGCGACCACTCGCCCTCCCGTCACGGAGCTGGGCCGCGCCATCGCCCTGGTGGACTACAAGCGCCTGGATGCCCCCCTGGCGGGTGAACTGGCCTGCAACGCGCCGTTTCGCTCGCAACGCAACCTCGGCGCCTGCGCCCTGGAGTGGGCCTGGCTGGCCGCCGGGCGCGCCGATCTGTACCTGCACGGTGGCCAGGCCCCATGGGACAGCGCGGCCGGTGGGCTGATGCTCGCCCGCGCCGGCGGTGCCATGTGCAACCTCGCGGGCGAGCCCGTATTCGGCCGATCGCTGACCAAGCGCTCCGCGGTGGCGGCGCGCTCCGACACCCTGCTCGCCGACTGGCGGGCGTGGCTGGCCCCTTGGCTTGCCGCCCCGGAGACCCCCTCGTGATCCGCCGCCGCAAGTCCGGCGGTGGCGCACGCCTGGGCGTCGGCAGCGCCGACTTCACCCCACGCTACCTGCCGATCGCATGGAAGATCGTCGCGGCGATCGCCGGGCTGACACTGGCCGGGATCGTGACCCTGTCGGCTGTGGTGCTGAACCAGGTCAGCAACGTGCTGGACAACCAAATTCGCGCCCAGGCCGAGAGCACCGTGGCGCCGGTCGCGCGGACCTCGGCGGAACTGATGCTGGCCGAGGACTACCTGACCCTGGAGACCCTGCTGAACTCACTGGTGGAGGAGGGGCGCGTCGAGTCCATCGCCGCCTACGCGATCGACCGCGGTCAGGTTGCCCGCGCCGGGACACCGCCGGAGCAATCCCTCACCGACGGGGTGTGGCCACTGGCACCGACGATGGAACCCTACCGACGCAACGTGCGCTTTCAGGACGTACAGGTGGGCTACATCGAGGCCTACATCGACACCTCGCCAATGCAGGAGCTAATCCGCAACACCCTGAACGCCGGGATCGCCACGGCCGTCGGGGTGTTTCTGCTGAGCCTGATCCTGGCAATCGACATCAGCAAGCGCCTGGTGCGCCCACTGGAACGCCTGGCCGAGAGCATGCGTTCGCGCGCCCGCCCCATGGATGACCAGGGCAACACGCTGCCGATGGTGCGCCAGGACGAGATCGCCCAGCTGACCGACGCCTTCAACGATATGGCGCGCGACCTGCTGCGCAAGGACCAGGTCGAGGCCGCCCTGCGCCGCTACGTGTCGGACGCCATCGCCCAGGACATCCTGGAGAATCTGGACCGGGTGGAGCTGGGCGGACGCGCACTGGAGGGATCGGTACTGTTTGCCGACATCCAGGGCTACACCGCGCTTTCGGAGCGCTGCAGCCCGGAGGCCCTGGGCCGCATGCTCAACGAATTCTTCGGCCCGATGTCGGAATGCATTGCCCGTCACGGCGGCACGGTGGACAAGTACATGGGCGACTGTACCATGGCGGTCTTCGGCCTCGGGGCGGACGCCGGAAACCATCGCCTGACCGCTGTGCAGACCGGCCTGGCCCTGCTGGACACCGTCGCCTCGATCAACGCCGAGCGTGAACGCCGCGGCGATACCCGGGTGGAGTTCCGTATCGGCCTGAATGCCGGCGAGATGCTGGCCGGCAACATGGGGGCCGAAGACCGCATGCAGTTCACCGTGGTCGGCGACACCGTCAACCTCGCAGCCCGCCTGGTCACGGTCGCGCCCCCCGGCGGGCTGGTCACGACTGCCGCATTCATGGAGCACGAGCAGGTGAAGGGACATTTCCGCACCGAAGACTGGGGCACCCACGAACTGCACGGGGTCAGCGAAGCCGTGCCCACCACCCGGGTACTGAACGCTACGGATCGCACATGACTGCAGCCCGCGGCCTGTTCCCGCTCGCGAGCATCCTGCTGGCCCTTCTGCTGGTCCAGGGCTGCGCCGCTCTGGACCCCTTCGCCCCGCCCGAGCAGCGCATCGAACGCGCCCTGGAGACGGGTAACTACCAGCATGCCCTCGATCTGATCGACGAGCACGACCCGGAACCGCGAGCCCGATGGGCCGAGCGCCGGGCAGCCATCGAGGACGAGGCCGCGACCGCCGCGGCCGAGGCGATGCACGAGGCGCGCGCCGCCTCGGCCGAAGGCGCGGTCGCTCAGGCCCTGGAGATCCTCGAGACGGCCGAGGCACAACTGCCGCCGGACAGCGAACGTCGGGAATTCATCAGCCAACTGGAACGCCAGCGACAGGTTGGATTGCAGACCCTGCAGCAGCGCCACGACATCCTCGAGGCGCGCGCCCTGGTCCAGCGGCTGCGCCTGCTCGAGGTGATGCGTCCGTTGGTGCGCCACAGCGAACGGCTGCCGGACGATCCCGACCGCCTTGCCAATCGTCGCGAGCCTCTGGCGCGGGCGCTGGATGGCTACGCCGCCGACACCGATGGCGAGGAACGCCTGGAGCTACTGCACCTGGCCCAGGGCCTGGCCTCCGACTCCGAACGCGCAGAACGCATCGCGCGCCTGGAGCGGGAACTGCGCCAGGCCGAAGCCCCCGAGATCGAGGAAGAGGTCCCGCGTTCCACCATCAATGCACGCCTGCGTCAGGCCCTGGAGGCGGGCGAATTGTCCACGGCGGCGCGCTGGTGCCGCAACGAGATCACCCCAGACATCGACGCCTCCGGCCCGGACCAGGCCGCCCAGCGAGCCCATCGCGCGCTGTGCGAGGAATGGCGCGAGCGCCGAGACGCGCGCGCCGAGACGCTACTGGAGGAGGGCCGCAGCCATTACTCCGCCGGTGACATCGAAGAGGCCCTGAGACACTGGGAAGAGGGGCTCGAACTGGCGCCCGACCATGCCGGACTCCTCTCGGCCCACGAGCGTGCGCTGCGCGTGGTCGAACGCCTGGAGAGCCTTCGCGTGCCGGAACCGCTCCCCGAAGCGGAGGCAGACAGCCCGCCCGACGACGTCCCACAGGCCGAGCCCGATGCCCCGTAGCGCGCGATCCGGCGGCCGGCGCTGCGGGCCGCGCGTATTCGCCGTAGAATACGGCCCGCCCACCGGAGCAAGAGCCCGCCACGCATGAATCCCGCCGTCCAGGAACTGATCGCCGACGAACCCCACCGCGTCCTGCAACTGGGCGACACCGAAGTCGTGGTGCTGGGCACCGCGCACGTGTCGCGCGCCAGCGCCGACAAGGTCCGAGCCCTGATCGACACGGGGGCCTTTGACAGCGTGGCGGTCGAGCTATGCGAAAGCCGTCAGCGCGCGATGCTGGACCCCGACGCAGTCGGGCGCATGGACCTGTTCAGCGTGATGCGCAAGGGCCAGGCCCCGATGATCGCCGCCAGCCTGGCGCTCGGGGCCTACCAGCAACGCCTGGCCGACCAGTACGGCATCGAACCCGGCGCCGAGATGCGCGCGGCCATGGACGGCGCCCTGGACAATGGCCTCCCCCTGGCCCTGATCGACCGGGATATCGGCCTGACCCTGCGCCGCACCTACCGCGCAGTGCGCTGGTGGGAACGCATGGGGCTGATCGGCGGACTGTTCAGCTCCGTACTTTCGCGCGAGAAGATCGACGAATCCGAGATCGAGCGCCTGAAGGAAGGCGACATGCTGGAGTCCACCTTCAGCGAGTTCGCCGAGCAGTCCGAGGACCTCTACCGCACCCTGATCGAAGAGCGCGACCACTACATGGCCGCCCACCTGCGCCGCCTCGCAGCCAACCCGGAGACTCGCTGCATCCTGGCGGTGGTGGGGGCTGGCCACCTGCCCGGGATTGCCGAACAGGCCGAGGATCACCTGACCCCGCCGGACGCGATCCTCGACGCCCTGGACCAGGCCCCGCCCAAGGCGCGCTGGCCCAAGGTCGTCCCGTGGGTGGTGATCGGGATCATCCTCGCCGGCTTTGCCATCGGGTTCTCGCGCAACCCGGATATCGGCCTGCAGATGGTGACCGACTGGGTGCTGATCAATGGCGGCCTGGCGGCCCTCGGCGCGATCATCGCCCTGGCCCATCCGCTAACCGTACTCACCGCGGCCCTGGCAGCCCCGCTGACCTCGCTGAACCCCACCATCGGGGTCGGCTTTGTCGCGGCCGCGGCCGAGCTGTTCCTGCGCAAGCCGCGGGTCTCCGACTTTGCCAGTCTGCGTCAGGACACCACCACGCCACGCGGCTGGTGGCGCAACCGCGTCTCGCGCGTGTTGCTGGTTTTCCTGCTGACCACCCTGGGCTCGGCCGCCGGCACCTACATCGGCGGCGCACGCATCTTCAGCCACCTCGTCGGCAGCTAATCTCCTCCCCCGCGCGCTTCAGGAGTCCACCCCGAAGCGCGCGAAGGGCGATTTCACCACAGAGGGCACGGAGAGGGGTGCGTTTTGGCAGCACCACGTGGTCGAAGCCGTGGCCCTCGCAATGCTGGAAGTGCTGAGGCCGCAGTGCCCGTCGTCATCGCAAGCCGCGAAGCGGCGTGGCGATCTGCGCGGACTGGCGCGGCGTTTGGGTAGTACCTCGATCGCTAAACAACGCCCCGACGGATCCGCCACCTCGCCTTTCTTCGTGGCCTCCGTGGTGAATCGCCCTGGACCTTGCCCTTCTGCGTGTCTTCGTGCGCTTCGTAGTTGCAAGACCCGCTTATTCGGGGATGCGCAGCACGAGCTTGCCGCGGCGGCCGCCGGCTTCGATGCGCCGGTGGGCCTCGGCGGCCTCGGCCAGCGGGAGGGTATCCTCGACGTTGACCTGCAAGCGACCGCTGGCCAGCCGGGCCAGACCCTCGGCCACCAGGGTGGCCTGGTGCTTCAGACGGCGGCGGTCATTCTCCAGCATCGGGGTCAGCATCAGCTCCAGGCTGATGCTCGGGTTGCGCAGCCGCGCCGGGTTCCAGTCGGTATCCGCCGGGGGGGCCAGAAGGGTCACCAGATCCCCGCCATAGGCCACCTGCGTCAGTCCCTCGCGGAAGACCTCGCCACCAACGGTGTCCAGCACGATGTCGAAGCCACGCCCATCGGTGTACTGCATGATCGCGTCCGCGGCATCCGGCTTGCGCAGGTCGACGACATCGCCCCCAAGTGCGGTGACAATCGTGCCCGCCTCGTCGCGCCGCACCAGCCCCAGTACCCGGCCGCCGGCAGCGCGTGCGATCTGTACGGCCATCTGCCCGACCCCGCCGGCCGCCGCGTGAACCAGCACGCTCTGGCCGCGCTGCAGGTCGGCCCGCTCGAACAGGGCCTCCCAGGCGGTCAGCCAGGTAAGCGGCAGGGCGGCGGCCTGGGCATCGGATACCGCCGCCGGCACCGGGACCACCGCGGCCTCGGGCACCACGACCTGTTCGGCGTAGGTCCCCGGATCAGCCCCGACCCCACCAAAACAGAAGGCAACCCGCTGCCCCGGCCGCGCGTGATGCACGGCGCTGCCACATTCCTCGATGATGCCCACCCCATCGCAGCCCGGCGTGTTGCGCGGCGCACCGGGGACGATCATCCCCCCGGCGCGCACCTTCGTATCCACCGGATTGACACCGGCCGCCAGCATCCGGATGCGGACCTGGTCGGGGGCCGTGAGCGCCGGCTCCGCTACTTCGTCCAGACGCAGGGCCTCGGCGGCTCCGGGTTCGTCGAACACGACTGCTCGCATGAATACTCCTCGTTGCATGGGGATTCGTGGAAACGCGCGCCGGCCGCCCCGAGTGCGGCCTACAGGCCGATCCCGATGCCTATGCCAAAGCGCACACCACCGGAAGAACGCGCCGGCTCGGGCTCCGGCCACAGGTGCACCGAGTGGGCCTCCAGCACCGGGAAGACGTAGTCCAGCTCGCCGATCCGGCCGTCCTCGACCCCGGTCACCGTGCCGACACCGGTAACCCGGCGCCCGGCACGGTAGTCCACCGGGTCGGCGAAGCCCTCCACACGCAGGCGGAAACGCCCGGTGGTGGACTGCCGCGTCTGTGGCTCCTGACGACTGAGGGGGTACCCGACCACCTCGATGAAGGTCGCCTCGGCGCGATTGTCCACGCGCGCGATCACCCCGCCCCATACCTGCTCGTCGGGCGGCAGGCTATCGGCGGTGACTGCACGCGGCTCGACCTGCACGGCCGGGTCATCCGGGGCCTCCAGCGGGCCGGACGCGCAGGCGGCCAGGAACACGGGCAGCAGCAATGCCAGAAAAGGACGCAGGAATCGGGTCATGCTCACCAGTACCAGGGATGCGGGTGATAGCGCCCATAGAGGCCGTAACGCGGGCCCCAGGGGCTATAGAACGGGTCATAAAACGGGTCGTAGAACGGATCGCGATAGCCGCGCTCCGCCGGTGGCGGGCGCCGCGACCACAGGTAGACCGCATCCGCCTGCAGCGTAACGAAGGTATAGGCGTAGTCACCGATGCGGCCCTCCTCGATCCCGTGGATGACACCCCGCACGGTCACCTCGCGGCCTTCCTTGTAAATCTGCGGGTCGAGGAAACCGCTGCTAACCACGCGGAAGCGCCCGGGTGAGCGATCCGCCTCCTGCGGTCGCCCCTGGCGATCAAGTTCGCGGGCCACCACCTCCAGCCGGGTACCGCCCGAGGTGTTCTCGATGTCCGCAATCACCCCGCCCCAGACCACGGTCTCGCCCTTCACGGCCTCGGGATCCGCCAGCACCTGATCGCGATCGGGGGCGGCAGCAGGCAACGGGGAAAGGGCCGCCGGAACCCCGGCACACCCTGTCAGCAGGAGCAGCAGCCCCGTCAGGACCAGCGCGCGCAATCGTACCAGTGGCAATGCCCGACTCTGCATAGCCGATGGGACTCGAGCGCCAGCCTCAAGTTCACGGCGAGCAGTCATGGCCGCGGCTCCCCCTCGTGCGCCGGATCGCAAAGGTCCTGCACCGCCAGCACCTCGTGCTGGGCCTCCTCCACTGCGGAGAGCAAGACCTCGGGGGCCAGGTGCAGGGCGTCCCACACCGCCGGATCTACCGGGGGCGCATCCGCCCAGTCGCGTGAATCGATCTCGGCGAGATGGGCACCGGTGTTGGCCAGATGCACCAGCATCACGGCGGTGCGATTGCGCTCCGGCGCCTGCAGCGGCTGATGGTGACCGGCGAGGCAGTCGACCAGGAGTTCGGGCAGACCCCAGTGCGCGGCCAGGGCCCCACCCAGCTCCGCATGATCGAAGCCCAGTTGCGCGCGCTCCGCGCCCTGCGGGCTCAGGCCGTCGCCAACATCCAGACTGGAGAGGAAGGCCCGGTGGGCCGATTCCGGCGACTGCGAGAACAACAACAGCTTGCCAAGATCATGCAGCAGGCCGGCCAGGAAGATCCCGCTGGCCTGGCGCGGCGACACGCGCATCGCCAGTTGCCGCGCGATCACCGCGCAGTAGGCCGAATGGCGCCAGAACACCTCCAGCGGCAGGCGCTCCTGATCCGGGATGCTGGCCGTGGCGCGGGTGATCGCGCTCGCCACGACCAGACGCTGCAGGGCATCGCGACCCAGCATGGCAATCGCGCGGTCCACCGAGTCAACCGGACGCGCCGGGGCATAGGCAGGGCTGTTGGCGATGCGCAGGACCAGGGCCACCAGGCCGGGATCGCGTCCCAGGCTGCTGGCGATCCTGGCAGCCGTGGCATCGTCGTCCTCCAGCAGGCGCGCAACCTCGAACACCACCTGTGGCATGGCCAGAAGCTTGTCAGCCGACTGGACGCGGGCCTCAAGGGAATCGTTGGCGGATCGGTCGGACATGGATGGATCCTCTTGCCGAGGCGGAACGGGGATCGCTGCGCCTCACTCGTCCTGTTTCGAGGCCACCTCGCGCATGTGGCCCCGACCTCTCTACTGTAGCCGCTGTCCCCTTCGTTGTAACCCGGCCGGGCCCGAACCATACTCGCAGGCCCGGGTCGAAAATACGACGCTTCGTCCACCAAGGAGGCGCCCATATGTTTAGCAAGTCCGCATTTGCGCCGCTGGCCGTTTTGCTCGCCGGCCTGCTCCCCGGCATGGCCCTGGCCGGCATCCAGACCGAAGAGATCGCCTACGACCATGACGGCGACGAGATGACCGGCTATCTGGCCCATCCCGAAGGCGACGGGCCACACCCGGCGGTCCTGGTCATTCACGAATGGTGGGGCCACAACGACTACGCCCGCGACCGTGCCGAGCAGCTGGCCCGCGAGGGCTACACCGCCTTCGCCCTGGATATGTACGGCAGCGGCAAGCTGGCCGATCACCCGTCCACCGCCGGCGAGTTCGCCGGAGAAATCCGCGAGAATCGCGACCTGATGCTGGGCCGCTTCCAGGCCGCCTACGACTGGCTGCGCGCGCATGATGCCAGCGCGGATGCGGCGCCCTCCGCAGTCGGCTACTGCTTCGGCGGCACCGTGGCCCTCGAGGCCGCGCGCGCAGGGATGGACCTGAACGTGGCGGCGAGCTTCCACGGCGGCCTGGCAACCGAGCACCCGGCCGAGGTCGGCAAGGTGTCGGCCGAACTGCTGTCCTTCACCGGTACCGCAGACCCGATGATCCCGCCGGAGCAGGTCGCCGGTTTCCAGAAGGAGATGCAGGAGGCCGAAGTACGCTACAGCGTGGTGGAATTCTCCGGTGTGAAGCACAGCTTCACCAATCCGGGGGCCGATGCCATTGCCGAGGAGTTCGACATGCCGGTCGGCTATGACGCGCGCGCCGACCACGATTCCTGGAACCACCTGCTGGGTGTCCTCCGCGATCGGCATTAAACCCGATGTACGGCGGGCACTGCCAGGTGCCCGCCCCTTTCACGCGGAGCCTCAGGTCCCGCGCAGGTAGATCGCCACCCCCAGGACCACGATCACCGCCAGCACCCCGACAAACGCCAGCCGGAACCAGCGACGCCCCGCCAGACGTGCGGGTCGCGCATGTTTTGCATCGAACAGGGGCGCCCGCAGGCTGTCCTCCGGCTCCGCCTTGACCGTTTCGCCCCGACTCGGCTCGCTCGCCGGCTCCGCCGCAGCGGTGGTGCTGTGGCCGGTCAGGGCATGTTCCAGATCACGGATCCGGCCACGCAGGTCCTGGTTGCGTTGCTGGGCCTCCGCCAGCTCCCGCTCGCGGGCCACCAGGCGGTCACCCAGATCCGAAGCCGAATCCTGGCTATCCGAACAGCGCTGCTCGGCCTCGGCCTTGGCCTTCTCGGCCGCCGCGGCGCGCTCGCACTGCTGGTTGCGCTCGCGGCGCAGGCGTTCGGCCTCGCCCCGCGCCACCTTCAGCTCCGTCTGCTGCTCCTCGCGCTGACGCTCCAGGTCGACGAGCTCGTGGTCCAGACGGACATTCTCGCTCTCGAGCTCGCGCACCCGGCTACGCAGTTGTTCGGTCTCGCGGTCGGGCTCGGTCGACTCCGGGGGACTCTCAGCCTCGAGTTCTTCCACGCGCACACGCAAGGCCGCAAGCTCCTCCTCGCGGGCCGCGGCCTGTTCCGCTGCGGCCACGACCTCGTCGTCCCGCGCCCGCGCCTCGGCCAGCGCCGTCTCGGCCTCCTCCAGACGCCCCTGCAGAGTCTCGATCTCGCGATCCCGCTCTTCCGCGCGCTGGAATGCCGCCGTGGACTCGTCGCGGGCCTCGCCCAGGGCGTTGCGCAGACGCTCCAGCTCTTTCTGCGCCTCGCGCTCATTGGAGGATTGCTGCCGGAGCATCAACTCGCGGCGCAGGCGCTCGACCTCGTCGCGCAGCGCCTGGTTCTCGGCGGAGTCGGGGGCCCCTCCGGGGGCCGCCGGCTCGGGGACCGGCGGCGGTGGCAGGAGTTCGGCCACGACCTCGCGCACGCGGGTGGGTACAAACGGCTTCATCAGGACGGCATTGGCCCCCAGTGAACGCCATTCTTCGCTGGCCGCCTCGTCGCTCTCCTGACCGGTCACGATCACCACCGGGAGGTCCGTGGGGAGGTCATCGACGCCATCACGAATACGCAGCAGGAGATCCTGCCCGTCGATGCCCGGCATGGAGAGATCGGTCAGCACCAGCCCGATATCGGGATACTGCTGAAGCAGTTCCAGTGCCTGTTCGCCGTCAGCCGCCTCGTAGACGGTGTTCTGACCCTGCAGGATACGTTGCAACGCAACCCGGATGACCTTGGAGTCATCCACCACGAGGATCGCGGCGCGTTTTGGGTCCGGTATCTGATCGCTCATGCTTCCCCCTGACTGACATCCGGCCGCCTGACAGCGGCACGGCCGCCGACCACGCTGTACCCCCAGTGGCCGAGCATCCCTAGACTCGCAAGACTACGGGCCCCCGCGTCCGGATGCCAGTGGGGTCGCCGGGGCAACCGGACGCGGTTCACACTTTCTCGCTCCGGGCGATCGGCCCGCGGAGCGTCGTGCGCGACCACCGCTCCGTGTTTGCTACACGGGCTTCGACTTCCACTTGACCGAGTAGAGGTCGCGCCGACGATCACGCAGGTTGCGCACCGAGCCGTGATTGCGCAGCTCCTTCAGGTTGTCGAGGTCGAGATCCACGATCAGGGTCATCTCGGTGTTGGGGGTCGCCTCCGCAGCCACCGCGTCGTGCGGGAAGGCAAAGTCGGAAGGGGTGAACACCGCAGCCTGGGAGTACTGCATGTCCATGTTCTCGACCTTGGGCAGGTTGCCCACCGAGCCGGACATGACCACGTAGCACTCGTTCTCGATCGCGCGGGCCTGGGCGCAGCGCCGTACCCGGAGATAGGCATTCTTGGTGTCGGTCCAGTAGGGCACGAACAGGATCTGCAGGCCGTGATCGGCCATCACCCGCGGCAGTTCGGGGAACTCCACGTCGTAGCAGATCAGGATGCCGATCTTGCCGAAGTCGGTGTCGAAGACATGCACCTCGTCGCCGCCCTGCAGTCCCCAGTAGGACACCTCGTCCGGGGTCACATGGATCTTGTACTGGCGGTCCCAGGTGCCATCGCGACGGCACAGATAGGAGACATTGCGCAGGACATCATCCGTGTACTCGGGCATCGAGCCGGCCACGATGTTGATGTTGTAGGCGAGCGCCAGACGCACCATCTCCTCGCGGACCGCCTCGGTGTACTCGGCCAGCCGGCGCACGGCCTCGGCCGGGTAGTCCTGGTTGAAGGCCCCCATCAACGGGCCGTTGAAGAATTCCGGGAACAGCACGCAGTCCGAGCGATAGCCGGAAACCGCATCGACGAAGTATTCAACCTGCTGGAACAGGGAGTCCAGGTCCACCGTCGGGCGCATCTGCCACTGGACGACGCCGATGCGCACGTCCGAGCGGCTGCCGCCGATCAGCTTTTCCTTCTCCTCGTAGTAGATGTTCAGCCACTCGATCAGCGTCGCGTAGGCCCCGGACTTCTCGTCGTCCGGCAGGTAGTTGGTGATGATCTTGCGGACGTGAAAGTCGTTCGCCAGCTGGAATGTCAGGATCGGGTCGATGATCTCGTGGTTCTTCACCCGGCGTACGTACTGCTGAGGCGTCAGCTCGTCGCGGTACTGTTCGTAGCCGGGGATACGCCCACCGGCGACGATCGCCCGCAGGTTCAGCTTCTCGCACAACTCCTTGCGCGCGTCGTACAGGCGCCGGCCCAGACGCAGCCCGCGATAGTCCGGATGCACGAAGATGTCCACGCCGTAGAGCGTGTCGCCGTCCGGGTCGTGGGTAGTCAGGAAGCCATTCCCGGTGATCTGCCAGTAATTGTGCTGATCGCCGAAGCGCTTGTATTCGACGATCAGGCTGATCGCCGCGGCAACCACCTTGCCGTTGTCCTCGATACAGATCTGCCCCTCGGGGAAGCGCATCACCTGGGAGCGGAACTGCGCCTCGCTCCAGGCACCGTCGAGGTCGTGATAGACCCGCTCCATGATCTCGCGGATGTCCTCGTAGTCCTCGACCCGCGTCGGACGCAGGGTCAGATGGTGCTGGGGGTTCGACTCGTTGTCCGCGTCAGTGGTCACGCTTGGGGGCTCCGGGGTTGAGACAGAGTGGCAGGATGCACGGGGAGCGGGCGTGGATCAAAAGATCCAGGCCAGCATCAACCAGAAAAACACAAAGAACAGAAAAAAACCGGGGATCATGAACTGCAGTTCCCCGATCAGGCCCTCGCCGGCGGCCAGGGCGAATACGATCGACACCAGCACCGAGACGATGGCCGCGACCAGGGCCGCGTTCTTCAGGCCCATACCATCATCGAAGGTGAGCGCGACCCAGTCCGACAGCCCCGGCAGGGACACCGCTGCCGCCAGCACCAGCAAAGCCACCAGCAACGCGGCCAGCGCCGAGGTGCCGAGCAGGATGCGCAGCGCCAGACGGCTGTCCCGCCGGTCCGCACGGCTCACGCCACGCCCTCGCGACGGCCTCGCACATATTCGCGCACCCGGTTGGGGTCCGGGATGCCGTTAACCCGGAATTCCGGATTGTCCCCGGTGGTGTACACCGCGATGCGGCCCACGCGGAAGATGCGGTCGAAGAAACTCTGATCCACCTTCACCGTGCGGATCTGGCCGATGTCGAGGTCCACATGCGACTTCGACAGCAGGCCCCGTTCCAGATGCACCTGATCGGCGTCGATGCGCAGGCGTACCGAGCGCGTCTGGAGGTACCACCACAACAGGATCAGCAAGCCGAGGCCGAAGGCCGGGATCAGTAACACGCTAAGGATGAAGCCGAACGGATGATTGCGGAACATCGCCGGTCGAGCGTCGATCGCGGGTTCACGAGCGGACATGCGCGGACTCCAGTTGGGGACAAGCCCGTCCAGTTTGGCGCGGTACCCCAAACAAAGCGAGCCCCGCACGGGGCGGGGCTCGCAGTTTTCCGGGCAAGGGCCAGTCGGCCAGCCCACCCGGGGCAGGATCGCGAAGTTACGCGGTCCGGGCGTCGCGCTCGGCCTTGGCTTCCGCCTTGGCCTCGTCACTGTCGTCGTAGCCGAGGTTCGGCGCGAGCCACCGCTCGGCCTCCTCGAACGACATGCCCTTGCGCTTGGCGTAGTCCTCGACCTGGTCGCGGTTGACCTTGCCGAGACCGAAGTAGCGCGATTCCGGATGCGCGAAGTACCAGCCGGAGACGGCCGAGACCGGCAGCATGGCGAAGCTCTCGGTGAGCGTCATGTCAGCATGCTCTTCCGGCTGCAGCATCTCCCACAGGGTCGCCTTCTCGGTGTGCTCCGGGCAGGCCGGGTAGCCGGGCGCCGGACGAATACCCTGGTACTTCTCCTCGATCAGGTCCTCGTTCTCCAGCGACTCGTCGGGGACATAGCCCCAGTATTCGCGGCGCACATGGTAGTGCATGCACTCGGCAAAGGCCTCGGCCAGACGGTCCGCCAGGCTCTTCACGAGGATGGCGTGATAGTCGTCGTTGGCCTTTTCGTATTCCTTGGCCTTGGCGTCGACATCACCACCGGCGCTGACCGCGAAGGCCCCGATGTAGTCCGGACCACCGGCTTCCTTGGGCATCACGAAATCGGCCAATGAATGGCTCGGCTGCCCGCGACGCTTCTCGGTCTGCTGACGCAGGTGGTGCAGCTTCTTCAGGACCTTGGAGCGGCTATCGTCGGTGTACACCTCGATGTCGTCGTCATCAACGGTGTTCGCCGGGAAGAAGCCGACCACGCCACGGCAGGTGACCCACTTTTCGTCGATCATCCGCTTCAGCATGTCCTTGCCATCCTTGAACAGCTTGCGCGCCTCTTCGCCGACCTTCTCGTCATCCAGGATGCGCGGGTAGGCGGCGTGCAGCTGCCAGGAGTGGAAGAACGGCGTCCAGTCGATGTACTTGGCGACCTCGTTGAGATCGTAATCATCGAAGCGCAGCAGTACGGTGCCGTCGCCATGCGGGTGCAGCACCTTCGGCTGCCCCGGCAGTTCGTCGGTTTCCAGCGCCTTCGGTTTCGGCGGCGTGTAGTCAGACCAGTCGATTGTCGGCTTGTTGGCGCGCGCCTTGTCGAGCGTGACCCATTGGGTCTTCTTTTTGCGCCCGGCGTTCTGCACGCGCAGCTTCTCGTACTCCTCGCGGACGTCGGCGGCGTACTTCTCGCGCAGCTCGGGGCTGATCAGACTCTGGGCCACGCCCACGGCACGCGAGGCGTCCTTCACCCAGACCACCGGACCGGAGTAGTTCGGCTCGATCTTCACCGCGGTGTGGGCGCGCGAGGTCGTCGCGCCGCCGATCATCAGCGGGGTCTTCATGCCTTCACGTTCGAGGTCGGCGGCGAAGTTGGCCATCTCCTCCAGCGAGGGGGTAATCAGACCGGACAGGCCGATGACGTCGACGTCGTGTTCCTTGGCGGCCTTCAGGATCGCGGCCCCCGGCTGCATCACGCCGATGTCGATGACCTCGAAGTTGTTGCACTGCAGCACCACGCCCACGATGTTCTTGCCGATGTCGTGGACGTCGCCCTTCACCGTGGCCATCAGGATCCGGCCGTTGTTCTCGGTGCCGGTCTTCTCGGCCTCGATGTACGGGATCAAATGAGCCACGGCCTTCTTCATCACGCGGGCGGACTTGACCACCTGCGGCAGGAACATCTTGCCCTCGCCGAACAGGTCGCCGACCACGTTCATGCCGTCCATCAGGGGGCCTTCGATTACCTGGATCGGGCGGTCATACGCCTGGCGTGCCTCTTCGGTGTCGTCGACCACGTAGGTGTCGATACCCTTGACCAGGGAGTGCTCGAGACGCTTGGAGACTTCCCATTCGCGCCACTCGAGGTTCTCTTCCTTCTTGCCGCCGCCCTGGCCCTTGTACTCCTCGGACAGTTCGAGCAAACGGTCAGTGGCGTCGTCGCGGCGGTTCAGGACCACGTCCTCGACCGCTTCCTTCAGCTTCGCGTCGATATCGTCGTAGACCGCCAGCTGGCCGGCGTTGACGATACCCATGTCCATGCCCGCCTTGATGGCGTGATACAGGAAGACGGCGTGGATCGCCTCGCGCACCGGCTCGTTGCCGCGGAAGGAGAACGATACGTTGGACACGCCACCGGAGATCAGCGCGTGCGGCAGGTCGTTCTTGATGCGGCGGGTGGCCTCGATGAAGTCCACGCCGTAGTTGTTGTGCTCTTCGATGCCGGTAGCGACCGCGAAGATGTTCGGGTCGAAGATGATGTCCTCGGCCGGGAAACCAACCTTCTCGGTCAGCAGCTTGTAGGCCCGGGTGCAGATCTCGACGCGACGCTGCTCGTTATCCGCCTGGCCGTCCTCGTCGAAGGCCATGACCACGATCGCGGCGCCATAGCGGCGGCACAGCTGGGCCTGCTTGATGAAGTTTTCCTCGCCCTCCTTCATGGAGATCGAGTTGACCACCGGCTTGCCCTGCACGCACTTCAGGCCCGCTTCGATGATCTCGAACTTGGAGGAGTCGATCATCACCGGGACGCGGGCGATATCGGGCTCGCCGGCCAGCAGATTCAGGAAGCGGACCATTGCCTCCTGCGACTCCAGCATGCCCTCGTCCATGTTGATGTCGATGATCTGGGCGCCGCCCTCGACCTGGTTCAGCGCGACTTCCAGCGCGACGTCGAATTCCTCGTTCTGGATCAGGCGCAGGAACTTGCGCGACCCGGTCACGTTGGTGCGCTCGCCGACGTTCACGAACAGCGAATCATCGGTGATGTTGCACGGCTCGAGACCCGACAGGCGGCAGGCCGGGGCGATCTCCGGCAGCTTGCGCGGCGCGTGCTTCTCGACCGCCTCGCGCATGGCCCGGATGTGCTCCGGCAGCGTGCCACAGCAACCGCCGATGATGTTCAGCAGGCCCTGCTCGGCCCACGGGCCGACATCCGCGGCCATCTGCTCCGGGCTCTCGTCATAGTCGCCGAATTCGTTCGGCAGGCCGGCGTTCGGGTGCGCGGACACAAAGGTATCGGCGATGCGCGAAAGCTCTTCCACGTACTGGCGCATTTCCTTGGCACCCAGCGCGCAGTTCAGGCCGATCGAAACCGGATTGGCGTGACGCACGGAGTTCCAGAAGGCCTCGGTGGTCTGGCCGGACAGGGTACGGCCGGAGGCGTCGGTGATCGTGCCGGAGATCATGATCGGGAGGTCCTTCCCGAGCTCGTCTTCCAGCGTCTTCACCGCGAAGATCGCGGCCTTGGCGTTCAGGGTGTCGAACACCGTCTCGATCAGCAGCAGATCGACGCCACCCTCGACCAGGGCCTCGGCCGCTTCCTTGTAGGACTCGACCAGGGTGTCGAAATCGACGTTACGCGCGCCGGGGTCATTCACGTCCGGGGAGATCGACGCGGTGCGGTTGGTCGGGCCAAGGATGCCGGCGACGTAGCGCGGCTTGTCCGGGGTCTTTTCGGTCCAGGCGTCGGCCGCCTTGCGCGCGAGCTTCGCGGATTCGCGGTTCAGCTCGGGGACCAGGTCCTCCATGTGGTAGTCCGCCATCGCGATGCGGGTACCGTTGAAGGTGTTGGCCTCGATGATATCGGCACCGGCCTCGAGATAGTCGTTGTGGATCTGCTCGATGATATCCGGGCGGGTCAGCGACAGCAGGTCGTTGTTGCCCTTCAGGTCGGATTCCCAGTCCTTGAACCGCTCGCCGCGGTAATCGGCCTCGTCCAGCTTGTACAGCTGGATGGTGGTACCCATACCGCCGTCCAGGATCAGGATGCGCTCTTTCAGCGCGTTCTCGATGTCTTTGCGTGTTGCCGTCATGTGCCGTACACCATTGGTTTCGAATGGGATAAGTGTACACGCCGGGGTTCCATCCCGTGCGTGGAGCCCACCCTGGTGGCAGGCTCTTTCAAATTGCGTCGCAGCCCCGGATGCGGCCTGGTTGCGCCCGTGAACAGAGCTGTCACGATAGCGCCATGCAGGAACATCCGATCCGCTGGTTCATTACTGCCCCGCAGGCCTGCCCCTATCTGGACGACCGCGAGATGCAGAGTTTGCTGGTCGACCCCGCGGTCAGCCTGGGCGGCGCGCGCTTCGGCCAGCTACTGGCCGAGGGCTTTCGCCGCAGCGGTCAGTTTGTTTATCGGCATCACTGCCCCGAGTGCGCGGCCTGCGTGCCCGTACGCATCCCGGTTGCAGCCTTCCGCCCGAACCGGAGCCAGCGCCGCTGCCTGGATCGCAACCGCGATCTCGCGGTGACGATCCGCCGGCCGCCGGAACAGCCCGGGACATCGCCCGCCGCCGATCTCGACGAGCACATGCCGCTGTTCTCGCGCTACCAGACCGCCCGTCACACGGGCGGTGGCATGGAACAGATGGGACGCGAGGAATACGCGGGAATGCTCGCCCACCGCAACGGCCCAGTGGATCTGATCGAATTCCGCCAGGCCGACACGCTGCTCGCGGTAGCCGTCACCGATCGCACCCCCCAGGGGTTGTCGGCGATGTACAGCTTCTTCGATCCGGATCAGCCGCGCCGCGGCCTGGGCACCCTCGCAATCCTGACCCAAGTGGCGCATGCGCACCGCCTGGGTCTGCCCCATGTCTACCTCGGCTACTGGATCGACCAGGCGCCGAAGATGGAATACAAGACCCGGTTCCAGCCGCTCGAAGGCCGCATGGACGGGGTCTGGAGGCGGCTGCCCGCCTGACGGCGGCCAGCCACCCCTCGCGCGCGGCCTAGCGGGCCGGCTTGCGGAAGCGGAAGATGCCCCAGGTCAGGTAGCCCGAGTTGCCGCCATCGACCCAGTGCTGCAGGCCCTGCTTCATGCGGTCGATGTAGTCCTGCGAGATGTAGTTCTTCAACTCGTCCTCGCGGGACTCGAGCTCCTGCTTCACGCGACCGTAATGGGTCGAGATCTGGCTGGAGTGTTCCTCGAAGCTGACCTCTTCCAGGCCGGCCGCCTTGGCCGCCTCGCGGTACAGCGCCGGGCTCGCCAGCGAATCCAGGTGGATACGGGCCAGAATCGGGTCCAGCACGCCATCCGGGCAATCGTCGGTCTGCATCGGATCGGTGAAGATCAGCCAGCCACCCGGCTTCAGGACGCGCGCGGCCTCCTGGATCACCTTTTTCTTTGCCTCGTTCTGGCTGTGCAGGAAGGAGTCCTCGGACCAGACAACGTCATAGGACGCGTCCGGCTCGTCGACCTTCTCGAAGGAGCCATCGACCACGGTGATCTTGTCGTCGAGGTGGCGCGCCTTGTTGATCTCGCGATCGCGCTCGTTTTCCTTCTCGGACAGGTTCAGCGCGGTGACGTCGCAACCGTAGTTTTCCACCAGGTAGCGGGCGACACCGCCGTAGCCGGCGCCCATGTCGAGCACGCGCCATTCCGGCTGCGGCTCGCCCAGGAGGTCGGACATGTGCGCGACCGTGCGACGGCTGGCGTCGCCGATCGGCTCGTCCTTGTACTCGTACAGCCCGATATGGAGGTCTTCACCGCCCCACACCATCTTGTAGAAGGTGTCGGCGTCCTCGCTGTTGTAGTAGTCGCGAGCGGTTTCGACTACGTCGGAGTAGTTCTCGCTCATCGTTCCTCGCCCTCGATATAACGCTTGTCGGCCACGTGGATGAAGAAGTCCGGATCACTCTCGCGATAGGTCTCCTGGAAGTCCCCGTAGGTCTCGATCTTCTGGAAACCGACCTCGCGCATCAGGCGGCGGACATAGGCCTTGCGCAGCGGGAACATGTTCAGGAAGTACTCGGAACCATCCGGGAACTTGTACTGGAAGCGCGCCAGGCCTTCGTCAACGTGGGCCGGCTGCACCTGGACGTTGTCGCCGCAGTAGTAGTAGGTGTGCTTGGACGAGTAACCGTGGTCCATGATGGTGTCGTAGTTGCGCTGGTCGAGGATCAGCACGCCATCGTGGTTCAGGGCGGAGTAGAACTCGGCCAGGGCCTTGCGGCGGTCGTGTTCATTGAACAGGTGGGTAAACGAGTTGCCCAGGCAGACGACGGCGTCGTAGCGGCCGTAGATATCGCGATTCAGCATGCGCCAGTCGGCCTGCACCGTGCGCAGGATGTGACCCCGCTTGCGACCATTCTCGAAGGCCTTGACGAGCATCTCGGGGGCGCCGTCGGCGGTCACCACGTCAAAGCCCGCTTCACGCAACTGCACGGAATGGAAGCCGGTGCCGGCGGCGACGTCGAGCACGCGCTTGGCGCCGCGCTTCTTCAGTTCTTCGATGAAGAAGGTGCCTTCGCTCTTGGCGCGGTTGTCCCAGTCGATCAGGTCATCCCACTTGTCGACGAAGCCGGTGGTGTACTCGTTGAGATAATTCTCGGTATCGCGACGTTCGGTCGGCTTCTCGCCGAAGTCCTGATCATTCTTGATATTCGCTGCCATGCTGGTTCCTCTTGGCTTTGCTGCTGTTGTAAGCGTGACTGGACCGGCCTCTGGGCCGATCCGTCGGCACAACACCCCGCAAACGCAGTAAACCGCGACCTCCGCATCACACGGCGGTCTCGCCAGCAGCCCGATCGAGCCAGGCGGGTGCCGCCCGGTGTTCGGGTATCAATGCGCCGGGTGCGTTGTTCGCAGCACCCGACACCGGCCTGGCCGGTTCTTCCTGCACATCCGGAGGGCAATCGGTACCCGGATGCCGAGCCGTGGTCTGGCGGGCCCATCCCGCCTGGCTCGGGGATCGTTTACGGCGCCGCGCGATGCGTCTGAACGCGGGCGTTGTGTCCGAAATCGTTTTTATACCCTGAAGGTTTTGCGCAAAAATTACAAGCTGAGGGCCCGTCTGGCGACCTCGGCTTCGCGACTCCGAATGCCGATCCATCCGGGCCGCGCGTTCGATATAATGGTCGTTTTGCAGCGATCCCGAGGCCCCGCATGACCCCCAGCCGCCCTATCCAGCGCGCCCTTTTGTCGGTCTCCGAGAAGACCGGCGTCGTGGAGCTCGCCCGCGCCCTGCATGAACGCGGCGTCGAGCTTCTGTCCACCGGCGGGACCGCCCGCCTGCTGGCCGAAAACAACCTTCCGGTAATCGAGGTTTCCGCGCACACGGGCTTCCCCGAGATCATGGATGGCCGAGTCAAGACCTTGCACCCGCGCATCCACGGCGGGCTGCTCGGCCGGCGCGACATCGACTCCGCGGTGATGGCCGAGCAGGACATCCCGCCGATCGACCTGCTGGTGGTGAACCTCTACCCCTTCGAGGCGACGGTGGCCCGTCCCGGCTGCAGCCTGGAAGACGCCATCGAGAACATCGACATTGGCGGCCCGGCGATGCTGCGCGCCGCGGCCAAGAACTACCGCGACGTGGCCGTGGCCACCAGCCCCGACCAGTACAGCGAGATCGCCGCGGCCATCGGCGACCACGGCGAGGTGCCGCAGTCGCTGCGCTTCCGCCTGGCGGTCGCGGCTTTCGATCACGTAGCGCGCTACGATGCCGCGATCAGCAACTACCTCTCGGCCCTCGACGAGGATGGCGAAGCGGCTCCGTTCCCGGGACAGCTGAACGCCACCTTCGAACGCGTCGAGACCCTGCGCTACGGCGAGAATCCGCACCAGCGCGCCGCGTTCTATCGTGATCCACAGCCTGCACCCGGCACCCTGGCCAGCTACCGCCAGCACCAGGGCAAGGCACTCTCTTACAACAACCTGGCCGACGCCGATGCCGCCTGGGAATGCGTGCGCCAGTTCGAGGCCGGGGCCTGCGTGATCGTCAAGCACGCCAACCCCTGCGGCGTGGCCGTCGCCCCGACCCAGCTGATGGGCTACGAACGCGCCTTCCAGACCGACCCGACCTCGGCCTTCGGCGGCATCATCGCCTTCAACCGGCCGCTGGACGGCGATACCGCGCATGCGATCGTCAGCCGTCAGTTCGTCGAGGTGGTCATCGCCCCCGAGGTCACCCCGGGCGCGCTGCGCGCCCTGGCCACCAAGAAGAATGTCCGCGTGCTCGAAATCCCGCCGGCGGGTGTCGGCCCCGGCCTCGACTACAAGCGCATCGGCGGCGGGCTCCTGGTACAGGATGCCGATCGCGGCAGCCTGGCCGATGTGGAGCTGAAGACCGTGACCGCGCGCGCGCCCTCGGAACAGGAGATGAAGGACCTCTGCTTCGCCTGGCAGGTGGGCAAGTACGTGAAGTCCAACGCGATCGTCTACGCCCGCGACGAACAGACCATCGGGGTCGGTGCCGGGCAGATGAGCCGGGTGTATTCCGCGCGCATCGCCGGCATCAAGGCCGCCGACGAGGGCCTGCAGGTGGCCGGCTCGGTCATGGCCTCGGACGCCTTCTTCCCGTTCCGCGACGGTATCGACGCGGCGGCCGAGGCCGGCATCACCGCGGTGATCCAGCCCGGCGGCTCGATGCGCGACCAGGAGGTGATCGACGCGGCCAACGAGCACGACATCGCCATGCTGTTCACCGGCATGCGCCACTTCCGTCACTGATCCGGGGCCTCTCATGAACGTACTGGTAATCGGCAACGGCGGACGCGAACACGCCCTGGCGTGGAAGCTGGCGCAGTCCCCGCGCATCGAGCGCGTCCTGGTGGCCCCCGGGAACGCCGGGACCGCGCGCGAGGCAAAATGCGAGAACGTCGAGATCGGCGTCACCGACATCGACGCGCTACTGGCCCTGGCCGAGCGCGAGGCAGTGGCCTTTACGGTCGTCGGCCCGGAGGCCCCGCTAGTCGCCGGTGTAGTGGATGCGTTCCGCGCCGCCGGCCGGCGCTGCTTCGGCCCCACCGCGAAGGCGGCGCAGCTGGAGGGCTCGAAGAGCTTCGCCAAGGACTTCATGCAACGCCACGGCATCCCGACCGCCGCCTACGGCAGCTTCGAGGACGAGACCGCGGCGCTTGAGTTCATCGCTACCCACGGCGCACCCATCGTGGTCAAGGCCGACGGCCTGGCCGCTGGCAAGGGCGTCATCCTGGCGCAGACCGAAGACGAGGCGCGCGCCGCCGTTCACGACATGCTGGCCGGCAATGCCTTTGGCGAGGCCGGGAACCGGGTGGTCATCGAGGAATTCCTGCGCGGCGAGGAGGCCAGCTTTATCTGCATGGTGGATGGCGAGCATGTCCTGCCGCTGGCCTCCTCGCAGGACCACAAGGCGCGCGACAACGGCGACCGGGGCCCCAACACCGGCGGGATGGGGGCCTACTCGCCCGCCCCGGTGGTGACAAATGCCCTGCACGAGCGCATCCTGCGCGAGGTTATCGAGCCGACCGTGCAGGGCATGGCCGCCGATGGCGAACGCTACACCGGCTTTCTCTATGCCGGCGTGATGGTCGACGCCGCAGGCAACCCGAAGGTGCTGGAGTTCAACTGCCGCTTCGGCGACCCCGAGACCCAGCCGATCCTGAGCCGCCTGGATTCCGACCTCGGCGAACTGGTCGAGGCCGCGCTGGAAGGCCGCCTGGACCAGGTCCGGGCCGAGTGGGATGCGCGCGTGGCGCTGGGCGTGGTCCTAGCCGCCGGCGGTTACCCCGGAACCTACCGCAAGGGCGACGCCATCACCGGCCTGGAGGCCGTGGAACGCGATCCCAATGCCCACGTGTTCCACGCCGGGACCGCACAGGGCGAAGACGGAACGATCGTCACCGCCGGGGGCCGTGTGCTGTGCGTGGTCGGCCTCGGCGAGGACGTGAAGGCCGCGCAGAAAAAGGCCTACGCAGCCGTACAACAGATTCATTTCGACGATATATACTGCCGAACAGATATCGGCTATCGCGCCGTCGCCCGGGAGGGATAACCCCGGGCAACGGCGCGTCTACCCCCTCCTGGAGAACCACCCGATGGCCGCCCCCGAAGTCACGCACCTGCCCAACCTCCCCAACGACGCGGAGGGCCTGCGGCAATCGATCCGCGATGCCGTGGTCCGCGTGGTGGGGGAAGACCCGCGCGAAGCCACCGAACGCGACTGGATGGAAGCACTCGCCTTCGCCATCCGTGAACGCATGGTGGAGCGGCGCCTGTTGACCCGCCGGCAATTCGCCGACGAGGACGTCAAGCGCGTCTACTACCTGTCGCTGGAATACCTGATCGGGCGCATGCTCGAGGCCAACCTGCGCAACATGGGCATCCTCGAGCCGGCACGCCAGGCGATGGCGGACCTCGGCGTGGACCTGGATACCATCCTCGACCTGGAAGACGACGCCGCCCTCGGCAATGGCGGCCTCGGGCGCCTGGCCGCCTGCATCCTCGAGTCGCTCGCGACCCAGGGCTACCCCGGCTACGGCTACGGCATCCGCTATGAATTCGGGATGTTCCGGCAGGAGTTCGAGCCCTACCAACAGGTCGAGCACCCGGACAACTGGCTGCGCTACGGCAACCCCTGGGAATTCCCGCGCTCGGATCGCAAATTCCCGATCCACTTCTACGGCTACGTGGTCGAGCATCATGACCCCGACGGCTCCACCCGTTACACCTGGGAGGACGGCGAGGAAGTCCTGGCCATGGCCTACGACTACCCGACGGCGGGCTACGGCCGGCGCAACGTGAACAATCTGCGGCTGTGGGCGGCCAAGGCCACCCGCGACTTCGACCTGCGCTACTTCAACGAGGGCGATTACATCCGCGCCGTCTCGGACAAGGCCGAGTCGGAGACCATCTCGATGGTTCTGTACCCCAACGACACCACGGCGGTCGGCAAGGAACTGCGGCTGAAACAGGAGTATTTCTTCGTCTCCGCTTCGCTGCAGGACATCCTGGAGCGCCATCTGGCACTCGGCTACAGCCTCGATGAAGTGCCCGACAAGATTGCGATCCAGCTCAACGACACCCACCCGGCGATCGCCGTGGCGGAACTGATGCGCCTGCTGGTGGACCACCATGAACAGTCCTGGGACCATGCCTGGGACCTGAGCCGGCGCACCTTCGCCTACACCAACCACACCCTGATGCCCGAGGCCCTCGAGACCTGGCAGGTGGAGTTGATGGAGCGCGTTCTGCCACGGCACATGGGGATCATCTACCGTATCAACCAGGATTTCCTGGAAGAGGTCCGTCACCGCTATCCCGGGGACAACGACCGCCTGACCCGGCTGTCCATCATCGACGAGGACCATGGCCGCCGCGTGCGCATGGCCCACCTGGCCGTGGTCGGCTCGCACCACGTCAACGGCGTGGCCGCGCTGCATACCCAGCTGTTGCAGGAGACCCTGTTCGAGGACTTCTACGCCCTGTGGCCGGAACGCTTCGTCAATGTCACCAACGGCGTGACCCCGCGCCTGTGGATGATCCAGTCCAACCCCGCGCTCACCGAACTGCTGGGCCAGCGCATCGGCAACGACTGGCAGTACAACCTGGACCGTCTGCGCGCGCTGGAGCCCTACGCCCAGGATCCCGAACTGCAAAAGGCGTTCATGGACGTGAAGCGCGCCAACAAGCAGCGCCTGACCGACCTGGTCCGCGAACGCACCGGCGTGGAGTTGAACCCGGACGTGATGTTCGACGTGCAGATCAAGCGCATCCACGAATACAAGCGCCAGCTGCTGAAACTCCTGCACGTGGTGGATCTCTACCAGCGCATCCGCGCCGGCGAGGACGTCCCGCCGCGCGTGGTCCTGTTCGGCGGCAAGGCCGCACCCGGCTATGCCCGCGCCAAGGGCATCATCCAGGTGATCAACGAGGTGGCCGACATCGTGAACCACGATCCGGCCGTGGGCGACCGCCTGAAGTGCGTGTTCTTCCCCAACTACGAGGTCAGTTCCGCCAGCATCATCATCCCGGCGGCCGATGTCTCCGAACAGATTTCCACCGCCGGCTTCGAGGCCTCCGGCACCGGCAACATGAAACTGGCACTGAACGGCGCCCTGACCATCGGCACGCTGGACGGCGCCAACATCGAGATCCGCGACGCGGTGGGCGAGGAGTCTATCTTCATCTTCGGCATGACTGCCGACGAGGTGGTCGAGCATCGCCGCAACGGCCCGAGCCCCGAGGCCATCCTGGCGCAGCAGCCCAACCTGGCCGCCGCGGTGGAGATGATCGAATCGGGGTTCTTTACCTGCGACGACCCGGGGACCCATGGCGACCTTGGGCGCTACCTGCGCCACGAGGACCCGTTCTTCGTGATCGCCGACTATCCAGCCTACGCCGCGGCCTGCGACCGGGCGGATGCCCTGTACGCCGACCGTACCGCATGGGCCGAGGCAGCCATCCTGAATGTCGCGCGCATGGGGTACTTCTCCATCGACCGCACGGTGCGCGACTACGCCGACCAGATCTGGGATATCACGCCGGAGCCGGTGGCCCCGTCGCGGACCAACGGCGCCGCCTGACGCGGAGCGGGGGACTCAGGCGTCGGGAAGCCCCAGGCGGCGCAACCAGCCGTCGGGGTTGCCCGCGCACACCAGGAATTCGGGGTTCAGCAGGCTTTCGCGCGTGTTGTAACGCAGCTCCTGCCCGTGGAGATCCGTCACCCGTCCGCCTGCGGCCCGGACCACGGCGTGCGCCGCGCCGGTATCCCACTCGCTGGTGGGCCCCAGACGCGGATAGATGTCGGCAGCTCCCTCGGCCACCAGGCACAGCTTCATCGAGCTGCCCATGCTGACCAGGTCGTGGGGCCCCAGACGGTCCAGCGCGACCTTGAGTCGCTCCGCCCCGTGCGAACGGCTGCCCGCCACCAATGGGTGATCGGTGCCAATACGGTCGCGCGCCACTGCGATTTCCCACGGGGGCTGATCCTCGTCACGGCGAATGGCCACGCCATCGCGATGACCGGCGTACAGGCGCTTGAGCACCGGGCACCAGACGACGCCCAGCACCGGCTCGTGGTCGTGGATCAGGGCCACGTTCACGGTAAATTCGCCGCTGCGCTTGACGAACTCGCGGGTGCCGTCGAGGGGATCAATCAACCAGTAGGTCTGCCACTGGCGACGGCGCTCGAAGGGCACGTCCTGCCCCTCCTCCGACAACACGGGCCAGTCGGGGTCGATGTCGGCCAGCCCATGGGCAAGGATCCGGTGGGCAGCCAGATCGGCCTCGGTGAGCGGCGAATGATCGGCCTTTTCGGTGACCGCAAAGCGCGTCTCGTAGAGTTCGAGGATCGCGTGGCCGGCCTGGTCGGCCAGCGCAGCCACCTCGTGCATCAGGGCAGTAAGAGCCGAATCCTTCGGCGGAGCATGCATGGGGAACTCCCGTTTTCCCGAAACGTTCCGCCTAGCTTGGCAGGGTTGCGCTCAGGCGTCGAGGTAATCGCGCACCATGTACAGCGCGGCGATGGAGCGCGCCTCGGTCAGATCTTCCCGGGCGACCAGCTCGGTCAGCCGGTCCAGCGACCAGGGGACCACCTCGAGCGCCTCCGGCTCGTCGCCTTCCGCGGCCTGCGGATACAGGTCCTCGGCCAGCACCAGATGGGTCTGGTGGGCCATGTAGCCGGGTGCCACGGTCAGCGCGCCCAGGTGGGTCAGGCGATGCCCGGCGTGGCCAACCTCCTCCATGATCTCGCGGTTGGCGGCAGTCAGGATGTCCTCGCCCGCCTCCATCCGCCCCTTGGGCAGACCCAGCTCGTAGCGGTGGGTGCCGGCGGCATACTCGCGGATCAACAGGACGGTCCGGTCGGTCTGCACCGGGGCGATGATCACCGCCCCATGGCCGCGACTGACCAGACGCTCGAAGCAGGTGCGCGCACCATTGCTGAATTCGAGATCCAGCTCCTCCACCTCGAACAGGCGGCTGCTGGCGACCGTACGCCGCCCCTGGACATCCGGCTTGTCTCGGCTCATGCGCCCTCCGGGAGACATGTAGGAAAACGCTGCTTAATGTACACGCTCGCGTTGGCACCTTAGGGGGTCCGCCGCCTTTTCGCGCGCACGGCGCCGCGGCTCACCTCTGCCGCACAGGGACTGCACGGCAGCGCCGCACCTTGGTTGCACGCAAACACGTCAAGCGCGAGCGGGTAAATGCGTCAGCGTTTCCCTAATGGCTGTTGCGTAGCCGCACCAGGGTACGCAGTTCGCCCTCGAACAAGGTGTCGAACATGAAGCCATGATCGGAGGTGACCACCTCGAACCCCTCCTGGTCGGCCGGATCGGTCTCCGCCAGACGCAGGTCAAGATCGCCCCAGCTCACGGCCATGGTGACGCGCATCGGGAAGTAGCCATCCAGGAAGCGGCGCACGAACGGGCCGTTCTCCAGGCGATAGACGCCGTCCCCCTCGTCTTCGACGATCTTCATGCGCGCGGTCACGCAGACCTCGGCGTCCCGCTGCACCCCGCGCAGGTCCACGCGATCGCCCTCGGCACGCGCGGATTCGATATTGCGGGTGGACTCGACCTGGAGCTCGTCGATTCTGGCTTCATTGTACACAATGACCATGCGCCGAATGGCCGCCACATCATTGTGACACTGGCGCAGATCGGCCCAGCCATCCTCCAGCGAGGACTGCGTGATGCGGATCTGGTTCTGGTGGTGATGCGGAGTCCGGTCCGGCTCCTCCAGCAGGAAGGTCAGCTCCGGACTGGTGGTCTGGGTCTGGTCCGGGGAGACCGTCTCGCCCCACAGGCTGTCGTCCTCCAGCGGGTCGTAGTCCGAGTCGCCGGGGTCCATTCCCTGCACGGCCAGCGGCAGCGCCATCAGCGCAAGGAGCAGGGGCGCGGGAAGGAACCGCGATTGGGGTACCATGGGGGCCATCGTCGTCACCCTCTTTCGTGTAGCCGTTAGCTGTGGACCTGCAAAACCCCGAAAAAAATCCGCGCCCGCCCGCGGCCCGCGCCGCGATCGCCTGGGATCGCATCGACACTGTGCTGTTCGACATGGACGGGACGCTGCTGGATCTGCACTTCGACAATCGCTTCTGGCGTGAACTGATCCCGCAGGAATACATCCGCTGCCAACCGGATGACCCGGAATGCGCGCGCCGCCGCCTGGAGGACGAGATGCAGCGGGTGCGCGGCAAGCTGGAGTGGTACTGCGTGGATCACTGGACCCGCTTTACCGGTCTGGACATCCTCGGCCTGAAACGCGAGCTGGCCCACCACATCGCCCTGAAACCGCATGCCGATCAAGTCCTGGGTGCCCTGCAAAGGGCCGGGCGGCGGCGGGTGCTGGTCACCAACGCCCACCCGCAGGTCTACGCCTTCAAGCACCAGCTCACCCGCATTGGCGACCGCCTGGATACCATTGTCTCCGCCCACGACCTCGATTGCGCCAAGGAAGACGGCAGCTTCTGGGAACGCCTGCAGCGGGTCGCACCGTACGCTCCGGAACGTACGCTTCTAGTCGACGACAACCTGCTGGCGCTGGCCAGCGCCGCCGGAGCAGGGATCGCCGAACTGCGGGGGATGCGCTACCCGGACGAGCGCGGCGAGCCCATGCACTCGGGGGACTTCGAACTGCTGGAATCGCTCGCGGACCTGTTGCCCGGCCTGAGCGACCCGGGAGGCGTGGCGGCTGCTACTTGACCGGTGTCGGCAGGTTGCGGATCAAGTCCAGTCGGATCTGCACCGTACGGCCCTCGCATTCCCCGTCGAGCCAGTGGCACCCGTCCGCCTCGCGCACCTCGCGCGGGGTCACCTTGCCCCACCAGGCCTGGCTGGAATTGGGCTCGACCCAGTTCAGCTGCAGGGTCTCACCGGTAAGGATGGCGATCTCCAGACGCTCGGAGACATGACGGGGAATGGCGGGATCGGTCATCGGGGGGCTTCGCGGTAGTCGGTCGGGTCGGGGATGCCGGCCGCGGCGAACGCGGCACGCCGGGCCTGACACTGCGGGCAACGCCCGCACTGCCGCGATTGTGCCAGAAGGCAGCTCCAGGTGTGGCGCCAGTCGATCCCCAGCGGGTCGGTGGCGGCAATGATCTCGGCTTTGCTCCGGTCGATCAGCGGGGCCTCGACCTGCAGGCCGGACACCAGACCTGCGGCCAGCTCCGAGACCTGCTGCACGAACCCCGGTTGCGAACCCGGACCATGCCCCTGATCCTCGCGGTTCAGCGCCAGCAGGATGCGTGCCGCGCCGTGGTGCTCGGCCAGGTTGACCGCCAGGGCCAGCACCAACAGATTGCGCTGGGGCAGCGGCACGTGTCCGACCCAGTCGTTGCGACGGGTGAAGGCCGTGCGCAGGGACTGGAGATCCAGCGCGATGGGGGCACAACCGTAGACCGCCGACAGATGCTCCACCGCGGTCCATTCGCGCGCGGCATTACGCTGGCCGTAGTCGACCCACACGGCACGCAACGAGCGGCCGGCGGCATGCTCCTGCGCCAGCAAGGCGCTGCTCTCGATGCCGCCGGAGAGCAGGAGAAGATCGGGGGATTCGGGCCGGGCGGGTTCCATTCGGGCACCATACCGCACAGCGCAAGACCACGGAGACCCTGAATTGATCGAACAACTACGCAGCCACTGGCAGCGCCTGCTGGGCGCCGAACGCAGCGACCGCCCCGAGGGCGCCCCCGAGGAGCGCCTGCAACGCGCCGCGGCGGCGCTGATCATGGAGGTCTGCCGGGCCGACTTTGATCTGCACGCCGAGGAACTGGAGTCCGTGCGCGCCAGCCTGATCGAACTGTTCCGGCTGGACAGTGATACCGCCGATGCGATGCTGGAGATTGCCCAGGAGGACAGCGACGAACTGATCTCCATCCACCCCATGGTGCGCGAAGTGAACGCATCCTTTGATGCCGGGCAGAAGACCGACATCATGCGCGCCCTGTGGCGTGCCGCCTGGGCCAACCGCGACCTCAACAAGCGCCAGGAAGCGGTAATCCGGCACCTCGCAGACCTGCTCTACATCCCGCACGCGACCTTCATCCGCACCAAGCACGAGGTCCTAGGGAAACACTGATTCATGTACACGCTCGCGTTGGCACCCCAGGTTCTTCGAGACAAGGCGCGTCGTGCGGCGGGTAGTCGTTCTACCCGCAAGCGGCGCAACGCCGTATCGGGGAACCTGGGGTGCCAACCCCACAAACCATTCAATGCAGGGGCTCGGCCGCTTTTGCGCGCGCACAGCGTTGCGGTTCCCTTGTGCAGAATGACTGCACGGCGGTCACCGCGCCTTGTTCGCACGCAAAAGCGACTCGAGCGCGAGCGTATACATGAAGCAGTGTTTCCCTGGGCGATGCGGCCGACCCTCGCTGACCGAGGCGCTTTCTGATGAGTGATCCGGGTACCCTGCTGGCGGCCCTGGCCGTGGGCATCCTCGGTGGCGTGCACTGTCTGGGGATGTGCGGCGGCATCGTCGGCGCGATCTCCATGGGCCACGGCCGCCGCGGACCCGGGCTCGATCTCCTGCTGGCCTATAACCTCGGGCGCATGGCGAGTTACGTGGTCGCCGGCGCGCTGGCGGGATGGCTGGGGGCCAGCCTGCTCGGCGGCCTGCCCGCCGGGCAGGCGATCCTCCAGGGCATCGCCGCCGTCTTCCTGATCCTGCTCGGGCTCTATCTCGGGGGCTGGTGGCCGGTCCTGGCCCGTCTGGAAAAGGCCGGTGGCGTACTGTGGCGCCGCATCGAACCGCTGGGCCGGCGTTTCCTGCCAGTGCGCCATGCCGGTCAGGCGCTGATGGTTGGCGGGCTGTGGGGCTGGCTGCCCTGCGGCCTGGTGTACAGCGTGCTGGCCTGGTCGCTCAGTGCCGGCGGCGCGCTGGAAGGGGCCGCCCTGATGGGCGCCTTCGCCCTGGGGACGCTGCCGAATCTGCTGCTGATGGGGGTGTTCGCCGCGCGCCTGGCGGCCTTCGTGCGCCGCCCCTGGGTCCGCCGGATCGCCGGCGGCGGGGTCGCACTGTACGGCGCATGGATGCTGCTAGGCCTGGTGCTTTGATGCCCCGCCCGAACGAGCGGGGCATCGTTCGCAGGCCCCGCGGCGGGGCTCAGTCGGCGTAAAAGTCGCGGGTGAAACGGATCGGCAGCGTGCGGTCGCTGTCCGCCGGGGTAATGTCGATCTGGAACTCGAGCGTTTCCCCGCCACGCACCGTCACCTCGGAGAGGTGATAGATGGCATCACCGTCCTGAATCTCGCGGAAGCGCAGACTGCGCATCTGGTCATTCATGTTGGTGGCCGAACCACTGACTTCCGCGGAAACCGCCTGCAAGCCGTTGTCGCCCCGCTCCATCACGCTGATGTTGACCATGGCCCGGTTGGAACTGCGCCGCACGTCATAGGCCCGCGCGACCTCCGGGGACAGGAAGGTGGTGTTGATCACGTTGTAGTAGACGACGTAATTGTCGAATTCCGCCTCGTTGGCGGATGCGATCGAGCTTCCGAGAGCAACCGCCGCCAATGCGACGAGAAAGCCGGTGATGACCCGATGCACTCTTGCCATGACTGACTCCTGTTCCGTTTGAGAAACGGGGACCTGGCGGCGGCATTGCCACAGGGGCCCCTCGTCCCGAGTCTAGCCCGTTTTGCACCCGAACTGGCAAGGCCGCCCCGCGCATTTCGCCCGGGCGTCGATCTACCTCAAAAAGAGCGCACGATAATCAGCAAGATATAAAGCCCAACCAGGGCGATCATTGGCGAAAAATCGATCGCGCCGGTATTCGGCAGGGCCCGGCGCAGAGGGCCGAGGATGGGGCGGTTCACCGCTCCCGCCAGCCGCATGATGGGGTTGTTGGCGGAACCGCCCCCCGCCTGAAGCCAGCTCATCACCACCTCGGCAATAAGCGCGATGATGAAGACCCAGATCACCGTGGTCAGCAATTCCCGGATTGCCACGGCCAGGATAATCCCGACCCCGACATCCACACCCACAATCAGCACGCGCAACCAGATTTCGATGAACTTGAGCACGATCATCAGCACGATCGCGGCCAGATCCACCCGCCCGACCGAGGGGATCACGGGCCGCAACACCCGCAACGGCGGGTCGGTCAGCATCACGATGGTCTGCGAGATCGGGTTGTAGTAATCGGCCCGCACCAGGCCGAAGATCGTCCTCAAAATCAACAGGATGATATAAATCCCGAAGACAACGCCAACGAGGAAGATGGCGATCTCTTGTCCGGTTCCGGTGGCGGGCATGCAGACTCCTTGCGATGCAGCGAGTTAACCGCGCCCATTCTCCGGCAAGCCCGGCGGGATGCCAAGCGAGGGAGACGCGGATCCAGTCGCCCGTACGCGCTCGACTCGATTCTGTTCGGTGACAAGGCGCGGCAAGTGAGGTGTAGGCAAGCTACATAAACGAGCCGCAACGCGCTCCGTGGGCGCCAACGCGGACGAGCGAATGAAGCAGTGTCTCCCAGGGAGACACTGCTCAAACGCCGCGGCGGGCATCCATGCAGTCGCGCACCCGGGTCGCGATTTCCTCGATCGACAGCTCGGTCACATCCAGATGCGGGATCTGCCAGCTGTCGAGGAACTCCTGGATCGCCGCACACTCGGCCCGGCACTGGGCCAGACTGGCATAACGGCTGTCGGGCCGTCGGCCCTCGCGGATCTGCGCGAGCCGCTGCGGGGTGATCGTGAGCCCCACCAGGCGCCCACCCAGGCCGCGCAGCCCTTCCGGCATGTGCGGGATGTCGCCCTGGCGCAGGTCCTCCGGGACCAGCGGGTAGTTCGCCGCGAACAGCCCGTAGTTCATGGCCAGATAGAGGCTGGTCGGCGTCTTGCCGGAACGCGAGGCACCCAGCAACACCACGTCGGCCACCGACAGGTCCTGCACGGCCAACCCATCGTCGTGCGCCAGGGTGTAGTTGAGCGCTTCGATGCGCCGGTCATAGCGGCTGACGTCACCCATGCCGTGGGCGCGCCCGGAGACCGACTGCGCCGTCGCCCCCAGCAGATTCTCCAGCCGCTCGAGCTGCTCGCCGAAGACGTCGATCACCGGCACCGAGCTCTGGCGAAGATCGGCCCGCAGATCGGCATTGGCCAGGGTGGCCACCACCAGGGCGGGCTGCGGCCCGGCCTCGACCCGGGCGAACACGGCGGCCAGGCGCCCGGGCGTCTGCACGAAGGGCAGGCGGTGCCAGGCGGGGTCGACATCCGGAAACTGAGTGAACAGCGAGCGCGCCAGGGTCTCCGCGGTGATCCCGGTGCCATCCGAGACCAGGTAGACCTGCGGGCACTGGGCGACGGAATCAGCCATCATCCGGCCCCCCGACCTTGGCCAGCTGCTCCCAGGTGGACAACAGCGAATCGGGGTTCAGCGACAGCGAATCGATGCCCTCGTTCATTAGCCAGACCGCCAGCTCCGGATAGTCGGAAGGGGCCTGCCCGCAGATCCCGACGTACTTGTCGGCGCGACGGGCAGCACGGATCGCCATGCTCAAGAGCGCCTTCACCGCATCGTTGCGTTCGTCGAAGGAATCCGCCACCAACCCGGAGTCGCGGTCGACCCCCAGGGTCAGCTGGGTCAGGTCGTTGGACCCGATGGAGAAGCCGTCGAAATGCTCGAGGAAGCGCGCCGCCAGCAGGGCATTCGACGGGATCTCGCACATCATCACGATCTTCAGGCCCTGTTCGCCGCGGCGCAGGCCCTCCTCGCCCAGCACCCGGATCACGTCCTCGGCCTCGGCGAGGGTGCGCACGAACGGGACCATGATCTGCACGTTGTCCAGGCCCATCTCGTCGCGGACCCGGCGCAAAGCCTCGCACTCCATCGCGAACGCCGGACGAAAACTCTCCGAGCGATAGCGCGAGGCCCCGCGAAAGCCGAGCATGGGGTTCTCTTCGTGCGGCTCGTAGCCAGCACCGCCGATCAGATGGGCGTACTCGTTGGACTTGAAGTCCGACAGGCGCACGATCACCGGTTCCGGCGCGAAGGCCGCCGCCAGCGTCGCGATACCCTCGGACAGCTTGCGCACGAAGAACTCGCGCGGGCCATCATCAAAGCCACGCAGGTGCTCGGCGATACGCTCCTGTACCTCGGGCTCCAGGCGATTCGGGTCCTCGGCATAGTCCAGCAGCGCCAGCGGGTGCACGCCGATGGTGCCGTTGATGATGAACTCCAGCCGCGCCAGACCGATCCCCGCGTGTGGCAGCTGCGAGAAGGCGTAGGCCCGCCCGGGGTTGGCCACATTCAGCATCAGCTTGACTGGCAGCTCCGGCAGTTCGCCGATCTCGGTCTTCTTGACCGCGTAGTCGAGTCTGCCGGGGTACACATGCCCGTCGTCGCCCTCCGCACAGGAGACCGTCGCCTCCATCCCGTCGCTCAGCACCTCGGTTGCGTTACCGCAACCGACCACCGCCGGTATGCCCATCTCGCGGGCAATGATCGCCGCGTGGCAGGTACGTCCGCCGCGGTTGGTCACGATCGCAGCGGAGCGCTTCATTACCGGCTCCCAGTCGGGATCGGTCATGTCCGCGACCAGAATGTCGCCCTCTTCCATGGTGTGCATCGCATCCGGCGAATCCAGCACGCGCACGATACCGGCCCCCACCTTCGAGCCGATTGCACGGCCGGTCACCACCGGCTCGGCGTCGTGCGGCGCCAGTTCGTAGCGCTCGCCCGCACCCAGCTCGACCCGGCTTTCCACCGTCTCCGGCCGCGCCTGCACGATGAACAGCTCGCCGGTCTCGCCATCCTGCGCCCATTCGATGTCCATCGGCCGTCCGTAGTGCTGCTCGATGGCAACCGCATAGCGGCCCAGCTGCTCGGCATCGGCATCCGAGAGGCAGAAGCGGTGGCGCAGGTCCGTCGGGGTGTCCTCGGTGCGGGTACCGTCCTCCGTGAGCACCATGCGCACGGCCTTGGTGCCCAGGGCACGGCCAATGATGGCGCGTTTTCCGGCCGCCAGCGCCGGCTTGTAGACCTGATACTCGTCGGGGTTCACGGCACCCTGCACGACCGTCTCGCCCAAGCCCCAGGCCCCGGTGATGAACACCGCATCGCGGAAGCCGCTCTCGGTATCCAGGGTAAAGATCACGCCACTGGCGCCGACGTCGGAGCGCACCATGCGCTGGATGCCGGCCGACAGCGCGACCTCGTCATGGGCAAAGCCGTTGTGCACGCGGTAGGCGATGGCGCGGTCGTTGTAGAGACTGGCGAAGCACTCGCGCAGCCGCTGCAGCAGGGCATCAATGCCGCGCACGTTGAGGAAGGTCTCCTGCTGCCCGGCGAACGAGGCCTCGGGCAGGTCCTCGGCGGTGGCCGAGGAACGCACCGCCACCGGCACGTCATCGCCCAGTTGCGCGTAGTGCTCGCGCACCGCCTCCTCCAGCTCGGCCGGCAGGTCGGCCTGCTCGACCCAGCCCCGCACCTCGCGCCCGGCCGCGCGCAGCGCCTCGATGTCGCCGATATCGAGGTCCGCCAGGCGGGCCTTGATCTGCGCGTCCAGCCCGTCCTTCGCCAGCAAGGCGCGATAGGCATCCGCGGTCGTGGCAAATCCGCCCGGCACGCGCACCCCGGCGGCGCCCAGCTGACCCAGCAGCTCGCCCAGCGAGGCATTCTTGCCACCCACCCGGGCAACATCGTTCATGGTCAAATTGGCGAGATCGACTACCCAGCGCATGGCAACTCCTGGACTCCGGGGGAACAGTGATCGGCGTTTACCCGGCTTTGTGACCCCCTTAACGGAGGACGGGAACTGTGATCAGCTAGACTTCACTATTTTGTAACCTTCAGGAGACTGCGTGACTGCCCCAGCCACCCGTCGTTCCAGCTTAACCGAATCCATCCTGCTGACCATGCTGCTTGGCCTGGCGGTCCAGACGCAATCCGCCGCGGCCCACGAGTCGGGGGCCTCCTTGGCCATCCTCGGTGTCGTGGAGAACGTCCTGATCGTCGAGGAAGGTGTTGCGCTGGAGGCGCGCATGGATACCGGCGCCACCTCCTCCTCGCTGAACGCGCTGAACAAGGAGCGCTTCGAGAGGGACGGCGAGGACTGGATCCGCTTCGAGATCATCGATCCGGAAGACGAGGATGCACGCATCACCCTGGAGCGACCCATCGAGCGCATCGTGCGCATTCGCAGGCACAGCGGAGACTCGCAGGAGCGTCCGGTGGTGCGAATGGAGTTCTGCATCGGGGACCAGCTCCTGACCGCCGACACCAGCCTGATCGACCGCACGGCCCTGACCTACCAGGCCCTGATCGGGCGCAGCCACATGGCCGGACACATCCTGGTGGACTCCGGGGAGGAACATCTGCGCGCACCCAATTGCGCGGCGGATGACCAGTGAGGCGCTTCCACCTGCCGATCCTGATCGTACTGCTGAGTGCGATCGGACTCGGGGTCTTCGCCTACAAGGTCAGCGCGCTGGGGATGCCCCTGCAGCCGGACGCCACCGCCGAGACCTGGCAGGTGGAGGCCCGCGTGCGCTTTCAGGCCACCGGCGAGGCCACCACGGTGCAGCTTCGAATCCCACACCGCCTGCCGAATTTCTCCATCCTGGACGAAGGCTTCGTATCCCGCGGCTACGGCCTGAACACCGTCCTTCAGACGGAGGACCGCCTGGCCCAGTGGACAACCCGTCAGCCGCGCGGCGAACAGGTGCTGTACTACCGCGCCACGCTCTACCGTGACGGAGACGACCGCTCGGAATCCGACTACCCGGGGCCAGTGGCCGTGCCCGACTGGACCGAACCCTTCCGTTCGGCCGCCGAGGCGCTGATCGATGACGTCCGCGGACGCTCCTCGGACATCCAGAGTTTTGCCTCGGTACTGGTCAATGACCTCGCCAATGCCGCACCGGCTTCCAATGCGGCCGTGTTTATCGAGAGCGACGACAATCGCGCCCGCCGGGCCGAGACCCTGATCGAGCTGCTGGCCACCGCGCGCATCCCGGCCCGGCAGGTGACCGCCCTGCGCCTGGTCGACGGGCGCCGCGACATCGAGCCGCAGACCTGGCTCGAGGTTCACAACACGCGGCGCTGGGTGCCCATCGACCCGGAGAATGGCGAAATCGAGTACCCCGCCGACGTGGCCGTTTGGTCGCACGGCGACGCCCCGCTCCTGGAGATATCCAACGGCGAGAACGCGGAGGTGCGCTTTGCGGTGGCCCGCGGGGTGCAGGATGCCCTGGCGACCATCCAGCGCTTCGGCGACACCCTGGACAGTCGCTTCCTCGACTTCTCCACCCTGAACCTGCCGCTGGGCACACAGAACACCTACCGGGTGCTGCTGATGGTGCCGCTGGGCGCGATGATCATCGTATTCCTGCGCAACGTGATCGGCGTGCAGACCTTCGGCACCTTCATGCCAGTGCTGATCGCGCTGTCCTTCCGCGAGACCCAGCTGCTGGCCGGGATCATCCTGTTCACGCTGATCGTGTCGTTGGGTCTCGTGGTGCGCTTCTACCTCGAGCACCTCAGACTGCTACTGGTCCCGCGCCTGGCGGCAGTGGTCAGCGTGGTCATTATGCTCATGCTCGGCATCAGCATCTTGTCGCACCAGCTCGGCTTCGAACGCGCCCTGGCGCTGTCACTGTTCCCGATGGTCATCCTCGCCATGACCATCGAGCGCATGTCGGTGGTCTGGGAAGAACACGGCCCCGCCGATGCCATCACCCAGGGAATTGGCAGCCTGGCCGTCGCGGCCGCGGCCTACGGGCTGATGGCCAACCGCCAGCTGGAACACCTGTTGTTCGTGTTCCCGGAATTGCTGCTGGTCCTGCTGGCCATGACCCTGCTGCTGGGACGCTACACCGGCTACAGGCTCAGCGAGCTATTCCGCTTCGGACGCATCCAGGATGCGATGCGGAGGACCGACTAATGCCGACCTGGCTGCCGCGCTTCGTGCGCCCGAAACTGTTGAAGGAACAGGGCATCGTCGGCATGAACGCCCGCAATGCCCGCTATATAGCCGCCTGGAACGCACGGCGATTCTACCCGCGGGTGGATGACAAGCTGCAGACCAAACAACTCGCCCTGGATGCCGGGCTCTCGGTGCCGGATCTGTACGGCGTCGTACGCACCCTGCGCCAGATTCGCGACGTGCGGAAGCAGCTGCGGAGCTATGAAGACGGCTTCGTCATCAAGCCGGCCCACGGCGCGGCCGGCGACGGCATTCTGGTGATCGACGGCTGGCGCGGCGATCGGCCTCGTCGGGCCGGTGGCCGCGCCATGGAGCTGAGCGAACTGGACGATCACATCGCCAACGTCCTCTCGGGCATGTACAGCCTGGGTGGCCGACCGGATGCCGCCATGATCGAGCAGCGGGTGCGCTTCTCCTCGATCTTCGATGAGGTCTCGCACCGGGGCGTGCCGGATATCCGTACCGTGGTCTACCGCGGCTACCCCGTGATGGCGATGATGCGCCTGCCAACCCAGGACTCCGACGGCAAGGCCAATCTGCACCAGGGTGCCGTGGGCACGGGCATCGACCTCGGCTCCGGCCGCACCATCGGCGGCGTGCGCTACAACAAGCCCTGCCGCGAACACCCCGACAGCGAAAAAAGCATCGTTGGCCTGCAAATACCCGGCTGGGGCCAGCTGATGGAACTGGCCGCTGGCTGCTTTGAACTGAGCCAACTCGGCTACCTGGGGGTAGACGTGGTGATCGATGCCGACCGCGGGCCGCTGATCCTGGAACTCAACGCCCGGCCCGGGCTCGCCATCCAGATCGCCAACGGCGAAGGCCTGGACCACCGCATCCTCGCGGTGGATGCACACATGGTGGCCCGCGACATCGAGCCGGCCGCCGAACGCGCCCGGTGGTCCGCCGAGGTCTTCGCGCGCCCCGAGGCGACCCATCCAACCGAGCCCGACACCGAAACCACCCGCGCCGCCGAACCCGCCTGATCAGCGAGGCGGTTACGGGCACCGTGATCGTTTGGGCTATCCTAGGCGCATGACTGCCGCCGCCGAGACCAAGACGCCGGACATCGAACAGGCCCTGGCCGACGCCGAACGCGTCTGCGCCACCCGTGGTGCACGCCTGACCGAGCAGCGCCGGCGCATCCTGGAGCAGATCCTGCGCACTGAGGGCGTCATCAAGGCGTACGACCTGATCCACGCGCTGTCCTCCGATGATCACAGCATCAAGCCGCCAACCGTGTACCGCACCCTGGCCTTTCTGCTGGAACAGGGCCTGATCCACCGTATCGAGAGCCTCAACGGCTTCGTCGCCTGCTCGCACCCCGGCGAGCGCCACGAGTCGGCCCTGATGATCTGCGACGGCTGCGGCCAGATCACCGAGTTCCACACCCCGGAGCCGGCCAGCCAGGCGCTGGAGCACGAGGCCGAGGCCCAGGACTTCGCCATCGACTCGCGCATGGTGGAGCTGCATGGCCAGTGCGGGGACTGCCGCCGGGGTCAGCAGGACCGCGCCTGACGCCGCGCGTCTGCACAGCCCACCCTGAACCCCGCCCTCCAATGACCGCCGTCGCACCGACCCTCGAGGCGTTCCCGCCCATCCTGCGTGCGGACACCCGCCTGATCGTGCTGGGCAGCTTTCCCGGCGTCGCCTCGCTGGAGGCCCAGGCCTACTACGCCCACCCGCGCAACCAGTTCTGGCCGATTGTCGGGCAGATCCTGGGCGCCCCCTTCCCGGAAATGGATTACCCCGAGCGCATCGAGCGCCTGCTCGACCACGGCGTGGGCCTCTGGGACGTCTACGGGGCCTGCTCGCGCGAGGGGAGCCTGGACAGCGCCATCCGCGCCCCGGTCCCCAACGATCTCGCCCGCCTGACCCGCGAGGCCCCGGGCCTGCGCGTGATCGTCCACAACGGCGCCGAGAGCGCGCGGCGCATCCGCGAGACCCGCGCCCTGGGCGTCGAGGCCCTGCGCCTGCCCTCCACCAGCCCCGCCAACGCCCGCCTCAGCCTGACCGAGAAGCTGGAACCCTGGCGCAACGCCTTCGCCCTCGCTGGCCTTCCACGCGACTGACCGGCACCGCACCGGCTCGCAAGATTAGGGTTGAATCGCGAATTGTTATTGTATAACGTTTATTAACGTTTCGTTACGCTATAACAGTCCATTTTCGTTGATTGGCACTGCCCAGAACAGCAGACTGCCGCGCAACCAGGAGCCCAAAATGCCTCGCACTCCGTACTCCCGCCCGGTCCTCGCCGGCCTGACCGCCCTGACCCTCGCCGCCCCCGGAGCCGCTGCGGCGCAATGGACCGCCGGTGACGACAACTCGTCCTGGGGCCTGGATGTGTCCCTGATTCTCGAGGGCGTCTACTACAACGAGCTTTCGCACGGTAACGATTCGCCCGCCGGCTTCGGCGATGGCCACGACCACGGTCATGACCATGGCCATGACCACGATCATGGCTTCGACGACGGCTTCAACATGGGACATTCCGAGCTCGCACTGAACGCGCAACTGGGCGACCTGTTCGACGGCGTCCTGATTCTGGGCTTTGACGACAGCGATATCGAGGTCGAGGAGGCCTACCTGACCACCCGTGCCCTGCCCGGCGGTTTCCAGGTCAAGGCCGGTAAATTCCTGTCCGACATCGGCTACATCAACAGCCGCCACGGGCACGACTGGGACTTCGTCGACCGCCCGCTGGTCAATGAATACCTGTTCGGTGACCATGGCCTGCAGGAAACCGGCGTACAAGCTACCTGGCTCGCCCCCACCGCGACCTACACCCAACTGGGCATCGAGCTCCTTCAGGGCGACGACAGTTTCATCCCCTATCAGGGTTCCGGCGGCTCCCACACCACTAACGCGGGAGACGAGATCAATTCCTCGTTTTCCAATGTATCCGGGCCGCGCCTGATCACGGCCTTCGCCAAATTCGGACCGGATCTGGGTCCCGATCACGCCGCGCAATTCGGCATCTCCGGCGGCTACGCCCGCACCTGGCAGCAGGAAACCGAACACGGATCCGGCCTTGAAGAATGGGACGGCGATGCATGGTTCGCTGGACTGGATGCGGTCTACAAGTACAGCTCCGGCCGTGCCTACGGTCATGGTGACTGGCGCGTACAAGGCGAGTACTTCTACCGCGAGATCGACGTCGACTATCAGCGTCGACAGGATCAGACCACGATCGCAGATAATGCCGTAGGCAGCAGCAAGGCCAAGCAGGATGGTCTGTATCTGCAAGCGGTATACGGCTTCGCACCACGCTGGGAAGCTGGCCTGCGCGCCGAGGCCCTTGGCCTGACCAACGACGGACTGCCCGGTAACGAACGCGATCAGAATAGAGTCCGTCAGTTCGCCACCCCATCCTTCGGCACCTCCTATCGCCACTCCGCCCAGGTGACCTTCCGCCCGGTGGAGCCGGTGTTCCTCCGGGCTCAGTTGTCGCAGAACGACTTCATCGATGACGACGGCCATCGCGACCGTGGCCTGGAGTTCATGCTGCAGCTGAACGTGGCCCTCGGCGCCCACGGCGCCCACCGCTTCTGATCCGTATTGCCTTGTTCAGGGTCGGCAGGACCGTTGATGCCCTGCCGACCCCATCCGTATCCCGTTATCACCAGGAGTCCCGCATGTTTTTTAGCAAGACTCGCACCCGTATCACCCGTACGCTCGCCGCTGTTGCCTCGGTGGCGGCGCTTACCCTCATCCTGCTGCCGTCGCAGGCCGCCGCCGGACTGAACATCGTCGCCACCACCTCCACCCTGGGCGCCCTGGCCCGCGAGATTGGCGGCGACGAGGCCGAGGTCCGCGTGCTCGCACCGCCGGACCGCGATGCCCATTACCTCGACGCCCGCCCCAGCTTCATGGCCGCCCTGCGCCGGGCCGACATGCTGCTCGAGATCGGCGCCGGCCTGGAGGAAGGCTGGCTGCCGGCCGCCCAGCGTGGCGCCAGCAACCGCGCCATCAACTCCGGCCAACCGGGGCACTTCCGATCGGCGGACATGATCGAACTGCGCCGCTCCATCACCATGGACGGACCGAACATGGGCCACGTGCATGAAGAGGGTAACCCACACTTCAACGCCGATCCTTTGCGTATGGCCGAACTCGCTCTAGCCCTGGGCGCGCGCATGGGCGAGCTCCGCCCCGACCAAGCCGACACCTTCATGGAGCGCGCCGAACGTACCGCCGAACGCCTGCGCGAACATGCCGAGGCCCTGGCCGAACAGGTAGAACCGGATCAGCGCATCGTGGTGTATCACGAGGATCTCGACTACCTGGAAGAATGGCTGCCGGTGGAGATCGTCGGCTACCTCGAACCCGCCCCGGGCATCCCGCCGACCGCGCGCCACCTGCGCAGCCTGGTCAGTGATCTCGAAGGCACCGAGGGCACCGTCCTGTACGCCGAATTCCAGCCGCCGCGCGGCGCCGAGTTCCTGGAGCGCAATCTCGGCTGGCCCACCCATGCCGTGCCGCTGGATCCGCCCGCCGATTCGGCGCTGGAGGGTTATCTGGATCTGATGACCACCTGGGCGCAAAGCCTGCCCCAGCGGTAACCTGCCGGCACAAGCCTGCTGAAGGTTCGGACCCGGAAAGTCACTTTCCGGGTCCGTTATCATTTGCGCCTTCCCAACTCTGTCGAGCCCACATGCCGCCGAACGCCACCCCTGCCATCCTGAGCGTGCAGTCCGCCCGGCTCGGATTTGATCGTCCGGTGCTGGGGCCATTGTCAGTTGATATACCCAATGGTGCGCGCTGGGCCTTGACCGGCCCCAATGGCGTTGGCAAATCCCTGCTACTGAAGGCCGTTACGGGCCAGGCACGGGTGCATGGCGGCCGGCTGCACCTCGCACCCAATGTTGATGTCAGCTTGCTGGGACAGGACCATCCCCGGCGACAGCCTTGGCCCTTGTCCGGACACGACTGGTTCCGGGCGATGGGGGCAAATACTCCGGATCAACCCCGCATACAGGCACTGCTCGATCGCCGGCTCGACCGCCTGAGCGGCGGTCAGTGGCAACTCCTGCGTCTCGCCGCCGCGTTGCACAGCGGCAGCGCACAACCGTCACGTGAGCGCTTGGTCCTGCTGGACGAGCCGGCCAACCACCTTGACGCCGAGGTGCGGGGTGACGCCGTCGACCTGATCGCCGCACTTCCAGCCAACGCGACACTGGTCATGACCAGCCACGATGATGACTTCCTGCGAGCCATCGGCGTGGAGAACCACCCACTAGAGGGCTACTTCGATGCTGGGTGACCTCCTGCTCGTTCCGTTCGTCGCCGGGCTGCTGGTCACGGCTGTACTCGCGCTGGCCGGAGCCGGGCTGTTCCTGCGCGGCTCAGTCTGGCAGGCACTGGCACTTGGCCAATGGGCGGCGGCCGGCGGGGTCCTGGCCTCCGTGCTGCACTGGCCGGTACTGCCCGTGGCACTGGCCCTAGGCGCTGGCGTAATGGCGCTGCTGCAACGCACTCCGGACCGCGAGCGTCTACCGCTTGCCGTTTTCCTAGCCGGACTGGCCGCGGTCACGTTGCTCGCGGCCAATTTCTCGCAGGCCAGCCTCGCCGCCGCGGCCTGGGCCGAGGGTCAGCTGTACTTCGCGGGACCGCAGGAACTCTGGGCTGTTGCGGCACTGGCACTCGCCAGTCTCATGTTAGTACCCGGCTTGCTGAAGGTATGGCGCCATGCTCAGCTCGCCCCCGACGTGCCCGCCAAGCGCGCCCCGGCAGCATGGCTGCGCCTGACGGAGATTGCCTGGCTGGTGGCGGCGATCGTGCTCGGCAGCATGGTCCTGGGCCTGCCAGCCGCGCTAGCCAGCCTGCTGCTCCCAGCCTGGGGCGCCGCCCATCTGGCGCGCGACCTTCGCGGCCACTTCCTGTGGGCGCAGTCGCTCGCCCTGGCAGGATTCCTGATCGCCTGGAGTCTAAGCCTCCCGCTGGACCAGCCCTTCGCCCCGGTACTCGTACTGGTGAACGTCGTACTCGCTCTCGTCGCCCGCATGGTCGCGATCTGGCGCTGAACTGACGGCCCTCGGCCTATTCAATTCGAGGGCCGACCCAGGAGTTGAAAAATGCCTCTCAAAACTACGCACAAGAAAAGCTCCCACACGACTTCATCGACCGCCAAGGCAGCGGATTCGCCGATCTTCCAGGCGATCGAGAAGCTCCAGGGTGAGCGTCCCTGGGGCAGTTTTCTGGATGCCGGAACCGGGCGGAAGTCGGTCGAATGGATATGTGGCCTGGACACCGAGCGCTGGACGGCCGTAACTGCCTCCAATCAGATGGCGACGACCGTGAAGAAGGCAGCGGGCACGGCCCGTCGCCGCCAGGACCGCATCATGGTCGGCAACTGGATGTCGGAGCAGCTGCTGTTTGGTGAACGCTTCGATACCGTCCTGCTCGACTACTTCATCGGCGCGATCGAAGGCTTCGCCCCCTACTGGCAGGACCGCGCACTGCACCGGCTGCGACCCCACGTGGGCGAGCGGCTGTATCTCGTCGGCGTGGAACCCTATGTAATGACCGAACCCAAGACCGAGTCCGACCGCATCGTGCGCGAAATCGGTCGCCTGCGGGATGCCTGCCTGCTGCTCGCGGGGAACCGCCCCTATCGCGAATACCCTTCGTCCTGGGTCATGCGCCATCTCGGGATCGCCGGCTTCCGGGTTCTGGATGTCCGCTATTTCCCGATTCACTACCGCGAGCGCTTCGTCAACGGCCAGCTCGACCTGTGCCTGCGCCAGCTGTCGCACTTCAATGACGATAGCCTGGCAAAGGCCATGCACCAGAAGATCGAGGCGCTGCGGGAAACCGCCCTGCCGCTGGCCCGAAGCAAGGAGGGCCTCCGGCACGGGGCGGATTACCTGATCGCGGCCGAGCCGATGGCCGACCGGCATCGCAGCCTGCCCGACGCGGCAGGCACCCCGCAGTCAGTGCCGTCCGGGCCGTAGCACGGGCTACGCCATCGTCCCCCTGGGCCCGAACAGGCCTCAGTCCGTTTGACAATGCACCGCAAGTGCGTATGATTCTCATTTAGATGCGCAGCCCGGACAGCTGTGTGTCGCCAGGACGAACGGTGACTTCCTGCCTTTGGTCTCTCCAACCTCCGTAAGCATTGCCGCCGGATTGCGTATCCGGCGGCTTTTTTACGTGTCCACACACTTGCCGAAAAGCGACGTGGCAGATGCCTGACCAACCCCACCGCCTTGTGGCGGTCCACGGTCCGACTGGCTGCTTCAGCGTTCCGCTGACGGCAGACGCACGACCCGCGCCACGGCGTCGTGTGCATGCAGGCTCTCGCGGTGGCGAACCTGGATGCGATAGCCGCGGGCGGAGTACTCCGGGCGCAGGGTGCTGTCCAGGCGCCGTACGGCGTCTTCGCAGAACATCAGGTTGCGGCCGTTGGCGAGCGCGAAGGCCTTCTCGTCGATACGCTTTACCGCGGTCTGCAGGGCGGTGCCCAGCGCCTGTTCGACGCGATCGATCAGGTCGGGCAGGGGCAACCTCGATACCAGCGGATCCAGACCGACCGTGACGGTTGCCTCGCTGCGCTGGCTATGGGGCGTCGCGACAATGCCCTCGGCCCGGCCCAGCCATTCGCGCACGGTTGCCGCATCCACGGCCGAGCGTGTGAAGTCGCGGTCGAACTGTTCCTGGATCGCCTGCCGCGCCAGGGCGGCGGAGCAGGGACAGGTGGAGGAATAGCCCACCTGAACCTCCAGCTCCAGGGACACCGCCCCGGACTCGCTGCGTGCAGCGATCCGGAACGGGTAGCGCTTCCAGCCCGCGGCGGCACTGACCAGGGCCGGCCGTTCCAGCGGCAGCTCCCCGGCAAGACGGACCTCGGCCACGCTGGACAGACCATCGTGCGAAGCCAGAAACGCCTCGAGCACGCCACACAGGCGCGCAACGTCCAACTCGCGGGACTCCAGCTGCCGTAGGGCCCCGTAGAGCCGTGACATATGGATGCCGCGCGCGCCCGCGTCGTCGAGGCTCACTCCCGCGCTAGCCCGGGCGATCACTGGCTGGCCGGTCAGATACAGCGGAAGGGTGATGTCTTCCATACCCACCCAGTCGAGCGCGGAGGCGTGCGTAGCAGCCGACGCGGCAATATCCGGTAGCGGATCCGGCGCGGAGGTTTCCCTATCCGGCGAGACCGGAGACACACATTTAGAGGACATAAGACACCTTGTTGCAGGCGGGTCGACCCCATCACAGGACGGTGGCCGATCCGTGTTGTCGGGGCTCAATCGAAACGTTATGGTATAACATCCCACGCGCAACCGACGGAACCCCATGACCCGTGACGAACTGCTGGCCATGCCTGACGAGGCCTACATGAACGAGGCCCAGCTTGCGTACTTCCGCGAGCGCCTGCTCGACATGCGCGAGGAGATCCTGGCCGACATGGAGGGCGCCCGGGACGGACTGCGCGACAACGAACGCACCCCGGACGAGCTCGACCGGGCGGCAATGGAGGAGTCGCGTCTTCTGTCGATGCGGGTGCAGGAGCGCGAAGGCCGCCTACTCCGAAAGATCGATGCGGCCCTGTTCCGCGTCGAAACCGGCGATTACGGCTACTGCGAGGTAAGCGGCGAACCGATCGGTCTGCCCCGCCTGCTGGCACGCCCGACGGCGACCCTCTGCATCGAGGTCAAGGAACGCCAGGAAAAGACCGAACACGTCTACAGCCGATAGCCCCGAACACTGCCCGCAACCGAATATCAGGAGGCACCATGAAACGTCTGCCCGTTACCGTCCTTTCCGGCTTTCTCGGAGCCGGCAAGACCACCCTGCTAAACAATATCCTGCACAATCAGGCAGGCCTGCGCGTCGCCGTGATCGTCAACGACATGAGCGAGGTGAATATCGATAGCGCCATGATCCGTGGCGGTCAGGATGCGGTTACCCGCACCGACGCCCGCATGGTCGAGATGACCAACGGCTGTATCTGCTGCACGTTGCGCGACGACCTCCTGGTCGAGGTTCGCCGTCTCGCCGAATCCGGCCAGTACGATCACCTCGTGATCGAGTCCACCGGCATCTCCGAACCCATGCCGGTGGCCGCCACCTTTGCCTTCCGCGACGAGGATGGCCAGTGCCTGGACGACGTGGCGCGTCTGGACACCATGGTGACGGTCGTGGACGCCGGCGCGCTGTTGCAGGATTACGCCTCCAGCGACTTCCTGGGCGAGCGCGGCGAGTCCCTGGGTGAAGACGACGAACGTACGGTGGTCGACCTGCTGGTGGACCAGATCGAGTTCGCGGACGTAATCATCCTCAACAAGATGGACCGTGCCTCGGCGGATCAGGTGGATACCGTGCGCGGTGTGGTGCGCGCCCTAAACCGCGAAGCCAAGGTCATCGAGACCACCCACGGCAAGGTATCGCCGCAGCAACTGCTGGGCACCGGGCGTTTCGATTTCGACCGCGCCTCCCAGGCCGCCGGCTGGGCCCAGGAAATGATGGGTGGACATACCCCGGAGACCGAGGAATACGGCATCTCCAGCATCGTTTACCGCGTCAATCGGCCGTTCCACCCGGAGCGCTTCTTCGCCCTCCTGCACGAGGAGTGGCCCGGCATCATCCGCAGCAAGGGCTGGTTCTGGCTGGCCTCGCGCCCCGACTGGGTCGGCACCCTGTCTCAGGCTGGCGGCGCGCTGACTCACCACGCCGCGGGGTTCTGGTGGGCCTCCGTACCCCCCGAAAAGCGTCCGACCGACGAAGACTGGTGGGCAACCGCAATCGCTCCCGTCTGGGATGAACATTTCGGCGACCGGCGCCAGGAAATCGTGCTGATCGGCATCCACATGGACGCGGATGCGATGCGCAAGCGTCTCGACGCATGTCTCCTGACGGACGACGAGATGACAGCCGGTCCAGAACGCTGGCTGAGCTACGCGGACCCCTTCCCGGTCTGGCACCTGGGGCCCGAGGCCGCGGAGCGCGAGGCGGAAGCCCCGGCCGCCAGCGACACTCGGTCGGACGTTCCCGCATGACGGCTACTCAAACCTCGCCACCAGCCGCGGCGCGTTCGCGGCACCGCTTTGTTGACCGGGCTGCCGAGCTCAAGGGCATTCACCGCAACGATGTGAATGCCCTCATATGGCGGCGGTGCATGAATGCACCGTTGCAGGAGCAGGCCCGCGCACTAGCCGCAAGTGAAAGCGACATGGTCCTGAACACCTGCTGCCGGCCAGACCAAGTGCGTGAACGGCTTCTGGAGCACACCGCCCTGTCCCCGTTCAGGGTCCACCGTCTGGCATACGACCTCGAGCGGCTGGCACACAACTTCGCGGTGGCCGCCCACGCGCTCAGCGTTCGCATCCAGCTCGAGGTTCTGCACGGTCAACCGTGTCCGATGTTCCATGTCGACAACAACGTCCTGCGGATGGTCTGCAGCTACACCGGACCCGGGACCGAATATGCAGACGATCGCTACGTGAACCGGGACCGGCTGCGTTGTGGCGACAACGAGGGCGTTCTCGGGGGGCATCCGCCGGTGACGCTGGATACCGGGGCCGTCATCCTCATGAAAGGCGAGCGCTCACCCACTTGCGCAGGCCTGGGGGCGGTCCATCGCTCACCGCCACTGGCGGACAATGCCCGACGCCTGCTCGTGCGGCTCGACCACCCCTGATCGAACACCATCCCATAGCTCCAAAAGAAGCCCGGGAGACGCGGAGCGATCACAGGATCCGCATCTTGCCGCAAAAACTGCGATTCATTGCTTGACTCCCGCCTCCCCTTCGAGGAACATAAATGCGAATCGTTCTCGTTTGCAAGGAGTTAACATGTTCACCCTCGACGCATGGCTTGAAAACCCCGACCCCTCGCTGCGGATCATCGACGATCACTCCCGCCGGGTCGTGGCCGAGTGGCGCGGGCAGGAACTCCGGGATCTGCTGGACTCGGGCATCATTGCCCCGACCGATTGCTGCGGCCCGCATAGCCGCGACACCGTCCACGAAACCATCCGGAACCTGATCCTGGAGGCCTGCCTCGAAGGCATTACCGTCCAGCGCAGGGCGCCGCAGCCACGCCCGGACGCCCAGGCACCCCCAATGGCAAACCGATCCAGAGTTAACGCTGCAAACCCTGAAAAGCGCCATTGCCGCCCGCACTCCGGCCGACCAGCCGACCCACAGCGCAACCGCCAGCGGCGAGTCACCTGTGCACAAGGCCCAGCAGGAGCCCCCCGCCCCACGAAAAAGACTCGCAACGCGGCCAAGGGGCATGTCCTCCACCTGATGTTTCGGAAGCACCCACCACTTCACTGATTCCGATGAACCGCGCCGGGCGCATCGTTCACCCGAAGTCACCGAGGCAGGGACTCGCGTGCCGATGGCCCCGCCCCTCGCCCCGCTACGGGTCAGAAGTGTGCGCGGGCCTGCTCAGAACGGACCAAGGACACGCATATGCGCCACCACACTGCGTCCCAGGGCGCTCAGGGCGTAGCCACCCTCCAGCATGGAGACCACGCGCCCATCGGCGTGACGCTCGGCCAGGGCCACCAGCTCACGAGTGATCCAGGCGTAGTCATCCTCGGCCAGCAACAGGCGCGAGAGTTCGTCCTCGCGATGGGCATCGAATCCGGCGGAGATCAGCACGAGTTCCGGGGCAAAGGCGTCCAGCGCATCGAACCAGGCCCCAGCCACCGCGTCGCGCCACTGCTCCCCCGACGATCCGCCGGGTACCGGGACATTCAGGCAGTTGTCGGCCAGCGGCGGGATGCCCGACCCGGGATAAGCCGGATGCTCGAAGGCGGAAGCGAACAGGATGGCGTCATCACCCGCCACCAGGGACTCGGTGCCGTCGCCATGGTGCACGTCGAAGTCGACGATGGCGATGCGCCCCACACCATGGCGCTCCTGTGCATGGCGGGCGGCAATCACCACGTTGTTGAACAGGCAGAACCCGGCCGCCCGGTCGGCACGGGCGTGGTGCCCCGGCGGCCGCACCGCGCAGAAGGCCCGCCGGTTCGCCGCCCCCATAACCCAGTCCACCGCGCCAATGCCCGCGCCGGCCGCCAGCAACGCGGCCTCGCGACTCCCCGGCGACAGGGCCGTGTCGCCATCCAGCATCACCCGCCCCCCTTCCGGGACGTGCTGCTGGATGGTGTCGATAAAGTCGCGTGTGTGAACCCGGCGCAGGTCCGCCCGCGTCGCCGGGAACGCCTCGCGATGCAGGACCCACGGATCCAGCCCGCTGGCCACCAGCTGGTCACGGATTGCGCTCAGCCGCTCCGGACATTCCGGGTGGCCGGGACCATTGTCGTGCTCAAGGCCGGCGTCCGGCGAGAAGAACGCTAGATTCATGTTATGAAGACACTTGGCACGTCATAACCGAGAGCATGCATGGGAACCCATATCCTGGACAAGCTGTTCAATCCGCGCGGTGTCGCCGTGTTCGGCGCATCCGAACGCGAGGGCAGCGTCGGCCGCACGGTGCTGGCCAACCTCCTGGCGGCCGGCTTCAAGCGCACCCTGCTCCCGGTAAATCCCAAATACGCCGAGGTACAGGGCCTGCACTGCGTGCCCGAGCTGAAACCCGGCGAGCACATGGTGGACCTGGCGCTGATCGCCACCCCGGCTCGGGCCGTCCCCGGCATCCTGCGCAACTGTGGCGAGGCGGGCCTGCGCGGCGCCGTCATCCTCTCGGCCGGCTTCGCCGAAGCCGGCCGAGAGGGCGAACGCCTGCAGCAGGAATGCGTCGAGATCGCGCAGCGTTACCGCATGCGCCTGATCGGCCCCAACTGCCTGGGCATCATGCGCCCGGGCATCGGGCTCAACGCGACCTTCAGCCACAACCAGGCGCTGCCCGGCAAGCTCGGGCTGATCTCCAGCTCCGGGGCGCTGATCACCGCCGTCCTGGACTGGGCGGAGCCCACCGGCATCGGGTTTTCCAGCGTGGCCTCGACCGGCGACGCCGCAGACGTCGACTTCGGCGAGCTGCTGGACTACCTCGCGGTGGACCCCGAGACCCAGGGCATCCTGCTGTACGTCGAGGGCATCCGCCACACGCGGCGCTTTCTGTCGGGCTTGCGCGCCGCCGCGCGCATGAAGCCCGTGGTAGTCCTCAAGTCCGCTCGCCATGCGGCCACCGCCCAGGCGGCCGCCACCCATACCGGGGCGATGATGGGCTCCGATGCGGTGTTCGACGCGGCCCTGCAGCGCGCCGGCGTGGTCCGGGTGGAGCGCGTGTCGCAGTGGTTTTCCGCAGCCCAGACACTGGCCAGCGGCGTGCGCCTGCGCGGCGAGGATCTCGCCATCCTCACCAACGGCGGCGGACCCGGCGTGATGGCCGTGGACCGGGCCGCCGACCTCGGCCTGAACCTGGCCACGCTGACCGACGGCACACTGGAGGCGCTCAACGCCCTGCTGCCCGCCCACTGGTCGCATGGCAACCCGGTGGACATCCTCGGCGACGCCACCCCCGAACGCTATGGCGAAGCCCTGCGCATCGTGCTCGCGGACCCCGGGGTTCACATGGCGAGCGTCCTGCTCACCCCGCAGGCCATGACCGACCCCGACGCCTGTGCCGAGGCCGTGATCGAACAGGCCCGCAAAAGCCACAAGCCGGTGCTGGCCTGCTGGATGGGCGACCCGCTGGTGGCCCGCGCACGGAATCGCTTCGACGCGGAAGGGATCCCCCAGTTCCGCACGCCCGAAGGCGCGGTCGAGACCTTCGCCTGGCTGATCGAACACCGACGCAACCAGCGCATGCTGCTGCAGGTCCCCGGACCCCGCAGCGATGACCAGCCCGCGGATATCGAGGGCGCGCGCCTGATCCTGCAACACGCACGTAGCCAGGGCCGCAGGGTCCTGAGCATGCGCGAGTCCCGGGCCGTGCTGGCCGCCTTCCACATCCCCTGCAGTCCCAGCATCCTCGCCCACGACCCGGCCGACGCGATGCTGGCCGCCGAAACCCTGGGCTTCCCGGTCGCGCTCAAGATCAGTGCGCCCGACCTCACCCACAAGAGCGACTTCGGCGGTGTACGACTCAACCTGCGCAGCGTGCAGGCCGTGCGCCAGCAGGCCCAGGAGATGCTCGACCAGATCCACGAGCAATTCCCGGAGGTCGAGGTTGAAGGCGTGAGCGTGGAACGCATGGCCGAGGTCGGGCATGTTCGCGAACTGCTGGTGGGGATCTCGCGCGACCCGGTGTTCGGCCCGGTAATCGCCTTCGGACTGGGCGGGACCGCGGTGGAGGTCATCGGCGACCAGGCCGTCGCCCTGCCGCCGCTGAACCCCTCGCTGGCCCGGCGCCTGATGGCGCAGACTCGTGCTGCGCGCACCCTTGGCACCTTTCGCGGCGCGCCCCCGGTGCGCGAGGGCGCGGTGGAACAGGTCCTGCTCCGGGTCTCGGAGATGGCCTGCGAGCTGCCCGAACTCGCGGCGCTGGATATCAACCCCCTGCAGGCCGGCGAGAACGGCGTGATGGCCGTGGACGCCCGTATCGAACTGGCCGATCCCGCGCACGACGGCCGTGACTACGCGCACATGGCCATCCACCCCTATCCCGGCCACATGGCCCGGAAGGTCACCACCCGCGACGGCCATGAACTCGAGCTCCGGCCGATCCGGCCCGAGGACGCTGCCATCGAGCAGGAATTCGTGCGCAGCCTGTCGGAGAAGTCCCGCTATCTCCGGTTCATGCGCTCGATGGACGAACTCACGCCCGAGATGCTCGTACGCTTCACCCAGATCGACTACGACCGCGAGATGGCCTTCATCGCGGTCGACCACCACACGGGCCGGGAGGTGCAGGTCGGCGTCGCCCGCTACACCACCGAACCCGACGGCGAGAGCGCGGAATTCGCCGTGGTCATCAGTGACGCCTGGCAGGGCCGCGGCGTGGGCAGCCTCCTGATGGAGGCCGTCATCGACTCGGCCCGCAACGCCGGCCTGCGCGAACTGTTTGGCGAGGTGCTGCGCCACAACGGCGGCATGCTCGCGCTCGCCCAACGCCATGGCTTCCAGCACGAGATCCTCGCCTCCGACGAGGAGATCATCCGCGTCAGCCGGCGCCTCCACTGACCACCGGGACGGTCGCCCGCAACCGCCGCGCCCGACCCGGCGGGCATCCGGCGCCCCGGCGCGTCGCTTGCGGGGCCCCGGGCGAATGGGTAGCGTCCCCGGGCATGCATCGACCCCTGGCCCGCCCGTGAACCGCGCCGAGCGTATTTTTCACCTGCACCGATTGTTGCAGGGGCGGCGGCCGCCCTCGCTGGCAGACCTGATGGAGCGTCTCGAGGTCTCGCGCGCGACCGTCAAGCGCGACCTCGAATACATGCGCGACTTCATGCAGGCACCCATCGAATACGATGCCCAGGCCAATGGCTACCGCTACGCGCAGGATGCCCCGGCGTTCGAGCTGCCGGGGCTGTGGTTCAACGAATCCGAGCTGCTGGCGCTGCTGACCATGGAGCAACTCCTGGAGGACGTGCAGCCCGGGTTGCTGGCGCCCACGCTGGGGCCACTGAAGGGCCGCATCCGCGAGCTGCTCGCCAGCGGCGGGCACCAGCCGGACACCGTGCGCCGCCGCATCCACATCCAGCCGCTGGCCCAGCGCGGCAGCCGCGGCGAAAGCTTTCAGGCCGTGGCCACTGCGACCCTGGACGAGCACCCCGTCGAGATCGAGTATCACGGCCGTGCCCGGGACGCCGCGAGTTGTCGCGTCGTGCACCCGCAGCGCCTGCTCTACTACCGCGACAACTGGTACCTGATCGCCTGGTGCGAGCAGGCCCGGGACCTGCGCACCTTCGCCCTTGAGCGCATCCGCTCGGTGCAGCCGGTGGAGTCTGCCTACCGCTCCATCGACGAGGCGACCCTGGATGCTCATACCGGGGACGCCTTTGGCATCTTCACCGGTCCCGCACAGGAATGGGCCGTGCTGCGCTTCACCCCGGAACATGCCCGCTGGGTCGCCGACGAGATCTGGCACCCGGAGCAGATCGGCGAATACGAGGGCGACGCGTATCGCCTCCGTATTCCCTACGCCGACCCGACCGAGCTGGTCCAGGAGATCCTGCGCCACGGCCCGGGCGTCGAGGTGCTGGCGCCCGCCGACCTGCGCCAGCGCGTGGCCAGCGACCTCGCGCGCGCCGCTCACCAGTACACCTAGGGAAACACGGATAAGAACCGATTTCGGGGGTGGCTCATCCTGTGAGCCACCCCCGGTGCTACAACGGACACCCAGGCCACACCGAGGAGTCCGAACATGTCGCACAACCGCCAGGCACGCCCCGTCCCGCCGCTCGCCGGCTACTACGCCGAGCGCGGCACCTACAACCGCACCGCCACCACCGAAGAACTGCTGGACCGCATCCCCCTGGCCGGCTTCCGCCACCACGAGGCGCCCCGGCTGTGGGAGATCCTCAAGCGCGGCCAGGCCCTGACCGTGGAACGCGAACGCACCAACACCCACGACGGCCAGGCCGTCGCCGTGCGCTGGATGGACCATCACCTGGGCTATCTGCCTCGCGACCGCAACGGCCTGGCCGCCCAGCTACTGGACCAGGACCAGCCCCTGATCGCCCGCATCCTCGAGAAGCGCGATCACGCCGACCGCCACCACCGTCTCGAGCTCGGCCTCTACCGCGCGAAGTCGAGGCCCACCCCGGCCCACTAGACCCATGCACTCAAGGCGACGCGGATCAACCTTCAACGGGCATGAATCAACCCACCCAGATGGTCTTGGCGTTCTGGAACTCGCGGATGCCGAGCTCGGAGAGTTCGCGGCCGTAGCCGGAGTCCTTCACGCCGCCAAAGGGCAGGCGCGGGTCGCTCTTGACGATGCCGTTGACGAAGGCGCAGCCGCATTCCAGACGCCGAGCCAGGGCCTCGCCACGTACCGGATCGGCGGTCCAGACGCTGCCACCCAGGCCGAAGCGCGAGCGGTTGGCGAGCTCGATGGCATGATCCGCGCCGCGCGCCCGGGTGACCGCCGCGACCGGGCCGAAGGTCTCCTCGTCGAAGGCCGCCATGCCGGGTTCCACGGCATCCAGTAGCGTGGGCGGGTAGAAGTACCCCGCCCCGTCGCGGGGCTCGCCACCCGCCACCAGGCGGGCGCCGGCCGCCACGCTGCGGGTCACCTGGTCGTGCAACTCGCTACGCAGATCATCGCGCGCCAGCGGCCCGATGTTCGTTCCCTCGGCCATCGGATCCCCGATGACCAGGGCCTCGATGGCCGCCTGGAAGCGCTCGACGAAGGCATCCGCGATGGCCTCCTCGACGATGAAGCGCTTGGCGGCGATGCAGGTCTCGCCGTTGTTCTGGAAGCGCCCGCGTACCGCCTGCTCCACGGTGTGATCGAGATCGGCATCCGCCAGCACGACAAAGGCATCCGAGCCGCCCAGTTCCAGCACCGAGGACTTCAGGGCCTTGCCGGCCGCAGCCCCCACCGCGCGGCCGGCGCCTTCGGAGCCGGTCAGGCTGACGCCCTGCACGCGACGGTCAGAGATGATGCCCTCCACCGCATCGGAGCCAACCGGCAGGTTGCGGAACACGCCCTCGGGAAAACCGGCCGCCGTGAACACCTGCTCCAGGTGCTCGGCGCAACCGGGGACGTTGGAGGCGTGCTTCAGCAGAACGGTATTGCCGGCCAGCGTGGCCGGGATCGCCTGGCGAAAGGCCTGCCAGTAGGGAAAGTTCCAGGGCATCACCAGCAGCACGGTCCCCAGCGGCTGCCAGGCGATGAACGACCGGCTCGCATCCGAGGCGACCATGGTGTCCTGCAGGAAGTCCGGGCCGTGCTCGGCATAGTACTCACAGGCGTTGGCACACTTGTCGACCTCGGCGCGCGCCTCGACCAGCCGCTTGCCCATCTCGCGGGTGGCCGTAGTCGCCAGGGTCTCGCGCGCGTCGCGCAGCACCCCGGCCAGGTCGTGCAGGCGGGCGGCGCGCTCCGCCACCGGTCGTGCCGCCCAGTCCGGTGCGGCGCTGGCCGCGCGTGCCAGGGCGGCCTCCAGCCCGTCCCGATCCATGCGGGGATAACGCGCGAGCATGTCGCCGGTCGCAGGGTTGATCGCGGTCAGTTCGGTCATGTCGGCGCCTCGGTTTGGTGACCCGGAAACAGGCCATGGGAAACACAGGTCCACTATTTGCTAGTTTGAACAATGCGGGTCACCCGAGTATAAGACGATCCGCATTCGCTTTCGGAAGGACCTTGCCCCATGTCGATCGATTCGATTCGCAATGTCTGCCTGCTCGGCGGCACGGGCTTTGTCGGCCACCACATCATCCGCCGACTGATTGACCGCGGCCTGAAGGTCCGCGTGTTGTCGCGCCGCCCGCACCGCCATCGCGACCTCCTGGTCAACCCCGAGGTCGACCTGGTCGAGGGCAGCGCCCATGATCCCGCCACCCTGGAACGCCTGTTCGCGGGCCAGGACGCGGTGATCAACCTGGTCGGCATCCTCAACGAACGTGGCCACAGTGGCGCCGGCTTCCACGCCGCCCACACCGAGCTGACCGAGAAGGCCCTGGCCGCCGCCGAGTCGCAGGGCGTGCGCCGCTTCCTGCAGATGAGCGCGCTGAAGGCGGACATGGACGACGCCCCCAGCCACTACCTGCGCAGCAAGGGTGCGGCCGAGCAGGCCGTGTTCGCCAGCGAGTCCCTGGCGGTCACCGTCTTCCGTCCCTCCGTCATCTTCGGGCCGGAAGACTCCTTCCTGAACCGCTTCGTGACGCTGCTGAAATTCTCGCCCGTGATGCCGCTGGCGCGTGCCCGGGCGCGCTTCGCCCCGGTGTTCGTGGGCGATGTGGCCGAGCACTTCGTCGAGGCCCTGGAAGACCAGGATACCTTCGGCCAGGGCTTCGAGCTGTGCGGCCCGAAGACCTACACCCTGGGCGACCTGGTGCGGTATGTGGGCCGGGTCTCCGGCCACCGGCGCCCGGTAATCGGCCTGCCCGACTGGGCTGGCAAGCTGCAGGCCAGCGTGCTCGAGTTCGTGCCCGGCAAGCCGTTGTCGCGCGACAACTTCGCCTCGCTGACCATCGACTCGGTCTGCGACGGCGAACAGCAGCTGCCCTGCCCGACCCGCTTAGAATCCATTGCCCCCAGCTATCTGGGCGGTGGGGGCGCGGGGCGCGAGGCCCGCATGCAGCACCTGCGCACGCTCAATCGCGGGGCCAGCCGCGGCTGATCGAAGGGTGAACCGGTAACCGCCATGCAGACCTATCTCGTCGGCGGTGCGGTTCGCGACCGCCTGCTAGGGCGCCCGTTCACGGAGCGCGACTACGTCGTTGTCGGCAGCTCGCCGGAGGCGATGGAGTCCAATGGCTTTCGGCCGGTCGGGCGCGACTTCCCGGTCTTCCTGCATCCCGAAACCCACGAGGAATACGCGCTGGCGCGCACCGAGCGCAAGACCGCACGCGGCTATCACGGCTTCCAGTTCAATGCCTCGCCCGAGGTCACCTTGGAGGACGATCTCGAACGCCGCGATCTCACCATCAACGCGATGGCCGAGGACGCCGACGGCCGCTTGATCGACCCCTACAACGGCCAGGCCGACCTGGAGGCGCGCCGACTGCGGCATGTCTCCCCCGCCTTCGCCGAGGACCCGGTGCGCCTGCTGCGCGTGGCGCGGTTTGCCGCCCAGCTCGCGCCATGGGGCTTCGAGGTCGCGCCCGACACGCTGACGTTGATGCGCGAGCTCGTCACCTCCGGCGAGGTCGACGCCCTGGTACCCGAACGCGTGTGGGCGGAATGCGAGAAGGCCCTGAAGAGTCCGGCACCACGGCGTTTTCTGGAGGTGCTGCGCGAGGCCGGGGCGCTCGCCGTCCTGTTCCCCGAGATCGAGCGGCTGTTCGGCGTGCCCCAGCCGGAGCGCTACCACCCGGAGATCGACACCGGCGTGCATACCCTGATGGTGCTGGACCAGGCGACCCGGCTTTCCGACGCACCCGAGGTCCGTTTCGCCGCGCTGGTGCACGACCTCGGCAAGGGCACCACTGACCCGGAGATCCTGCCCAGCCATCACGGGCACGAGGAACGCGGGGTGGACCTGATCCGCGCCCTGACCGAACGCCTGCGCATACCCAACCGCTACCGCGACCTGGCGGTGCGCGTGGCGCGCTACCACGGGCTGGTGCATCGCGTATTCGAGCTGCGCCCGAAGACCGTGATGAAGCTGGTCGACGGCCTGGACGTCCTGCGCCGCCCGGAGAACGTGGAGCCCTTCCTGCTGGCGGTGGAGGCGGACTTCCGCGGCCGCACCGGCTGGGAAGACAAGCCCTATCCACAGGCCGACGCGGTGCGCCGCGCAGTGGCGGCCGCGCAAGGCGTGCAGCCGGCGGCCCTGATAGCCGAGGGACACAAGGGCAAGGCACTGGGCGAGGCCCTGCAGCGCGAGCGCGTTCGCGCCGTTGCCGACGCCCTCGACGAACACCCCGACGCGTAGGAACCTGCTCGCAGGCTCCTACTTGCCTGTTTCGGCCCGTGAACGTACTCTTTCGCGGCTGTCGAGCGCACTGAGGAAACCGCGATGGATTACGCCAAGGCCCGGATCAACATGGTCGAACAGCAGGTCCGCCCCTGGGACGTGCTGGACACCCGTGTACTGGACGTAATGGAAACGCTCCCGCGCGAGCGTTTCATGCCCGAGCCCTATCAGGCCCTGGCGTACGCCGATTCCGAGATCCCCCTGGGGCACGACGAGAACACCCTGCCGCCGGTCGTGATCGGCCGCCTGCTGCAGGCCGTGTCGCCGCAGCCTACCGAAACCGTGCTGGAGATCGGCACCGGTTCCGGCTACGTCACGGCCTGCCTGTCCCATCTGGCAGCCCAGGTCGACAGCGTCGAGCGCATCGACGAGCTGCGCCTGGCCGCCCGCAACCGCCTGACCGATCTCGGCATCGAGAACGCGCAACTGCGCACCGCCTCGGTGACCCCCGACTGGACCCCGCCGCGCCCGCGCTACGACGCGATCATCCTGACCGGCGGCATGACCGAATATGACGACTTCCTCGAGCCCTACCTGACCCTGGGCGGGCGACTGTTCGTGATTACCGGTGACGGTCCGATCATGGAGGCCCAGCTGATCATCCGCACCACCGAGGACGGCTGCCGCCACGAGGAGCTGTTCGAGACCCGCGTGAAGCCGCTGGTTGGATTCGAGCCGAAGCCCGCCTTCGAATTCTGAGCGGCACCCGAGGGGCCCATTTCAGGCGCGGGCAACCAGGGGTGAAGGTCCCATGCCCGAACCGGCTCTGATAGGATAGGCTTTTCCTAATATCCTTCCGGAGTCGCGTCCATGAACCGTCTGCCGTCGCTTCTCGCCACCGCCGGGCTGGTCCTTGTGATCTCGGCCCCCGCCGCCGCCTCGAGCCTCCTGGAGGTCTACGAGCGCGCCGCCACGGAAGACGCGGAGCTGCGCACCGCCGAGGCGGAATACCGCGGCGTGCTGGAAAATCGCCCGATCACTCGCTCTGCCCTGCTGCCACAGATCTCCGGGCAGGCCGAGGCCGGCGCGTTCTACCGCGACGACCGCGATTCGCAAACCGGCAGCCTCGACGGTCGCCAGACCAGCTTTGGCGTCAATCTCTCGCAGAGCATCTACGACCGCCGCAACTACATTGATCTTGTGCAGGTGGATCTCGAGATCGCCCGCGCCGAGGCGGAACTGGATTCCGCCCGTCAGGACCTGATCCTGCGCGTCTCCCAGGCCTACTTCGACGTGCTGATCGCACAGGAGACCCTGGCCTTTCGCGAGGCCGAGGTCGAGGCAATCGAGCGCCAGCTGGAACAGACCGAGCGCCGCTTTGAGGTCGGCCTGGTCGCACGCACCGACGTCACCGAGGCCCAGGCCCAGCGCGACCTTGCCGAGGCCGAGCGCATCAGCGCCGAGAACCAGCTGGACCTGACCCGCGAACAGCTCGCGGTGATCACCAACACCTACTGGGACCAGCTCGACATGCTGCGCGACGACGCCGAGCTGACCCCGCCGGATCCGGCCGACCCGCAGGCCTGGGTGGATATCGCCCTGGCGAACAACCTGGAACTGGCCGCCCAGCGTCTGAGCACAGAGAGCGCGCGCGAGCAGATCCAGCGCCAGCGCGCCGAGGGCCTGCCGCGCATCAACATGAACGCCTCGGTCAACGAGAACCGCTATCACGGCCTTGATACCGGCACGACCGGCGGGGCGATGTTCTTCGAAGGCACCGAAGCCCAGGTCGGGATCCAGCTGGAGATCCCGTTCTACACCGGCGGTCGTGTCAGCGCCCTCACCCGTCAGGCGCGCGAGAATTTCCAGGCCGCGCAGGAAGGCCAGTCGCTGGTTGAACGCCGCACGACCCAGGACACCCGCAGCGCTTATCTGTCGGTGATCTCCAACAACTCGCGCGTGCGCGCCCTGGAGCAGGCCCTGGCCTCCACCCAGTCCGCGTTCGAGGCGGCCGAGGCCGGCTTCGAGGTGGGCACCCGCACCCAGGTGGACGTCCTGCTCGCCCTGCGCGAGGTCTTCCGCGCCGAGCGCGACTACGCCGAGGCCCGCTACGGCTTCCTCAGCGAGTCGCTGCGCCTGCAGCGCGCCGCCGGCCGCCTGAGCGTGACCGATCTCGAGGCCATCAACCGCCTGCTGGAGTAATGGCCGCTGCCGCTTCCAATTCGCGAGCCCGCTGCGAGCGTGCGCGCTCGCGGCTGGTCCTGATCGACCTGCAGGAACGCCTGCTGGCCGCCATGCCGGACGCGCGGGACGAGGTCGAGCGCAATACCGCCCGCCTGATCGAGGCCGCACGCAAACTGGATATCCCGATCGAGGTCTCGCGTCAGTATCCGCAGGGCCTGGGCGAAGTCACCGCCACTCTGCAGCAAGCGCTCGACGGCTACGGCACGGTCACCGACAAGACGACCTTCTCCTGCTGCGCCGAGGATGACCTGCGCGCGCGCCTGACAGGCGGCGACCAGATCATCCTGACCGGTTCGGAGACGCATATCTGCGTGACCCAGACGGCGCTGGAGTTGCTGGACGCCGGCGTAACCGTGTTCGTGGTCGAGGACGGGGTCTGCTCGCGCGACGCCGGGCGCAAGCGCAACGGGCTGGAGCGCCTGCGCGCCGCCGGCGCCATCATTACCAATCACGAATCGGTGCTGTTCGAATGGCTGCGCGACGCGGCCGATCCGCAGTTCCGCGAACTGAGCCAACTGATCCGCTAACCGGAGGATTCCGCAGGGATGCGCATACTCGGCAACATTCTATTGGGCGTCTGGCTGATCCTGTTCGGCCTGCGCGGCCTGCTGGGACTGCAGTTCCAGTACGACCATTACGTCATCAGCGGCCTGGCGGTGATCGCCGGTATCCTGTTCATCCTGCGACGCTAATCGAGTCCCCATGCGCCTGACACCCGACGAATACCGCAACCAGGAGCACCGCCGCATCACCCTGCTGGGGATGTCCGGTGTCGGCAAGACGCGCCTGTCCAACATGCTCCGGCGCGAGGACTGGTTCCACTATTCGGGGGACTACCGCATCGGCACGCGCTACCTGAGCGAGCCGATCCTGGACAACATCAAGGCCCAGGCGATGGCGGTGCCGTTCCTGCGCGACCTGTTGCGCTCGGACTCGATCCAGATCATCAACAACATCACCGTGGACAACCTGCACCCGGTGGCGAGCTTCCTCGGCAAGCTCGGCAACCCGGAGCTGGGCGGCCTGCCGCTGACCGAATTCAAGCGCCGCCAGACCCTGCACCACCAGGCCGAGGTGCAGGCGATGCTCGACGTGCCGGACTTCATCCACAAGGCACAAACGCTGTTCGGCTACCCGCATTTCGTCAACGACGCCGGCGGCTCGGTCTGCGAACTGGACAGCCCCGGCGTACTCGAGACGCTGGCCGAGCACACCCTGATCCTGTACATCAAGGCGACGGACGAAGACGAGCGCCAGCTGATCGAACGCGCAGAGCGCGACCCCAAACCGCTGTACTACCGCGAGGCCTTCCTCGACCAGCAGCTGGCCGAATACATGCGCGACGAGGGGCTGGACTACGTCGCCCAGATCGACCCGGACGCCTTCGTGCGCTGGGTCTTCTCGCGCCTGTTCCGCGCACGCCTGCCGCGCTACGAGGCGATCGCCGAGACCCACGGCTACACGATCAGCACCACCGAACTGGCACGCGTACGCAACGCGGGCGAGTTCGATGACCTGGTCTGCATGGCCCTGGAACGGGAGGCACGCCTCTAATGCCACTTGTCGCCTATTCCGATCTGCCCACCTTTGCCCGCCTGCGGAGCGAGGGCGAGACCGTGCTGCCCAGCGACTTCGCGCAGCAGCAGGAGATCCGTGCGCTGCACATCGGGCTGCTGAACATGATGCCGGACGCCGCCCTGTCGGCGACCGAACGTCAGTTCTTTCGCCTGATCGGCGAGAGCAACCAGATCGCGCAGTTCTATATCCACCCGTTCACCCTGCCGCAGCTCAAGCGCGGGCCGAAGGGGCGCGATCACATCAAGCAGTACTACGAGGACTTCGAGGACCTGAAGAAAGAGGGTCTCGACGCGCTGATCATCACCGGGGCCAACGTGACCCAGCCGGACCTGGCACTGGAGCCGTTCTGGGAGCCGCTGGCCGAGGTGGTGGACTGGGCGTGGGAAAATGTGACCTCGACGCTTTGCTCCTGCCTCGCCACTCACGCCGTGCTGCAGGCGCGCTACGGCGAGCACCGCGTGCACATGGGCGAGAAGCTGTGGGGCGTGTTCCCGCACCGGGTGGTGGACCGTGGGCATCCGCTGGTCACCGGCGTGAATACCCGCTTCGACGTGCCACACTCGCGCTACAACGATGTCTCGCGCGAACAATTCGAGCGCCACGGCCTGCGCGTACTGGTGGACAGCGAGCAGTCCGGGATCCACCTGGGTGCCTCGCCGGACGGCTTCCGCATGGTCTTCTTCCAGGGCCACCCGGAGTACGACTCCATCAGCCTGCTCAAGGAATACAAGCGCGAGGTCGTGCGCTACATCCAGGGCGAACGCGACGCCTACCCGCCGCTACCGGAGAACTACCTGATGCCGCAGGCCGCCGCGATCCTCGGCGAGCATCGCGAGCAGGTCGAGGCCGCGCTGGAGCACTGCACCGAAATCCCGGCGCTGCCCGAGGCGCTACTGCTGGACCGCCTGGACAACACCTGGCATGACACCGCCCTGGCGGTGATCAACAACTGGCTGGGCAACGTTTATCAGCTGACCAACCTCGACCGGCGCAAGCCGTTCCGCGACAGCGTCGATCCGAGCGATCCCCTGGCCGGACGGCGGTAAGACCCCGTATTGGGGCGATGCCCCCGTCATTGCGAGGAGCCGAAGGCGACGTGGCAACCTCCCGAAGTTGGCAATGCGCCAGGTCCCGGTGGCTCCGGTGGGAGGTTGCCGTGTCACTGCGCGCCTCGCAATGACGGGGGGCAACGCAACGGAAGGACTCCATGGCCGAACATGACCCGGACAAGCTGCCGCGCCCGCTGATCTCCCTGTACGAAACCATCGCCGGGGACGAGGATGCGCGCGTCTGCAAGGACATTCCGGAAAACGCCTGCAGCGCCCAGCCGACCAACTTTTTCGTCCACCTGGTCTCCAACACCCTGAGCAAGATCGGCGACGAGCTGGCCTCGGCCCGCCTGGTCCTCGCCTGGCTCTTGGGCGCCCTGGGGGCCCCGGCCGCCTTCGCCGGCTTCCTGGTCCCGATCCGCGAGTCCGGCTCGCTGCTGCCGCAGTTGTTCGTGGCCGCCGCCATCCGGCGGCGGGCCATCCGCAAGGGCTTCTGGATCCTCGGCAGCCTGCTCTCCGGGCTCGCGGTGGCCGGCATGGCCGTGGTCGCGCTGACCCTGGAGGGTGCAGCCGCCGGCTGGGCCATCCTCGGGCTACTGGTGGTCTTTGCGCTTTCGCGCGGGATCAACTCGGTCGCGGCCAAGGACGTGCTGGGCAAGACCATCGCCAAGCATCGCCGCGGCACGGTGATGGGCTACGCCGCGTCGCTGGCCGGGTTCTTCACCCTGGGGCTGGGCATCTACCTCACGCTCGCGAACCTGGAAGAGGCCGGCATTGGCGTGTTCGTGGCCCTGCTGGCCGCCTCGGCCGGGGCCTGGTGGGTCGCCGCCGCGACCTTCACCCGGCTGCGCGAGGATCCGGGTGCCACCGAGGGTGGCGGCAACGCCGTCACCGAGGCCATCAAGTCGATGCGCCTGCTGTGGACCGACCGCGCCTTCGGTCACTTCGTCCTGACCCGCGCGCTGCTAATGAGCACGGCCCTGGCACTGCCCTTCTACGTCCTGCTCGCGGAGGACGCGACCGCCGGTGATCTGGGCACCCTGGGCCTGCTGATCCTCGCCAGCGGCCTGGCCTCGGCCGTCAGCGCCCCGGTCTGGGGCCGGCTGTCCGACCGCTCCGCCCGCTGGGTCCTGATCCTCTCGGGACTCCTTGCAGCCGGCCTCGGCATCGCGGTCGCCCTGAGCGTTTGGCTGGCTCCAGTGGGTACGGACCACGCGCTGGTTCCTGGCGGCTGGGTCTATGCGACCCTGTTCTTCCTGCTCGGGGTCAGCCATGCCGGCGTGCGTCTGGGCCGCAAGACGTACCTGGTCGACATGGCAACCCAGGAAACGCGCGCCGCGTTCACCGCCGTCAGCAACACCGTCATCGGCGGCCTGCTACTGATCGGCGGCCTGTTCGGCCTGCTGGCCCAGCTAGCCGGCACCGAAGTCGCCATCTTCGTGCTCGCGCTGATGAGCCTCGCCGGCGCCGTGAGCGCCTGGCTCATGGGCGAAGCCTGACGCCCGCCTTCTTCCGGCGACTCCGCCGGCTGGCCACGGTTCGTCGTCGGTGTTTACATGCCTTCGCCCAGCCGCCTGCCTGGTTGTGGCTGGTCCGGGTTCGTCCTCTGGTGTTTACGGTGGCTCCGGTCCGCCGCCTGCCACGCGCTCTCTCGCGAGCGCACCGCGAGGTACTTCTTTGCTCGTGCAAAGAAGTACCCAAGAAACACGCCCGACTGCCGCGACCCCGGCCCGCTGCGCGGGCCGGGGTTTCCCTCGCTCCGAGGCTTTTTGCGGGCGGCGCTGAACTCGCTACGCTCAGACATCCAGCGCCTTGAATCCCGCGAAAAGCCTCTCCACTCGGCGCGACGACAACGGGGAGGCAGGTCAAAACAACGGCTATCCCAGCGTTCTTGCCAGTGGATGATGGCTAGGTCTTCATACATCTTCGGCACGCGTGGCCTTTGGCCATGGCGTGGCGGGCGCCGGGGGCGTAGGATGCGAATGAGCGAAGCGAATCGCATCAGGGTTTCGCACGGCGTGGGAGATGGTGCGTTTCGCGGGGCTCAACCGCACCCTACGGGATACGGTCTGTTTTGACCTTCCCCTCCCGTATGGAGCCCCTCGCGGAGGGCGTGATGGGCCGGAAGAAGGCGCTGGCTGTCTGAGCGAAGCCGCAGGCGTAGCGAGTTCAGCGCCGCCGGCCCAGCGCGTCCGGAGCGAGGTTCCCGGGCGGAATCCGGGTGCCCTTCTTTGGGTACTTTCTTGGGCAAGCAAGAAAGGACCTCGCGGTGCGCTCGCGAGAGAGCGCGTGGCAGGCGGCGGACCGGAGCCACCGCAAACACCAGATGCCGAACCATGGTCTGCCACAACGCGGCAGGAGGCCCGACGAAGCCACCGTAAACACCGACGACGAACCAGGGCCAGCCTCTCCCGGAAGGCGGTAGAAAGAATGCAATTCCTGCTCCGGAATGGAGAGCCTGAAAGGGCTCACGGTGCGCGCTACGGCACGCCAAGGTGATAGTCTTGGCGCCCGCAACAACACTTGCTCGCGACCGGAATTCGAATGGCACTGCTCACCCTGCGCAACATCCACCTGGCCTACGGCATGGCCTCCCTGCTCGATGGCGTCAACATGAGCCTGGAGCCCGGCGAACGCGTCGCCATCGCCGGGCGCAACGGCGAGGGCAAGTCCACCCTGCTCAAGGTCATCACCGGCGAGGCCCAGGCCGATTCCGGCGAACTGACCCGCCAGGATGGCCTGACCACCGCCTACCTGACCCAGGAACTACCGCCCGGAATCGAAGGGACGGTCTTTGACGTGGTCGCCGAGGGCCTCGGCGAGGCCGGCCGGTTGCTGGAACGCTTCCACCACCTGAGCCAGGCCGCTGCATCGGGTGACATGGACGCCCTGGACAAGATGGGTCCGGTGCAATCGAAACTCGACGCCATCGACGGCTGGAGCCTGCAGAACCGGGTAGAGACCACGATTTCGCACCTGAGCCTGGATCCCGAGGCGCAGTTCGCCGCGCTGTCGGGGGGGCTGAAGCGACGGGTGTGGCTGGCGCGCGAGCTGGTGCAACGCCCGCAATTGCTGCTGCTCGACGAGCCCACCAACCACCTGGACGTGGCCGCGATCCGCTGGCTGGAACAGTTCCTGATCGAGAGCGGACTGACCGTGGTGTTCATCAGCCATGATCGCCAGTTCATGGAGAGCGTGGCCACGCGCATCCTGGAGCTGGACCGCGGGCATCTGTACGAGCACCCACCATCCATCGAGGCCTTCCGCGAGCGCCAGGCCGAAAGGCTGGAAACGGAAGCCACCCAGCGCGCGGAGTTCGACCGCAAGCTGGCCCAGGAGGAGGTCTGGGTGCGCCAGGGCATCAAGGCGCGACGCACCCGTAACGAAGGCCGCGTGCGGGCACTCCAGGCATTGCGTCGCAAGCGTGCCGAACGCCGCGAACGCGGCGGCCAGGTGAAGATGAAGCTGAGTCCGGAGCAACGCTCCGGACGCCTGGTGATCGAGGCGGAACACGCCGATTTCGGCTACGACACGCCCATCGTGCGCGACGTGAACCTGCTGCTGCAGCGCGGGGATGCCCTAGGCATCGTCGGACCCAACGGGGCCGGAAAGACCACCCTGCTGCGCGGACTCCTGGGCCAGATGGAGCCGCTCGCAGGCAGCGTCAAGCTGGGCACCCAGCTGGAGATCGCCTACTTCGACCAGGCCCGTGCCCGTCTGGACGAGGCGACCACGGTTCAGGATGCGGTCGGCGAGGGTCGCGACCGGGTCATGGTCAACGGCGAGAGCCGCCACATCCTGTCCTATCTGGAAGACTTCCTGTTCCCGCCCGCGCGTGCCCGCCAGCCGGTATCGGCGCTGTCGGGGGGCGAGCGCAACCGCCTGCTGCTGGCGAAGCTGTTCCTGCGCCCGGCGAACCTGCTGGTGCTCGACGAGCCGACCAACGACCTCGACGTGGAGACCCTGGAGCTGCTGGAGCAGCTGCTGATCGAGTACACCGGCACCGTTATCGTGGTCAGTCACGACCGCTCGTTCCTCGACAACGTCGCGACCTCCACTCTGGTCCTGCCGGGCGATGGCGCGGTCGAGGAGTTCGTCGGCGGCTGGTCCGACCTGCCCGAACGGGTCACCCAGCGCCTGCTGGAGGGCGAGTCCGGAGCGACCGCGAAGGCCGAGCCCGCGGCCAAACCCGCGGCGCCCGCACCCGAGCCGGCACCGGCGACCCCACGCAAACGGTCCTACAAGACCGCGCGCGAACTGGAGGCCCTGCCGGCACAGATCGAGGCCCTGGAACAGGAACAGCAAAGCCTGACCACGGCCATGACCGAGCCGGATGCCCTGCGCGACGGTGACCGCATGCGCGAACTGCAGACTCGGCTCGAAGCCGTCGAGTCAGAACTGGCCCTCTGCTACGAGCGCTGGGAACAGCTGGAATCCGACTAGGCCCCGGCACGTCTATCCTCCGGCGACTCCCTGAATAACCGGTTCAACTCTGAGCGCAGCCGGCCGTAACAGGGGTTGAATCACCACCTTTCGAGTCCGCGGTCGTAATGGCCGCGGCCGGTTCGTGAAGCGCCGGACACAAGGCGCCCAGAAGGAGTCATCGCATGCTGGACAAACTCTCCATTCGGGGGCTACTGATCGCCGGCTTTGGCCTGGTGGTCGCCATCCTGATCATCAACTCCCTGCTGGCCCTGCGCGCGATGAGTACGGGCAGCCAAGGGGTTGAACAGCTCACCCAGGCCGACTACCCGGCGGTAGCCCGGGTCAATGACGTCGAGCAATTGCTGCAGGAGAGCGCTGCGTTTCTCGGGTTCTACCTGATGAGCGAGGAGCAGTCCCACCGCGACGCGTGGCAAAACGCGATGCGTGACCTCGATGGCGCAACCCGCGCCCTGAACGAGAACCCGGTGATCGCCGCCGACGAGGAACTGTCCGCCAGCGCAACCGAGGTCCGCCGGCTGGTCAACCAGTTCGCCAGCTTCGAGGACCGACTGATCGAGGTGGCCGAAAACGCCGCCGAAAACATGCCGGCACTGGGCATCGCCAATGCCCGGGCCAACCCCGCCAGCCGCGAGATGACCCAGCAGACCAACATGATGATCAGCGCCGAGATGGGGCTCCCGCGCTTCCAGCGGTCCTGGGATCGTCTCGACACCCTGCATGACCTGCGTATGTCGGTGGTGCAGGTCACCTCGAACCTGCGCGGCTTTATCGCCTTCCGGGACGATGCCTTCCGCGAGAATGTCCGACTGTTCTCGACCCGCACCAACGACATCACCGCACAACTGATGGACCAGTTCGACGATCTGGACTTCGAACAGCAGATCGCGCTGGAGGACTTCCAGGGGGCGCTGGACACCCAGAACACGGCGCTGGATGACCTGATCGAGATCCACGGCAGTGAACAGGCACTGCAAGACGCCTACCTGATCCGTACCGAGATCGGGCCCGTGCTGATCGAGGCGCGTGACCACCTGCAGGGACTCAGCGAGCGGATTACCCATCGCGCCGAGCGCAGCGCCGCCGCGCTGACCGCCGACATGCTCGCGACCCAGACCACCCAGGGCGTACTGGCCCTGATTGGCGTGATCCTGGGCTTGGCCGGCGCGGTGTTCATCATCCTGGTGGTCCGGCGCGCCCTGGCCCACTCGACCGCGGCACTCGAGGAGATCGCGGACGGCGACGGCGACCTGAGCCGCCGCCTGGACGAGAACGGCCTGATCGAAACCGCACAGCTGGGCCGGGCCTTCAACCGCTTCACCGACAAGATCGCCCAGGCCATCGGCAATGCCCGCGGCGGTACCGAGACGCTGAATCGCGCCACCGAGAACCTGAACCAGGAGGCCTACCAGGCCCGCGAGGCCGTTTCGCGCCAGCGCGACGAGACCGACCGCGTCGCCACCGCGATCAACGAACTGCAAAGCAGCGCCGAGGAGATCGCCCGCAACACCGATGCGACCTCCCAAGCGGGCCAGGAAGCCGGGAATGCAGTGAACAACGGCTCCGAGGTGATGAGCAAGAACATCGAGTCCATGGCCTCGCTGCTCGGGACGGTCGAACAGGCGGCCGACACCGTGGCCAAGCTGGGCGAGGACTCGAAGCAGATCGGGACCATCCTCGAGGTGATCCGTGGCGTGGCTGAACAGACCAACCTGCTGGCCCTGAACGCGGCCATCGAGGCCGCCCGCGCCGGTGAACACGGCCGCGGCTTCGCGGTGGTGGCCGACGAGGTACGCAAACTGGCGACCCGTACGCAGGAATCCACCGACGAGATCGAGACCATGATCGCGCGCCTGCAGTCCGCCACCACCAGCGCGGTGAAGGCCATGCAGCACGGCCAGGAAGAGGCCGAGGCCACCATGGAGCACACCTCCGAGGTGAACGGTGCCCTGCAACAGATCCGCCAGTCGGTGACCACGATCGTGGAGATGACCGAGCAGATCGCGGTCGCCTCGCGCGAACAGAGCACGGTAGTCGAGGACATCAACCGCAACATCGTGCAGATCTCCGACGAGGCGGATCAGTCGGCCAATACCGCCGACCGCGTCAGCGCCGCCTCCGACGAGCTCAAGCAGGTAGAGAAGGAGATCCAGCAGGCACTGGCCCAGTTCCGGCTCTGACCGGGCGGGTTACAGACTCCGGGCCTCCAGCCAGTTCCGGGCGGCGCGACGCAACCTTCGGGTGACGCCGCGCCGCCCGGAAACCTCCAGCTCGCGTGCCAGTCGGTCCCAGTCGATGGGCTGCGCCAGGCTCGCCGCGAGCAGCTGACCTTCCGGCTCGTCCGGCGGCGCCACCGCCAACTGCCGCAACAACGCGGGAAGCGCCCACTCCAGGGGCCGCGCCCGCTGGGAAAAGGCTCGGACCTCCCTCAGATCCGCCACCGGGTCAACCGGCGACAAGGGACCATCTCCCTCCGCATCCTGATCCCCAGGGACTTCGCTCACCATGGCCGCGGTGGTGTCCGGCAGGAACCGGGGATGCCAGACCGGCCAGTCGCGCCGAAAGGCCGCCAATGCTTGTTGCAGCCGGGGCTGCAATCGGGGCGCGGTCGCACGCAGGACCACGCCGCTCACCTGGCCACTGGCCGCATCCGGCTGGACGCCGACTCGCACCAGGCCATAACCCGCGCGCTGCCAAAGGTGCAGCAACACAGGTTGCAGCCCGAAACTCGCGCCAATCAGCGCCACCCCCTTGGCACCAGCCCGGTCCTCGACCGCACGCAACAGACGGCTCCCCAGGCCGCGCCCCTGCCAGTGCGGATGCACCGCAATGCGCTGAATGCGCCACGCGCCCTCCCCTGCCAGGTCGAAGTCACCCCGGGCCGCAACGGTGCACGGCAGGAAATGCCCCTGCGGGCGCCGTTCGCCCGACCAAACCGCTTCGGCTATCGCGCGCTCCAGTCCGCCCTCTTCCTGGATCAGAACCACCCCGAACAGGGCGCCATCCGCCGCCCCTTCCAGCAGCAGCAGGTGAACACCCGCATCATCCAGCCAGCGCGCCAGATCGGAGGGCCGTGTGCGGTAATGGGCGTCCGCCAGCAGGCCCATTACCGCCTCCAGGGTTTGCGGCGTGTCCGCGAGCGCCGCGCCCGTGCTCCAGCGCAGCCGCACGGCCTGGGAGACCGGGGGGCGACTCGCCGCCTCCAACAGGAACAGCCGATTCAGCCAGTCCTCGAGCGGATCGCCCGGGGCCCAGCGAACCGGTGTATCCAGGGTCTGTAGCCGTACGCGAAAGCCCGCCCCCTCCAGGGCCGGCAGCGCACGCAGCCGAAAGCCCTGCCCGCTCCCCTCGAAGCCGCCGGTCGTGGTCGCCAGCACCAGGCGCCGTGCCAACCGGGCCAACTGAAGCAGGCGCTCGACCGGCATGCTCGCAGCCTCGTCGATGATCAAGGTATCCAGCGGTTCCGCCTGTTCCAGCAAGACGTCCGGGGCCCGGTAGTACCGTTCCGGCGCGGGTGTCCAATGTCGGGCGCGTGCCAGCAATGCGTCCACGGCCCGTGGTCCCGGCGCCGTCAGCGTGATCGTGGATTCGCCGCGCTGCGGTGCCGCGCCCAGAAACTCGCCCAGCAGGGTCGACTTGCCGCGGCCACGCGGGGCGGTCAACGCTACACATTCGCCCGGCGCGAGTCCCGCCAAATGCCCCAGCGCGATGGCCTGATCCGGCGTCCACGCAAACGGGCCCGCCGCCCTCGGCATGATTCCGGGCCGTCGATCCGCCGACGGCGGCTCCACGGTCCGCACCCACGGCTCAGCCAGCGCCGCCTGCCAGCGGCGGGCAAACGCCCCGTCTCCGCCGGTGCCGTCGAGGATCACCAGGGTGCCACCGCCGAGCAGCAGGCCTGCGACCGTGACCAGCGCGTCCACCGCGAGCGGTTGCCCGGCCTCGAATGCCAGGGCCTGTACCTCGTGCCCCAGCCAATGCCCAGCCTGCGCCGGTGCCACATGTGGCACCCCGTCGGGCGGCGAGCGGCCCACCCACAGCACCGGCCCCTCCACCGCCGCAGCCCGCAGCCAGTTCGCAGCCACCTGACAGGCTGCGGCATCGGTGGTCAGGCGATAGAGCGTACGGGCCTGCATATCGGCGGCTCCTTCCGATCAAATGACACGTGAGACAAGCGGGTTTCAGAGGGTAAAAAAGGCAAGACCGCCACACCGCCGGGCCGAAAGTCCAGTCCTTTATCGACGAATCGAGGTGAAGCGCGTCTCAAGTTTTTGCACTTCCAGCCGTACAAGAGTTTAGGAAAGGCTGGAATAGGCCTGTACAACACCTGTACAGTGTGTACCGTGTTCATAGAAGGGTACTGCAGATGACCACCATTGCGCTGCCGGAACGCCTGCGCATCGACACCGCAGCCGAGTGCTGGCAGGAACTGCGCGCGGCACTGGATGCCGGCGAAGACCTCCAGGTGGATGCCGCGGCCGTGAATGATGTGGATGCCGCCGGCGTGCAGGTCCTGCTGATGGCCCGCCACTCGGCCACCCGCAATGCGCAAGGCTGTTCGCTGAGCGGGACCAGCGCGGTGCTGGCCCAGGCCCTGCAGGCCCTGGGCGTACCCGACGAGGGGTTTGCATCGAGCGCCGCACCACACGACGACAAGGATTCAGGAGACATCAATGGCTAAGGTTCTAGTGGTGGACGATTCCGCCTCGATGCGCCAGATGGTCGCATTCACCCTCAAGCAGGCCGGGCACGAGGTCGTCGAGGGTCGCGACGGCAAGGATGGCCTGAGCAAGGCCCAGGGCGCCAAGGCGGATCTGGTGATCACGGACGTGAACATGCCCGCCATGGACGGCCTGCAACTGACCCGCGAGCTGCGAAAGCTGGGCGACTACAAGTTCACGCCCATTTTGGTACTGACCACCGAGGCCGGGCCGGAGAAGAAGCAGGAAGGCAAGGCTGCCGGCGCGACCGGATGGCTGGTCAAGCCGTTTGACCCCGACCAGCTGATGAACACCGTGAACCGGGTGCTGCGCTAGTCATGTCGATCGACATGGCCCAGTTCATCGATGCCTTTCTCGAGGAGAGCTTCGAGGGGCTGGAGCGCATGGAGACCGAACTCCTCGCGCTGGACGACGGCGACCCGGAAACGCTGAACACGATCTTCCGCTGCGCCCACTCGATCAAGGGCGGAGCCGGGACCTTCGGCTTCGGCGCGATCTCCGGGTTCACCCATGGCGTGGAGACCCTGCTGGACCGCATGCGCAACGGCGAGCAGGAGGCGGCCCCGGACACGGTGAACCTCCTCCTGCGTGCGGTGGACACTCTGCGCGCGCAATTGCACGCCGCCCGCGATGGCGGCGAGGCCGACCCCGCCGAGGTAGCCGAAGTGCGCGCCCTGATCGAGGCCCATCTGGGAGATGCCGCGCCCGCCAGCGAAGCCAGAAACCCGCCGGCAGCCGGTGGCAACGATGGTACCGATGCCTCCAGCGGCGGGGACCACGGTGGCCCGCGTGGCTGGCGAATTCATTTCCAGCCCTACGCGGACCTGATGCGCACCGGCAACGACCCCCTGCGCATGTTCGAGGTGCTGGAGGAACTCGGCACGCTCAACGTGCACTGCGAGACCGATCGCCTGCCGGATCACGCGGATGCCTTCGACCCGGAGGACTGCCACCTGGCCTGGACCCTGGAGCTGGAAGGCGATGCCACCCGCGACCAGATCCAGGAGGTCTTCGAGTGGGTCGAGGACGAGTGCGATCTCCTAATCGAACCCCTTGAAGCGGTCAGCGTGCCGACTGCTGGAGCACCCCCACTGACGCCCGAGCCGGCAGAGATGGGCGCGACCACCCCCCGTCGGCCGGAGGCCCCCGCTGCACGCGGCGGCAGCGGGAACCGTGGGGCGGAATCCAGCTCCATGCGAGTGAACGCAGGCAAGATCGACGCCCTGATCGACATGGTGGGCGAACTGGTCATCACCCAGTCGATGCTGACGGACATCAGCGAACAACTCGAGGAAGACCCGTCGCAGATGGAGGCGCAGATCGAGCGCCTGCGCACCGGACTGGGCGAACTGGAACGCAATACCCGCGAGCTGCAGGAAAGCGTGATGAGCATCCGCATGGTGCCGATCGCGCAGGTCTTCAACCGCTTTCCGCGGCTGGTACACGACATCTCCGGGCAGCTGGGCAAGCAGATCGAGCTGACCCTGAAGGGCGAATACACCGAGGTCGACAAGACCGTCATGGAGCACCTGGGCGACCCGCTGGTGCACCTGGTGCGCAACGCGGTGGACCACGGCATTGAAATGCCCGAAGAACGCGCGGCGGCCGGCAAACCGGAGACCGGCCAGGTCACCCTGGAGGCCTTCCACCGGGGTGGCAACGTGGTCATCGAGATCCGCGACGACGGCAAGGGCATGGACGCCGACCGCATCCTCGCCAAGGCCCGCGATGCCGGCCTCGTTGGACCCAACCAGCACCCGGACCGCCACGAGATCCTGCAGCTGATCTTCGAACCCGGCCTGTCCACGGCCGACCAGGTCAGCGACCTGTCGGGTCGCGGGGTCGGCATGGATGTGGTCAAGAAGAATATCCGCGGTCTCGGCGGCAACGTCGAGCTGGAGTCGGAACCCGGCAAGGGTTCGCGCCTGACCATCCGCCTGCCGCTGACACTGTCGATCATGGATGGCCAGTTGCTGAAGATCGGCGAGGAGACCTTCGTGATCCCGCTGATCGCGATCGTTGAGTCGCTGCAGACCCTGCCAGAGAGCGTGAAACAGGTCTTCGGCAAGCTGCCCCTGTACCGCCTCCGGGACGAATACATTCCGATCGTCGACCTCGCGGCCCTGTTCGGCCGTACCGAGCCCAGCCCACTGCCGGAACGCGCCCTGCTGGTGGTCGCCGAGGCCGACGACCAGCGCGTGGCGCTGCGGGTCGATGACCTGCTCGGTCAGCAACAGGTGGTCATCAAGACGCTGGAAACCAATTTCCGCAAGGTCCCCGGCACGGCCGGCGCGACCATCCTCGGGGACGGCCAGGTGGCCCTGATCCTGGATGTCGCCGGGATCGCGCGCATGGCCAGCGGGCGCGATACCCGCGCGGCCTGATCATCAAGGAGCCGAACGCAATGGCGAACGACGCAACCCAATCGATCCACGACCCGGCCACCGCCGGCGAGGACCAGTACCTCACCTTCATCCTCGCGGAGGAGGAATACGGCGTGGACATCCTGCGGGTGCAGGAGATCAAGGGCTGGGAACGCCCCACACCCCTGCCCAACACGCCGGACTACATCCGCGGCGTGATCAACGTGCGCGGCATGATTGTGCCGATCATCGACATGCGTCTGCGCTTCGGCATGGAGCCGCTGGAATACGGCCCCACCACGGTGGTCATCATGCTGCGCGTGGTCGGCGAGGAACGCGAACGCGTAATGGGAGTGGTCGTGGATGCGGTCTCCGAGGTCTACAACATCGGCTCGGACAACCTGCAGCCGGCACCCGACTTCGGGACCCGCATCGGGGTCAACTTCGTACGCGGGCTGGCGACCGTCGAGGAACAGATGATCCTGGTGCTGGACATCGACACCCTTCTGGGTCCGGGCCTGATTGCCAGCGCCGATGCCATCGAGGCCGAGGCGACGGCGTAAGCCCGACCTCGCACACGGACCATGCGAACCATCGCGGTGATCAACCAGAAAGGCGGGGTCGGAAAGACAACGGTGACCCTGAACCTCTCCCATGCCCTGGCCCTGCAGGGCTACCGGGTTCTGGCGATCGATGCCGACCCGCAAGGCCACCTGAGCATGGCCTTCGGGCTGGAAGACCCGGCCGGCCTGGACCGCGTGCTGCAGGGCGAGGCCCGGTTGCAGGATGCCTTCAGCGAGGCCGGCAACGGACTGCAAATCGTCGCCGCCGGGGATCAACTGCAGGAGGTCGAGAACCTGAACCAGGGCGGCGCCGAACGCGGCTGGCGCCTGAAGAAGGCCCTGGACGCACTGGATCAGCCATTCGATTTCGTGCTGATCGACTGTCCGCCTTCGGCGGGCTTGCTGGGAATGAACGCGATCATCGCGGCCGACGAGATGCTGATCCCCGTGGCCGGTGACTTCCTGGCCCTGAACGGCCTGTCGCGTCTGATGCGCATCCTCCAGGGCGTCGAGGCGCGCCTGGGCTCGGCCCGCAAGAAGTGGATTGTGCTCTCGCGCTTTGTCGAGCAACGCCGGCATGCCCGCGAGGTCCGCGAACGCATCCGCGAGCACTTCGCCGAGGCGCTGCTGCCGACCACCATCCGCGAGACGGTGGTGCTGGCCGAGAGCCCGAGCTTCGGGCAGACGATATTCGAGTACCAGCCGCGCCACCGCGCGGCCGGGGACTTTCAGCAACTGGCCGCCGACCTGGTCGCGGCCGGGGCACCAACCACCACCCGCCCGACGGCGGCACACGCCTGAGCCTCGAGCCAGGGAGAACGGGCCATGACGACACGCAAACGCAACAAGCTGGGCAACGACCCGCTGGGCTGGCTCGACGAATCCGGCCCGGCCGGCGAGGCGAGCGGCGACGAGCCCTCGACCGCGCCCCAGCCGACGGCTACGGCCATGCCCGAGCCCCTATCCGGCCCGCAAACCGACACTTCCAAGAAAACGAACAAACCCGCGCGTCGCCGCACCCCGGCGTCGCGCCAGACGAACAAGCAAAGCGAGGACACCCCCATGGCAGCCAATCCGCAAACCGACACCGGCAGTGACCAGAACAGCCTCTTCATGCGTGCCGCCGTGCAAGGTGCGCGGACCGCGCTGATGATGTGCGACAGCGAGATGAACATTGTCTACGCCAATCCGGCCGTGGTCGAACTTCTGCGCAACCGGCGCGACACCCTGCGCCGGGAGTTCCCGGGCTTTGATCCGGACAACCTGGTGGGTCAGTCGATCGACCAGTTCCACAAGGACCCGACGCACCAGCGCGCAATCCTTCAGAACCCCAAAAACCTGCCCTTCGAGGCCCGGATCCAGGTCGCCGACCTCAAATTTCGTCTAAACGCGACAGCGGTGCTGGATGACGCCGGCAACTACCTGGGCAACATGGTCGAGTGGCAGGACATCACCGAACAGGAACGCGTGGAGCAAGAACGCACGCGAATGCGCGCCGCGGTCGAGGGTTCGCAAACCGCGCTGATGATGTGCGATCCGGACATGAATATCGTCTATGCCAACCCTTCCGTGGTGAGCCTGCTTCGCAGCCGTAGCGATGTCTTGCGCCGGGAGTTCCCGAACTTCGATCCGGACAACCTGGTGGGGCAGTCGATCGACCAGTTCCACAAGGACCCGACGCACCAGCGTGCGATCCTCCAGAACCCCGCGCGTCTGCCCTTCGAGGCAAACATTCAGGTCGCGGACCTGTATTTCAACCTAAACGCGACCGCCATTATCGATGCCGACGGGAACTACGCCGGTAACATGGTCGAATGGCGTGACACCACCGAGATGCGTCGGGCCGAGGATGCCATTGACGCCCTGATCAAGGACGCGGCTGCCGGCAACCTCGGCGAACGCCTGCTGCCGGAGGACTACCAGGGCTTTGCGCGCAATATTGCCGAGGGTGTCAACGAACTGTTGGACGCGGTGGTCCCGCCGCTGCGCGAGGGCTCCCGGGTCATGCAAGCGATGTCCGAGGGCGATCTGGCCGTGCGTATGGAAGGCGACTTCCAGGGAGAGTTCGGGAAATTCCGCGACGCCATCCACACCTCGCTCGAGAACCTCGACAACCTGGTTGGGCAGATCCTCGAGGGCGCCGGCAACGTGCGCTCGGCCTCGGCCGAGATCGCCCAGGGCAACACCGACCTGTCCCAGCGCACGGAAGAGCAGGCCTCCTCGTTGGAGGAGACGGCCTCGTCGATGGAGGAGATGACCTCCACGGTCAAATCCAACGCCGACAATGCCCGCCAGGCCAACCAGCTCGCCAGTGCCGCGCGCGACAAGGCGCAGGAAGGCGGCCAGATCGTCGAGAAGACGGTCTCGGCGATGGGCGAGATCAACCAGTCGTCAAAGAAGATCGCCGACATCATCGGCGTGATCGACGAGATCGCGTTCCAGACCAACCTGCTGGCGCTCAACGCGGCAGTGGAAGCCGCCCGCGCTGGCGAGCAGGGGCGTGGCTTTGCCGTGGTCGCCACCGAGGTGCGCAACCTGGCACAGCGCAGTGCCCAGGCCGCGAAGGAGATCAAGACCCTGATCAACGACTCGGTAGAGCGCATTGGCGAGGGCAGCAAGCTGGTCGACAACTCCGGCAAGGCGCTGGAGGAGATCGTCGACTCGGTGAAGAAGGTCTCCGACATCATTGCCGAGATCGCCGCCGCCAGCGAGGAGCAATCCACCGGCCTCGACGAGATCAACAAGGCTGTGACCCAGCTCGACGAGGTTACCCAGCAGAACGCCGCGCTGGTCGAAGAAGCCGCAGCCGCCAGCGAGTCGCTGGACGACCAGTCACGCGAGCTGCTGGACCTGATGGGCTTCTTCAAGGGCGTTGAGGCACCGATGGCCCGCCAGGCCATGCCGCAGTCGACTGCACGACCAGCCACCGGCAGGGCGGCTAGTGGCACGCCCGGACTGAAGCGCCCGGCCTCCGCCGGCGGCAACCACGAAGGCGGATCGGCCAAACGGCCGACCCCGGCTCCCTCGCGCCAGGCGGCGACCGAAGAATGGGAAGAATTCTAAGGCCCCGCAATCAATCCATCTCAGGGAGACACTGATTGGCCGCCTCCGACCGCCTGAGCGAACGCGACTTCCGGCGCGTTGTCCGCCTAACGCAGGAACGCACCGGAATCATGCTCAACGAGAGCAAGAAGGAGCTGGTATTCAGCCGGCTCTCGCGTCGGCTGCGCGTGCTCGGGCTGGATGCCTTCGACACCTATCTGGACCGAGTCGAAGGGGATGACGAGGGCGAAATTGAGGAGTTCATCAATGCGCTGACCACCAACCTGACCGCGTTCTTCCGCGAACCGCATCACTTCGAGATGCTGGGTGGCCCAGTGCTGCAGGAGATCCGACGGCTCAACCCGAACGGCCCGCTGAAGGTCTGGTCGGCGGGGTGCTCCACCGGCGAGGAGCCCTACTCCATCGCCATGACCCTGGCCGAGGCCCTGCCCTCGCCGGATGAGGTACGCATCCTGGCCACCGATATCGACTCGCGCGTGGTCGAGCATGCCGACGCCGGGGTCTATGACGCGAAGCGCGTCACCGGCATCCCGGGCGCACGCCAGCAACGCTGGCTGTTGCGCGGCAAGGGGGCCAACGAGGACCGGGTGAAGATCCGCGACGAACTGCGCGCCATGGTGCACTTCCGCCAACTGAACCTGTTCGATCCGTGGCCGATGAAGGGCCCGCTGGACGTAATCTTCTGCCGCAACACGCTGATTTACTTCGACAAGCCAACCCAGAAGCAGTTGGTGGAGCGCTTTGCCCAACTGCTACGCCCGGAGGGCTATCTTTTTATCGGTCACTCAGAGTCCCTGTTCCGCGTGACTGATGACTTCCGGCTGCTGGAACAGACGCTGTACCGGCGGGCCCGCTGATGCCCACCCTGCCGCAGCTGCACGATGGCGCCTTCGCGCACATCAATCGTTACTGGGATCGGGTGCATGCCTGCCCGGCGGCGAAGCTGCTGCCAGGCGAATGCTATGTCACGGTATCGCGTTCGGAGCTGATCACGACGGTACTCGGCTCCTGCGTCTCCGCCTGCGTATGGTCACCCGAAGCCGGGGTCGGAGGCATGAACCATTTCATGCTGCCGGATGGCGACCGCAACAGCGGCTGGGGGCCGGCCGTCTCCAACGCCACCCGCTACGGCACCCATGCGATGGAATTCCTGGTCAACGAACTGCTAAAGCTGGGAGCCCGCCGCGAGGATCTGCGCATCAAGATGTTTGGCGGTGGCCGCGTGATGGCCGGAATGAGCGATGTCGGCGCGGGCAACATCGCCTTCATGCGCCGGTTCCTGCAGGACGAGAACCTGGAACTGGTGGCGGAAGACGTGGGCGGGCGCTGGCCGCGCAAGGTTGTGTTCTTTCCTGCCACCGGGCGGGCACGGGTCAAGAAGCTCGTGTCCCTGCACAACAACACCCTGCTCGAACGCGAGCAGGACTACCGCCGCCGACTGCAGGACGAACCCCTGCAGGGCGACGTGGAGCTCTTCTAGATGTCTGCCACCTCCAAGCCCATTCGCGTCCTGGTCGTCGACGACTCGGCCCTGATCCGCAAGCTGCTTACGGAAATCCTGTCCCAGGCGCCGGACATCGAGGTCGTGGCTGCCGCCGCCGACCCCTTCGACGCTCGCACCAAGATCAAGCAACACGAACCGGACGTGCTGACCCTGGATGTGGAGATGCCGAAGATGGACGGCATCACCTTCCTGCGCAATCTGATGCGGCTGCGCCCGATGCCGGTCGTGATGGTCTCGTCACTGACCGAGGAAGGGGCCGACGTGACCCTGGAGGCGCTGGAGGTCGGCGCGGTAGATTTTGTCACCAAGCCCAAGGTGGATGTCTCCCACGCCCTGCAGGACTATGCCGACGTGCTGATCGACAAGGTCCGCACGGCGGCGCGCGTCCGCCTGCAGGCGCGCAGTGCCACCCCCGCCCCGGCACCGCAGCGGCTGGCCAGCGTGGGCAGCGGACGTTTCCGAACCACCGACCGGGTCATCGTCCTGGGCGCCTCCACCGGTGGCACCGAGGCCCTGCGCGAGGTCCTGGTCGCCCTGCCACCGGACGCCCCGGGTATCCTCATCACCCAGCACATCCCGGCGGGGTTCAGCCGCGCCTTCGCCGAGCGCATGGACCGTAACACCGCGCTCAGCGTAAAAGAGGCCGAGGACGGCGATATCGTGATGCCGGGGCATGCCTATGTGGCCCCTGGCAGCGACTACCACCTGCGCCTGGCGCGCGACGGCGCCCGCTACATCTGCCGGCTCGACCAGGGCGGCCCGGTAAACCGCCACCGCCCCAGCGTCGACGTGCTGTTCAACTCCGCCGCCGAGCAGGCGGGGGCCAACGTCGTCGCCGCCCTGCTGACCGGCATGGGCGACGATGGCGCCCGCGGTCTGCGAGCGCTGCGCGACGCCGGCGCCCACACCATCGCCCAGAACGAGAACACCAGCCTGGTCTGGGGCATGCCTGGCGAAGCGGTCAAACTGGACGCCGCGGTGCAGGTCCTGCCGCTGGGAGGCATCGCCGCGTCCCTGATCCGTGACCACCGCAACGCCGCCGCATCCGGCCAATAGGAGCAATGTGAATGGACGACCGCATGCAATGGCTCACCCGTGATTCGGCCCAGAAAGGCCTGGCGCTGGCACTGACCGCCCTGCTCCTGCTCGCGGCCATCATCGCCGGCTTCTACGCCGCCTGGTGGCAGGCACTGGCCGCCACGACCCTGGCCGGGCTGGCGGCGGTTCTGGCCCTGGGCATCCAGCAGCGCGGGCCGACAACCGCTGACACCGTGTCCGATGAGCGCGCCTCCCCGGGCCAGCCCACCGGCGGGAGCGAACTCTCCGACGAACTGGATCAGGCGATGGATTTCGAACTGGGGCAGCTGTCGGCCGAGATCGGCCGCCAACGCGGGCTGATCGCCGAGGCGGTGAAGGAACTGGGTTCCAGCTTCAACGAGATGCACCAGATCGCCGGACGCCAGATGGAACTGATGACCAGCGAGGTCGCCCAGGACGGTGACGACGAGGGCATGACCCATGCCGAGGTCATCACTGAGCTGACCCGCAAGTCCGACGAGACCCTGCAGATGTTCATCGACACCCTGGTCCAGATCAGTCGCCAGAGCGTCGAGAGCGCCCACCACATGGAAGACATGAGCCAGCACATGGACGGGGTGTTCAAGCTGCTGGACAGTGCCGGCGCGATCGCCGGGCAGACCAACCTGCTGGCGCTGAACGCCAGCATCGAGGCCGCCCGCGCCGGCGAGGCCGGACGCGGCTTCTCGGTAGTTGCCGACGAGGTACGCTCGCTGTCGCAGCGTTCGGCAACCTTCCATGACGACATCCGCAAACAAATCGACCAGGCCCGCGAGTCGATCAGCAAGGTGCATGGCACGGTACACGACATGGCCTCGCGCGACATGAACGAAAGCATGGGCGAAAAAGAGCGCATTACTCACCTGTTCGAATATGCCAGGCGCGCCACCGACGAACTGGACGAGCGTATCCGCGAGGAGGCAGAGTTGAGTGAGCGCATGAATCAGGCGGTTTCCATCGCCGTGCGCTCACTGCAATTCGAGGACATTGCCCGACAGTCGCTGGTCACCGCCGAAGAGGCGGTTACCCACCTGCAGGAACTGCAGGGTATCCTGCACGAGGCCCGCTCGACCGAAGACGCCCGGGCCATGGCGCAGCGCGTGCGCGAGTGGCGCGACCGGCGCCAGGAGAACTACCACCGCGCGGTGGACCAGCAAAACATGGCCACCGGCGACGTGGAATTGTTCTGAAGTCTTGCCATCCAACACCCCGCCGACGTCGCCCTTCCGGCATCACGCCGGCCAGCAGCCGCCGGGGAAGCGCAGCTTCATTCGCGCCTCCCCGCGGCACGTCGGATGTGCCACCGGAATCGACCGGACCACACGGTTGATTCCGCCGCAAGCTGCGACTCGGGTTTGCAGCGTCGCTTGCGCCGAACAAGCCAGGGTGGCTTTGTTCAGCGCCTACTTCACCGGGCACGAAGCCCCCAAAGCGCCAGGAATCGCATATGAGTATCGAGCAACACACCTCCGACGACGGCAAGGAAGTCCGCATCCGGGTCAAGGGTCGCTTCGACTTCGAACAGCACCAGGACTTCCGCGCCGCCTACCGCGACACCGCCGGGACTGGTGTGCGTTACACCGTGGACCTCTCGCAGACCGAATACATGGACAGCTCCGCGCTGGGCATGCTGCTCCTGCTGCGCGAACACGCCGGAGGCGAGTTCTCCGATATCACCGTCACCGGTGCCTCCCAGGGCGTACGCAAAGTGCTGGATATCGCCAATTTCGGCCGCCTGTTCCGCATTCAGTAGCAGGGTCGTGGACGAACAGACCAACATCCCGACCAGCAACGAATCCTCGCCGGGCGATCTGATCTCCGGCGAGGGACTGGTGCTGGTGGTCGACGACGACCCGCACAACCGCCGCCTGCTGCGAATGATGCTGATGGGCGCCGGATACCGAATCCGCGAGGCCAACAACGGTCTTGCGGCCGTGGAGGCCTGCCGCGAGCAAGTGCCGGACCTGATCCTGATGGACGTGATGATGCCGGAGTTGGACGGCTACCAGGCCACCTCCCGCATCAAGGCCGCGATGGGCCATCACTTCGTCCCGGTGATCTTCCTGACCGCCCTGGACGATGAGAACGCCCTGCTGCGCGGCATCGAGTCGGGCGGGGATGATTTCCTCAGCAAGCCGCTGAATCTCGCGGTCCTCAAGGCCAAGATCCATGCGATGGAGCGCCTGCGCGACCTGCACGCGGGGCTGCAAAGCCGCAATGAGGCCCTGCTGCGCGCCCAGGCTCGCCAGGCCTGGGAAGAAGAGACCGCCGAAGGCCTGTTCTCGCGCGCCATCACCCGCCGCAACCAAGGTCTGGACCGGTTGCGGTTGCATCGCTGCGCTGCCTCCACCTTCAGCGGCGACGTAGTACTCTCCGACTACACCCCCGACGGGGCGCTGCGCGTCCTGGTAGGCGATTTCACTGGCCACGGGCTGACCGCCGCGATCGGGACATATCCGGTCAGCGAGACCTTTCACACCCTGACCCAGGAAGGCGTGGACGACCAAGAACTGCTACACGAGTTGAACCACGTCCTGCACGATTTCCTGCCAGCCGCGATGTTCATGGGTGCGCTGCTCGTCACGTTCTCCGCCGACGGCCGCCGGGTCCGCCTGTGGAACGGCGGCATGCCCGACGCCTGGCTGTGCAACTCGCAACGGGACCGGGTGCGGCGCATCCAGTCCCAGGCCATGCCACTGGGCATCCTCGACCGCCTCGACGCTGATACCGGAACCCGTTCCTTCGATCTAGACGAGGGCGACTGGCTCACGCTGGTCAGCGACGGGGTGCTGGAGGCCACCGATGTCGCTGGCACCGCGTTCGGCGAAGGCACGATCTCTCGCCACTGCCAGTCCAGCCAGTCCTCTGCGGATGCTTTCGAGCGCATCCGCGAAGCGCTGGACACCCACTGCGGGGAAAAGACGCCCGCCGACGACATGACCCTGGTGACCATCGACTGCACGCCCGCGGTAGTCACCGAAAGCGAACGCCCACAGGGTCGCCAGCTAGGGGGCACCCTACGTTGGTCAGTGGAGGCCAGCGACCAACGCCTGGCCGAGATTGACTTGGTCGGCGCGGCCCGATCCCAGCTGCTCGAATGGCTGCCGAACCTGGGAGGCGGCCACGCCGAGGCACTACAGACGGTCATCGCCGAGCTTTGCAATAACGCCTTCGAGCACGGTGTGCTGCGCCTGGACTCCGACATGAAGGCCACGGTAGAGGGCTTCGAGCAGTACTACCGCCAACGGGCCGAGGGCCTGCGCGACATTCACGGGCGGATTGGCATCTCCCTGCGCTACCGACCCATGACCGGCCAGCACTGCATCCGCATCCGGGTGCGCGACAGCGGCCCCGGCTTTGATCACCGCCAGATCCGGGAGGCGCTGGAAGGCCGTGGCGACAAGCGCCTATGGGGACGCGGCCTGAATCTGGTACGCCAGCTCTGCCATCAGGTGCGCTATCAAGGCAGCGGCAACGTGGTAGAAGCGGACTATCGTTGGGGTGCTGCCGTGGATAACGCGGCCGAGAGTGGAGCTTCAGGATGACTTACGCACTGGAGTCCAGGCCCAGTCCGGTGCCGATCGACTTGGTCAACGCCCTGAGCGAAGCAGTGCTGTTTGTCGCGCCGGATGGCCACGTGCGCTATGCCAACCCGGCGGCCGAGCGCCTGTTTGGCAGCACCGCCTGCAGCCTGGACGGGCGCGACATGGCCGCCCTGATCACGCCCCGGGACCCGGACTTCGATCTGCTCGAACGGCTGCGCGAATCGACGCGCGCGGATGGATGGATCCCCCGCCGCGATCCGGTAAACATCCTTTGCGACGACGGGGAGACGCGGTCGGCCCTCCTCGATATAGGAACCTGCCAGCACACGCATGAGAATGTGCAGTTCATAGTCCTGCGGGAGCAACGGCCGGATCGGCCCGACGACACGCCGGAACAGGCCGAGTACCTGCGCGAGGCCATCGATCTGCTAACCCGCCAGGTACAAGAACGCATGCGCGCCGAACAGGCCCTGCAGGACAGTCATCGGCGCCTGGTGGCCGCGCAGCGTGTAGCCCGGATCGGCCACTGGGAGCTCGTACTGGAGACCGCCGAGCTCCAGCTGTCATCCAGTGCCAGCGTCCTGTTCGGGCATGACAAGCAGCCCCGCTCCATGACCCGCGAGGCACTGGTCGAAGCCACCCATCCGGATGACCGCGCGGCCCTAGGCTTTGCCCTGCTGCGTCTGGCCAACGGGGAAACCGAACGTTTCTCGATTCGGCACCGCCTGCTACTGCCCAACGGCGAGGAACGCTATATGCTGGCCGAGGGCGAGCGCGCCGAGGATTTGCCCGCCCGTATCCTCGGCATCCATCAGGACCTGACCGAGCGCGCAAAAACCGAGCAGGCACTGTTCAAGCTCGTGAATTTCGACGCCCTGACGGGCCTGCCCAACCGCACCGGGCTGCGCAGCCGATTGCGGGCCACCCTGAGCGAGGCCGAGCGTCAGGGGGAGTCGCTGGCGGTACTGCTGCTGGACATCGACCGTTTCACATCCATCAACAGCACCCTGGGCCATGACGTCGGGGACGCCCTGTTGAACGCGCTGGCCCAGCGCATGCAGAACCTGCTGCGCCCGCGCGACACTCTGGCCCGCCTGGCCGCTGACGAGTTCGCCGTGATCCTGACCGAGATCGAGAACCTCGCCCATGCGCAGGAACGCGCCCAGACCATTCTGGATCACTGCTCGGAACCGTTTGCCCTCGGGAAGGGCCTGCATGTCGCCACCAGCAGCGTGGGCATCAGCCTGTTCCCGCAGGATGCACGCGGCAAGGACGACCTACTGCGGCACGCCACCAGCGCCCTGCACGAGGCCAAGGGTTCGGGCGGCAACACCTGCCGCTTCTATACCCAGGAGCTGAACACCCAGGCGCGCGAACAGCTGGAGCTGGAACAGGGACTGCGTGGCGCGCTTCGCCAGCAAGAATTCGAGCTCCATTATCAACCCCAGATCGGACTGAATCGCGGCGACCCCGTTGGTGTCGAGGCCCTGATCCGCTGGCATCACCCCGAGCGCGGCATGGTATCGCCGGGCGACTTCATCCCGCTGGCCGAGAAGACCGGGCTGATCGTGCCCATCGGCGACTGGGTCCTGCGCACCGCAACCCGGCAACTGGCGGAATGGGATCGCCTGGGCCTGCCACCGCTGCGCCTGGCCATCAACCTGTCCGCCCGGCAGTTCGCCGACCCCGAACTGCCCGAGCGCATCCTGGAGACCCTGCAGGCGGCCGGGCTCGCCCCCGAGCGCCTGGAAGTGGAGATCACCGAGAGCGTACTGGTCGAGGATATCGACGCGGCGGCCGCGATGCTCCAGCGTCTGGTGCACCTGGGCGTCTCGGTGGCGATCGACGACTTCGGCACCGGGCAGTCGTCCCTGCGCTACCTGCGGCGGCTGCCGCTGACCACGCTCAAGATCGACCGTGAATTCACCTGGGGCATCGGCAACGACCCGGACGACGAGGCGATTACCCGGGCGATCATCGGCCTGGGCAAGACCTTGAAGCTCCGGGTATTGGCCGAGGGCGTGGAGACTGAACAGCAGCACGCCTTCCTGCGCGACATGGGCTGCGACGAGGTCCAGGGCTTCCTGCTCGGCCGTCCGATGCCCGCCGCCCAGCTCGAACGCGAATGGAAGGAACACTCGCACACCGGGGTAACCGCATTGGGTGTACACCACAGAGGACGGGGCGAAAACCGAGGATGGCCTTGAAGCGAGCAGGATGCTGATGAGCGCAGCGAATCGCATCGATCCCACGGGGCAACCCGCCCCCGATGCGTGTCACATAGCTCAACGCATCCTACCGCTGCACGCCGCGAATCCGCCTGAAGGCCTTGTGGTGTCCTCTGTGCCCTCTATGGTGAAAACGCTTTTCACCTGACCCTTCTGCGTGTCTTCGTGGGCTTCGTGGTAGACAATCCCTCCATCGGCAAAACCAAGGAGAAAGAGCATGCAGGACGGCAGTTTCGGTTCGGCACTCGTCACCGGTAACTCCAGCGGTCTGGGCCTGGGCCTCACCCGGGCACTGCTGGAACGCGGCGCGAAGGTCTACGGCATGAGCCGGCGCGGCTGCCCCGAGGCCGGGGTGAGCGGCGACGAAAAAGTGGATCTGGGCGATTTCAACGCCACCGGGGCCGCAATGGAGCGGCTGCTGGGCGGCGTGGACCGCGTTGATCTGGTGGTGCTAAACGCCGGGCTACTGGGCCACATGCAGCGCATGCAGGACGCGCCGATGGACGAGTTGCGCCTGCTGATGGACGTGAACACCTTCGCCAACAAGGTCATCCTCGACGCGCTGCTGAAGCAGCGCGTGGCCGTCGGCCAGATCATCGCGATCTCCTCCGGCGCGTCGGTCTCCGGGCATGCCGGCTGGAGCGGCTATTCGCTGTCCAAGGCCGCGCTGAACATGATGATGCAGCTCTACGCGCACGAGTTCCCCGAAGAGACCGCCATCAACGCCTTCGCCCCGGGCCTGGTCGACACCGCGATGCAGGACTACCTGTGCGACGAGGCCGACCGCGAGAGCTTCCCGGTGCTCCAGCGCCTGAAGGCGGCGCGCGGCACCCCGGACATGCCCGACCCGGAAAACGCCGCGCGCGCCATCCTGGATGCCCTGCCGCGCCTGCGCCACACGACCCGCGGCAGCTTCGTCGACATCCGCCAACTCTGACGCCCGTTTCGGTTTCGCACGCAGAAAACTGCGGTGGAAACGCTCTTGACGCTGCCCTTCTTCGCGGCTTCGGGCGGTTGGGGCGCGGACCGCGACCCAACCCGGAAAATCGGCTTCGCAGCGCCAAAAAAGGTTCATGAAGGTGCGTTGGATTTTGCCTGGGATGGCGCGTATAGTCGGTAGCGTGATTCGTGGTTGAGCGACAACACTAGGAAGTTTCTAGTTTCTGAACCAGTGCTCCCGTTGATCTGTTGGCAGCATGCCGCGAACACATTTGTTAGTTACATGAAGAGGTTACAAGTTGTGAATACTGGTGTTGTGAAGTGGTTCAACGAGAGCAAGGGTTTTGGTTTCATTACCCCCGATGATGGCGGCAAGGACGTGTTCGTCCATTTTTCCGCGATCAGCGGTTCGGGTTTCAAGACCCTGGCCGAAGGCCAGAAGGTCTCCTTTGAAATCCAGGAAACCGCCAAGGGCCTGGCCGCCGGCGAAGTGACCGCCATCTAAGGCGCCACTCCCAAGGCTGACGGCTCCTTCGTTGGACCGTCCGAAAAGGCCGCCTCCGGGCGGCCTTTTTCGTATCCGGCGTTCTGCATTCACTACCAAACGACCCCCTATCCCCTCTGTGCCCTCTGTGTGCGATCGCTCTTGACTTGGAAGTAACGGGTAGGATGCGTTGAACGCAGTGAAACGCATCGGGGTCGGGCCGTCCCCGGATCGATGCGATTCGCTACGCTCATCAGCATCCTACCCACCACCCAACGCCCTCCCTAACCCCTGCGTCCTCTGCGACCTCTGTGGTGCAATCGCTCTTGAGCGTGCGCTTCGTGGTGAATGCAGAAGTTCATCGAGAATGATTCAAGTACACTGCGGGGCTTTCCCGAAGGCTGCTCCCGCACGCGATGAACCGCCTGTTTCGCTCCACCGCCGTCGTCAGTGGCATGACCATGATCTCCCGGATCATGGGCTATCTGCGCGACATGGTGCTGGCGGTCACCTTCGGCGCCGGGCCGGCCACCGACGCCTTTTTCGTCGCCTTCCGCATCCCGAATTTTCTGCGCCGACTGTTCGCCGAAGGCGCCTTCAACCAGGCCTTCGTTCCGGTGTTCGCGGAGTTCCGCGAGAAGCGCGGGCGCGAGGCCCTGCGTGATTTGCTGGATCACACCGCCGGCACCCTGATGACGGTGGTCACCGTCGTGACCCTGATCGGGATCCTGGCGGCGCCGGCACTGATCTGGGTGTTCGCCCCGGGGCTGGGCACCCAGGAGGCCGGGCGCCAGGACCTCGCCGCAGCCATGCTGCGGATCACCTTCCCTTATCTGCTGTTCATCTCGCTGACCGCAATGGCGGCCGGCATTCTCAACAGCATCGGGCGCTTTGCGGTGCCGGCCTTCACCCCGGTCTTCCTGAACCTGTCGATGATCGTCGCCGCGCTGTGGCTGGCGCCGATGTTCGACGAGCCGGTGGTGGCCCTGGCCTGGGGGGTGTTTATCGCCGGGGCCCTGCAACTGGCCTTCCAGATCCCCTTTCTGTGGCGCGCGGGGCTACTGCCGCGCCCGCGCTTTGGACGCGCCCACGAGGGGGTGCGCCGGATCGTGAAGCTGATGCTGCCGGCGATCCTCGGGACCTCGGTGGTACAGATCAACCTGCTGGTGGACACCCTGATCGCGTCGTTCCTGGTGGCCGGATCGATCTCCTGGCTGTACTTCGGCGACCGCTTCGTGGAGCTGCCGCTGGCCCTGTTCGGGATCGCGATCGGCACGGTGATCCTTCCGCGCCTGGCGCGGCAGTACAACCTGGCCGACCCGGCCGCCTTCGGTCGCACCCTGGACTGGGCCCTGCGCCTGGCGATGCTGGTCGCGCTGCCGTCGATGGTCGGCCTGGTCGTGCTCGCAGTGCCGATCCTGGCCACGCTGATCCAGTATCAGGCCTTCACCCAGTTCGATACCTACATGACCGCGATGGCCCTGGCGGCCTATGCCCTGGGCCTGCCCGGCTTCATCCTGATCAAGGTGCTGGCGCCTGGCTTCTTCGCTCGCCAGGACACCAAGACCCCGGTGAAGATTGCGATCATCGCCATGCTCTGGAACATGGTGCTGAACGGCACCTTTGTGCTGCCGTGGTATCTCTCCGGCACACCCGGAGCGCACGCCGGACTGGCGCTGGCCACCTCGGCCTCGGCCTATATCAACGCCGGGTTGCTCTACCGCGGGCTGATCCGCGAGGGCATCTACCAGCCAGGACCGGGTTTGCGCTCGTTACGCCTGGGGCTGCCCCTGGGGCTCGCCGCGATGATCGGGGTGCTGATCTGGCTCTCGCCGGAGTTCGGCCAGTGGACCGAGTGGCCCGTCGACACCCGCCTGCTGACGCTCACCGGCCTGATCCTGGCCGGCACCGCCACACTCGCCGCCACGTTGTGGCTGACCGGCGTGCGCCCGCACCACTTGCTGCTGCGCGAAGGCACCGATCAATGATGCCGGGGAAGGCCCCGGCGGGTTATACTTTCGGTTTTGCGCGGGATCGGGGCGATGCGGCTGATTCGCGGCCTGGGGCCGGCCGACAGCAAGGCGTTCGAGGCAGCCGGCATGCATGGCGCGGTGGTGACCATTGGCAACTTTGATGGTCTGCATCGTGGTCATCAGGCTGTTCTGGGACGGCTACTCGAGGCGGCGCAGGATCGCCAGGCGCCGGCGCTCCTGATGACCTTCGAGCCGTTGCCACGCGAGTACTTCGCCGCACGCTCCCAGGCCCCCGCGCCACCCGGCCGCCTGCAGCGGCTGCGCGATCGCCTGGTGACGCTGGGCGACAGCGCCCTCGGCGCAGCCTGGGTCCTGCGTTTCGACGCGCAGCTGGCGGGGCTTTCGGCCACGGCCTTCATGGAGGAGGTCCTGCATCGCCGCCTGGGCGCCCGCCATGTGCTGGTGGGCGACGACTTCCGCTTCGGACGCGGACGCGAGGGCGATCAGTCGGCCCTGCAGACGGCCGGCAAACGGCTTGGCTTCACCGTCGAATCCACCCCGACGGTGCGTGACGCCGAGGGGCGCATCAGCAGCACGCGGGTGCGCGCCGCCGCCGTCGCCGGCGACTTCGCCCGCGTGGCGGAACTCCTGGGGCGGCCCTACCGGCTGCACGGCCGGGTTGCACACGGCGACAAGCGCGGGCGCACCATCGGCTTTCCCACCGCGAACCTGCGCCTGGGGCCATGGCCGCTGGCACTGCGCGGGGTGTACTCCGGCTGGCTGCGCCGGGCCTCCGGCGAGGCCCTGCCCGCCGTCGCCAACATCGGCTGGCGTCCGACGGTGGGTGGCACCGAACAGCGTCTGGAGGCCCACGTACTCGAGGGCCAACCCGACCTGTACGGCGAGGCCGTCTGTTTTGAACCCGTCGCGCAGGTGCGCGGCGAGCAACGCTTCGAGGGCCTGGAGGCGCTGCGCGCGCAGATCGCGCGTGACGTCGAAACCGCCCGCACGCAACTCTCCGCACACGACTGAAACCGGCCCGCAGGGCCGATCCGGAACTCGCTAATGGCACGCAAACCGGCACCGCCGAACCCCTACAAGGACACCCTCAACCTGCCCGAGACGGCCTTCCCCATGCGCGCCGGCCTGGCGACGCGGGAGCCGGAGTGGCTGGAGGCCTGGAAAGCCGAGGACCGCTACCAGCGGCTGCGCGAATACTGCGCCGGGCGGCCGCGCTTCGTGCTGGCCGACGGCCCTCCGTATGCGAACGGCTCGATCCACGTCGGCCACGCGGTCAACAAGATCCTCAAGGACGTGATCGTGAAGAGCCGCACGCTGACCGGCTTCGACGCCCCCTACGTGCCGGGCTGGGACTGCCACGGCCTGCCGATCGAGCTGAAGGTGGAACAAAAGCTGGGCAAGGCCGGGCGCGACGTGGACGCCGCGACCTTCCGCAAGGCCTGTCGCGAATACGCCCAGGAGCAGGTGGACGGCCAGAGCGCGGACTTCCAGCGTCTGGGCGTACTGGGTGACTGGGACAACCCCTACCTGACCATGAACTACCAGGTGGAGGCGGACACCGTCCGCGCGCTGGGCACCATCTTCAAGCGCGGCCACGTGCAGATGGGCGAGAAGCCGGTGCACTGGTGCGTGGACTGCGGCTCGGCCCTGGCCGAGGCCGAGGTCGAGTACGAGGACAAGTTCTCGCAGGCGATCGACGTGCGCTTCCGCGTGGTCGACGACATCGACTTCCTGCGCCGCTTCGACGGCATCGACGGCTCGCGCGGCCCAATCAGCGTGGTGATCTGGACCACCACCCCATGGACCCTGCCGGCCAACCAGGCGGTCGCCCTGCACCCGGAACTGAACTACGCCCTGGTGGAGCTGGAACACGAACGCATCCTGCTGGCGGAGGACCTGGTCGAGGACTGCCTGGCGCGCTACTCCCTGGGCGAAGGCCACATCGTGGCACGCACCAAGGGGCAAGCACTGGAAGGCCTGATGCTGCGCCACCCGTTCCTGGAGCGCGACGTGCCGCTGATCCTCGGCGATCACGTGACCACCGAGACCGGTACCGGCGCGGTGCATACCGCCCCCGGCCACGGCCAGGAGGACTATGCGGTCGGGCTGCAGTACAGCCTGCCGGTGGAAAACCCGGTGGGCCCGGATGGCCGCTTCCTGCCCGACACCCCGCACTTCGCCGGCGAGAACGTGCACCAGGCCAACGGCCACGTGATCGACGTGCTGAAGGAGCACGCCGCGCTGATCGTGGCGGTAAAGTTCGAGCACAGCTATCCGCATTGCTGGCGCCACAAGACCCCGATCATCTTCCGCGCGACGCCGCAGTGGTTCATCAGCATGGACCGCGCCGAGCTGCGCGCCGATGCCCTGAAGGCCATCGCCGACACGGAGTGGATGCCGAGCTGGGGCCAGGCCCGGATCCACGGGATGGTGGTCAACCGCCCGGACTGGTGCATCTCGCGCCAGCGCAACTGGGGTGTGCCGATCCCGTTCTTCGTGCACAAGGAAACCAACCGCCTGCATCCGCATACCGCAGAGCTGATCGAGACCATCGCACAGCGCATCGAGCGCGACGGTATCGAGGCGTGGTTTCAGCTGGATCCGAAAGAGGTGTTGGGCGAGAAGGCCGACGACTACGTGAAGCTCAACGACACGCTGGACGTCTGGTTCGACTCGGGCGTGCTGCACTCCACGGTCGTGGAGAAACGCCCGGAACTGGGCGAGCTGCCGGTGGACCTGTTCCTGGAGGGCTCGGACCAGCACCGCGGCTGGTTCCAGTCCAGCCTGCTGACCAGCGTGGCCATGCGCGGCGAGGCGCCCTACAAGGCGGTGCTGACCCACGGCTTCACGGTGGACGAGAAGGGCGAGAAGATGTCCAAGTCGCGCGGCAACGTGGTCGCGCCCCAAGAGGTGGTCTCCACCCTGGGGGCGGACATCCTGCGCCTGTGGGTCGCGGCGACCGACTTCTCCGGCGAGATGGCGATCTCCAAGGACATCCTCGACCGCACCGCCGATGCCTATCGCCGCATCCGCAACACGACGCGCTTCCTGCTGGGCAACCTGAACGGCTTCGAGCCGGCCGAGCATGCCCTGCCACTGGAGGATCTACTGCCCCTGGACCGCTGGATCGTCGCCCGCGCACTGCAGGTACAGGGCCAGGTCACGCAGGCCTACGACGGCTACCAGTTCCACCAGATCTACCAGCGGGTACACAACTTCTGCTCGGTGGAGCTGGGCAGTTTCTACCTGGACGTGATCAAGGATCGTCAGTACACCACCCAGGCAGACTCGCACGCCCGCCGCTCGGCACAGACCGCGCTATATCACGTGGCCGAGGCCCTGACCCGCTGGGTGGCCCCGATCCTGACCTTCACCGCCGAGGAGATCTGGCAACTGCTGCCCGGCGAGCGTCCGGACAGCGTGCTGTTCGCCACCTGGTACGAGGGGCTGGCGCCCCTGCCCGAAGACGCCACGTTCTCCGATGGCGACTGGGACCGCATCCTGGAGGTGCGCACCCATGTCGCCCGCGCGCTGGAGCTGGCGCGCAACGAGCAGGGCATCGGCGCCTCGCTGAATGCCGAGCTCGACCTGCACCTGCCGGCCGACTCGAGTGCCCGCAGCCTGCTGGAACGCCTCGGAGACGAATTGCGCTTCGTGCTGATCACCTCCGAGGCCCGCCTCGCCGAAGGCGCCGCACCGGAAGCGGCGCATGCCGCGGAACTCGGCGACGGGACGCCGCTGGGCGTGGCGGTGCACAAGAGCGAACAGCCCAAGTGCGCCCGCTGCTGGCACCGCCGCCCGGACGTCGGTCAACACACCCAGCATCCGGAACTGTGCGGGCGCTGCGTCAGTAACGTGGACGGTCCGGGCGAGACCCGGCGTTTCGCTTGATGGGCTTGCGGGGGTCCGGCCTCGGCCCGGGGCTGCTGATCGCGGTGGCCATCGTGCTGGCCGACCAGGTCACCAAGGTCTGGGCGGAGCATGCACTGACGCTGTTCGCGCCGGTCGAGGTCACGAGCTTCTTCAACCTGTCGCTGGTGTACAACCCGGGTGCGGCCTTCAGCTTTCTGGCCGGGGCCGGGGACTGGGGCCGCTGGCTGCTGACCGGCATTGCCGTGGTGATCGGGCTTCTGATCCTCGTCTGGCTGGCCCGCCTGCCACGCCAGGCCTGGTGGTCGGTGACCGCCCTGGGCCTGGTGCTGGGCGGCGCCATCGGCAACCTGATCGACCGCGTGCGCTACGGCGCGGTGGTGGATTTTCTGGACTTTCACTGGGCGGGCTATCACTGGCCGGCCTTCAACGTGGCGGACATGGCCATTGTTGTAGGGGCGATCACGCTGATCGTCGCCACCTTCATCGAGGGCGATCGCAGCCACTCGGGCAACACAGACTAGTCGGGAGCACACATGACCACGGCCACCAAGGGCGCGCACATCGAGATGCACTACCGCCTGATCCTGGAAAACGGCTTTGTCGTGGACGGGACGGGCGAAGAACCCATCACCCTGGAGATCGGTTCCGGCGAGATCCTGCCCGGGCTGGAGGATCTTCTGGTCGGTCTGATCGCAGGCGACCACCGGGAATTTGCGATCGAGGCCGGCGTCATGTTCCCGTTTCGGGACCAGGCGGCGGTACAGCAGATGCCGCGCTCGCAGTTCCCGGCCGACCTGCCGCTAGAAGTGGACTACATCTACGAGTTCAACAGCCCGGCCGGCGATGCCGTACCCGGCCGCATCGAAGCGGTGGAGGACGCCACCGTGACGGTGGATTTCAACCACCCGCTGGCGGGGCAGAACTTCACCTTCGAGGTGGATGTGCTATCGGTAAGTGAACCGCAATAGGTCGCAGGAGAGTCTCCTATGAGCATGCAGGCCCAGCTCGCCAATCCGCGCGGTTTCTGCGCCGGGGTGGAACGCGCCATCGAGATCGTGGAACGCGCCCTGGAGATCTACGGCGCGCCGCTATACGTCCGCCATGAAGTGGTGCACAACCGGCACGTGGTCGGGCGTCTGACGGATGCCGGCGTGCGCTTCGTCGACGAGCTGGACGAGGTCCCCGACGGCCAGGTGGTGATCTTCTCCGCCCACGGCGTGCCCAAGCGTGTGCAGCAGGAGGCCGAACAACGCGGCCTGACGGTGTTCGACGCCACCTGCCCGCTGGTCACCAAGGTGCATCTGGAGGTAGCGCGCTATGCCCGCGAGGGCCGCGAGGTGGTGCTGATCGGCCACGCCGGGCACCCCGAGGTCGAAGGCACTCTGGGCCAGTTCGATGATTCCCGGGGCGGGAGCATGATGCTGGTCGAGACCATCGCGGACGTCGAGAACCTGGAAGTCGCGAATCCGGACCGTCTGGCCTTCGTGTCGCAGACCACGCTGTCGATGGACGACACGGCCGGGATCATCGACGCCCTCACCGCGCGCTTCCCGAAGATCGAGGGCCCGCGCAAGATGGACATCTGCTACGCCACCCAGAACCGCCAGGACGCGGTGAAGGACCTGGCGAAGCAATGCGACCTGCTACTGGTGGTCGGGTCGAAGAACAGCTCGAACTCAAACCGCCTGAGCGAGATCGGCGCACGCATGGGCGTGGAGTCTTATCTGGTGGACGGCGCAGCCGACATCGACCCGGCCTGGCTCGAGGGCAAGAGCCGCATTGGCGTCACCGCCGGCGCCTCGGCCCCGGAGGTCCTGGTCAACGAGGTGCTCGACTTCCTGCGCGGACACGGCGTCGACGCCGTGTCCGAACTCGCCGGCCGCGAAGAGACCATCACCTTCTCCATCCCCACCGGCCTGCGCCGCGAATCTGCCTGACCCGCCCCGTCCTTCCCTGCGCCGATTTGTTCACCACGAAGCGCACAAAGAGATGAAGAGGGCAAGGCGAATGAACCACAGAGGTCACGGAGATAACCGGGGATGGCTTTGTGGCAGGCAGGAAGCTGATGAGCGCCGCGAATCGCATCGATCCTTTTGAAAGGCCCAAACCCGATGCGTAGCAGAATCTTGTCATCCCGGCCGTAGCGCAGTGGAGAGCCGGGATCTTCCAAGGCTGCCACCGACGCATCTCCAACCCCGGGAGATCCCGGATAACCGCTGCGCGGTTTCCGGGATGACTTCGCTTGGGGCGATGCCCTCTGTGGTAAAAATGCCCATGACCTGCTCCGCGCCTTTGCGCGCTTCGTGGTGAAACCCGCCCTGGACCTTATTCGGGATACTTAAACGACATGGATGATCGACCCCGTTTTCGGCTGAGTATCCGCTGCCCCGATCAGCACGGAATCGTCGCGCGTATTGCCAACGCAATCGCAAATACCGATGGCTGGATCACCGAGGCAGCCCAGCACACCGATGCCGAGGCCGGCTGGTTCTTCATGCGCTGGGTGTTCTCATTGCCCGTGGACGCCGAGCCCGCCCTGCGTGAACGGCTGGATGAACTGGCCCGCGATCTTGGCATGGACTGGTGGCTGGCGGGGGCCGACACCCGCCCGCGCGTGGTGCTGATGGTCTCGCGCGAACCGCACTGTCTCAGCGACCTGCTGGCCCGCTGGAGCAACGACGAACTGCCGATGGAGATCCCGGCAATCCTTTCCAACCACCACGACCTGGCACCGCTGGCGGATTGCTACGGCATCCCGTTCGAGCACATCCCCGTGCCGCGCGAAGATCGCGAGGCCGCCTTTGCCACCCTGCAGGCGCGCCTCGCCGAGCTGGCGCCCGATGCCATCGTGCTGGCGCGCTACATGCAGATCCTGCCGCCCACGCTCTGCGACGAATACCCCGAGCGTATCCTCAACATCCACCACAGCTTCCTGCCGTCGTTCGTCGGTGCCCGCCCCTACCACCAGGCCTTCGCCCGCGGCGTGAAGCTGATCGGCGCCACCTGCCACTACGTCACCGAGGACCTCGACGCCGGCCCGATCATCGAGCAGGACGTCACCCGCATCCGCCACGACGACGGCGTGCAGGACCTGATCCGCAAGGGCCGCGACGTCGAACGCTGGGTCCTCGCCCGCGGCCTCCGCTACCACCTCGAGGGCCGCGTCCTCACTCACGGCAACAAGACCATCGTCTTCAACTGACGGGGTGTCGACGCGGCGTTAAAGCGCCCTCTGGCCATGAGCCCCTTCGCCTAACGCATCACCACCACGGCCGGAACCGCCTGACCTAGACTCGAACCATCGACTGGCGGGGATGGCCCATGGACAGCACGACGAGCAAGCGATCCGCCCTCTTCTTCCGGGGCTTTTCGGCAGACACCTGGCAGCGCGCGAGGAAGACGCTGAAGGTGCTGGCCACGGCGAGCCTTCTGGCCCTGCTGGTTACCCAGCGCCCGGCTGCCGCCGACGGGCTGCCGGACACGATCGAGCGCATCAAGCCCTCGGTAGTCAGTATCGCGACCCACCAGCCGTCGCGCAGCCCGCGAGCCAATTACCTCGCAACCGGATTTGCGGTCGGCGACGGGCGCCTCATCGTTACGAATCACCATGTGATCCCGGAATCACTGGATCATGCAAACCGCGAGCAACTCGTGGTAGTCAGCGGCGAAGGTCGCGACACCTCCATCCACAGCGCGGAGCTTGTGGCCCATTCGGCGAACGACGACCTGGCCCTGTTGCGGATCGCCGGCCCTCCACTGCCGCCCTTGCGACTGGGATCGTCGGACGCCGTACGCGCGGGCGAGCAGCTGGCTTTCACTGGCTACCCGATCGGCATGATCCTGGGCATCTACCCCGCGACCCATCGTGCCAACGTGGCCGCACGCACCCCCATGGCGATCACCGCCCGCCGCTCGAGAGAACTGAGCGAGGCTCACATCCGGCAACTGCGCGTCGGCGCGCCGATGGTGTTTCAGCTGGATGCCACCGCCAGCCCCTGCACGGCCCGGGTCCAGTCTTCGTGTCCCTTCTCGCGCAGCTCACCCGCGCGCTCACCGAGCCGATGGGCCAGCTCGGCGACCAGGCTCATCGCCAGATCGTCGCCCTCCATGCCCTGGCTCCAGCGGGCGTGGCCCTCCAGCCCCAGGGCCTCCAGCGCCTGCCGGACCCGGGGTGTATCCAGACGCTCATGCAGGCCGACCCATTGCGCCCCGGACAGGGATTTAGCGGCGCCATCTCGGCTCATGCGGAACGTCCCGCAATAAAGGCTTCCAGCAATGGGATGTCCGCGGGCGCGAGCTCAAGCCCGCGAGCCTCCAGTGGCGACACCCAGCACCAGCGATCGTGCACCGTCAGCACCGGGCTCTCGTCATCCGTCCACGCCCGCAGCGCCACCAACTCAAGACCCCCATTACCCGGAATCGGCGTGCGTCCGATCTCTTCCCCCACCCGGAGATCCATCACCAATTCTTCTCGAAACTCGCGGCACAATGCCGTCGCAAGGTCCTCGCCCGGCTCCGCCTTGCCACCGGGGAATTCCCAATACCCCGCCAGCGCCTGATCGGCCCTGCGACGCGCCAGAAAGATCCGCCCCTGTGCATCCTCCAGAATGCCGCAGACCACCACCGCCTGATTCGCATCTATGAGCGTTTCCAACACCGCTCTCCATTTCGCCTGCTCGGATCCTACCAGGGAACGCCGCCACGGCTCCTGCAGGAAGCTCGTTTCTCCGGCCACGCGTGGTCGCTCCTCCCGTCACGCCCATTCCGCGATAACGGTGATATACCGATTCTGTATAGCACCGTGCTCTGCCACGCTCGTGCCGTAGATCTCCTCGTCTCGACCCGAATCAGTCCACCCGCAAGGCTTCAACGTCGGCCCCTGCGTCTCACCCACGTTGCACCGGAGGACCGATGTAAGTCGTTGAACACGAGCCGAATAATGCTCGTTCAAGCGGATGAGGCGCCCTGCGACTCGACGCGACGCCTAATACCATGGTCAAAGCATGGTTAACCAGTAACGGTGTACTAGCTGTGGAGTCTCACGAGGTTGTCCTCGGGTAGGCCGAGGATGCTGATGGGTGGTTGTTGGTTCAGGCTACCGTGTGGACGGTGCCAGTTGTAGTCATGGATCCATCGGGGAAGATGGTTTTTGCGTTCCTTTGACGTGGCGTAGGTGAAGGCATAGGCCCACTCGCGCAAGGCGGTCTGGATGAAGCGCTCGGCCTTGCCGTTGGTTCGGGGCGTGTAGGGCCGGGTGCGACGGTGGCGGATCCCCAGTCGTCGGCAGGCCTGACTGAACGCCCGGGCGTG
>NZ_KB905110.1:0-170264 GCF_000377825.1 Thioalkalivibrio sp. AKL9 | reverse complement strand
TCCTGATTAGCGACGAGAGTCAGCCAGGCTCACTGGGTGAGCCACCCCCGGGCGTACGCTGAGGCTACACAGCGAGCGGAGGGTGCCACCATGGCGCAGAATCGGATTCAGTTTCAGCAGGGGATGTCGTTGCCGGCGTTCATCGCCCAGTACGGCACCGAGGCCCAGTGCGAAGCGGCGCTGGAGCGGGCCCGCTGGCCGGACGGCTTTCGCTGTCCGCGGTGCGGGGGGCAGGCCCACTGCGTCCTGCACGGGAGCCCGCGCAAGATGTTTCAGTGCAATGCCTGTCGGCATCAGGCCTCGCTGATCGCCGGCACCGTGATGCAGGGAACAAAGCTGCCCCTGACCACCTGGTTTCTGGCCATCCATCTGCTCAGCCAGGCCAAGACCGGGCTCTCTGCGCTGGCGCTGAAAAGGCAGCTTGGAGTGAGCTACCGCACGGCCTGGGCACTGCAGCACAAGCTGATGCAGGCGATGACCGAGCGGGAAGCGCGCTATGAGCTCAGCGGCACCGTGCAACTGGACGATGCCTACCTGGGCGGCGAGCGGACCGGCGGCAAGGCCGGGCGCGGGTCGGAGAACAAGGTTCCGTTCGTGGCGGCGGTGTCGCTCAACGACGCGGGGCATCCCCTGCGGGTCAAGCTGACCCCGGTCGCGGGCTTCAGCTTCCAAGCTGTTACCGAATGGGCGCGGGCGTATCTGGCTCCGGGAAGCACGGTCCACTCCGATGGCCTGGCGTGCTTCCGCGCAGTCGCAAGGGCCGACTGCCGGCACCAGCCGACGGTCGTGGCTGCGCGCAAACCCCGGGATCTGCCCGAATTCCAATGGATCAACACGGTGCTCGGCAACCTCAAGACCAGCCTGAGCGGGAGTTACCATGCGTTTGCGTTCACCAAGTACGCGGTCCGTTACCTTGCAGCATTCGCCTACCGGTTCAACCGGCGCTTTAACTTGGCCACGCTGCCGGCGCGACTGCTGGTCGCCGCCGTGCACTGCCGGCCAGTGCCCGAGCGCTCCCTGCGACTGGCTGACTCTCGTTGCTAATCAGGACGCTCCTTGCCATATGAGCCATGCCTTGTACGAGAACCGAAAGAAATCTACTGGTCGCTTTGGCGCCGCCCGAGAGCGGAAGCCGGCGGGGAGCATCCCTGCGACCGGCTGTGTGCCGAGAAAGACATCGACCGCCGTCTGATCCGCCCCCAAAGGGCCCCAGACCAACGGTATGGTCGTAAGCTTCAACCGCCGCATCACCGACCTGCTGCTGACGCGCCCCTTTCACTTGGGTCAGTGCTTCAGGGGTGAAAGAGGAAGCCCCGGCCACGCAGGACTTAGAACCGCTATCCGATAGCGCGGAGCAGAGTCACTACGACTGCTTGGATCTGGTGACAACTACGCTGACCGATAGGAACCTGCGGGAAAGGGCAAAGAGGCATTGCGAACACAGGGCGGCCGTGGATCTGCCCGCAGCCCGGTCGAGCACGCACCCCCGTTTGGCGCCACGGGTATGCCTCTTGCGCTCGGCCGACCCCGGTTTCGTATATGGCCAGGGCCTGTTTTGTCTATGTGTCCAGCACTTCGGCCGTATCGTCGGCGAGACGGTCCAGCAGAATCTACAAGTCGGACGGGGCGTCTAGGTCAATTGTTACCTGTTGGCCCGGTTTTCGTGCCTCGGGAAGCGTAGGGCCCAAAAAAAGAAAAGCCCCGCCAGTCATTTACCGGCGGGGCCTACCGCTCCTAAGAATGGCACACAGGATGGTATATATGGCGTTTTTTGCCCTATAACTACCTGATTTTCTGGGGTGTTTGGTGGAGCGGAGGAGGATCGAACTCCCGACCTTCGCATTGCGAACGCGACGCTCTCCCAGCTGAGCTACCGCCCCAAACAGGACGCGCATTCTAGCAACTCCACCGGGTGGCGGGAAGCCCCGCCCGCACAAGATTCGCGAGACGCCCCGCCGTGCCTCGGGATCACCTTTTCGCGCCGCACGTCACGGAACTTGGGCCTGGACCCGGTCTAGCATTAGGGCATGTCCGTCACCCACCTCCAACGACCCGGGGCGACCGACCCCAGCCTCCGGCTCGCGGGTCTGGCCACACGACGGCCCGCTGCTCGCTCGATATACTGTCCGACATGAGTTTGTCCGTTCGCATCCTTGGCGCCAGTGGCGGGATTGGCCCGGGCCGGCGTACCACATCCATCCTCATCGATAACGACATCCTTATCGACGCGGGCAGTGGCGTGGGCGATCTGACCCTGGAGGAGCTGCGGCGCATTCGCCATGTCTTCCTGACCCACTCGCACCTGGACCATATCGCCTTCCTCCCGATGCTGGCGGACATGGTCTACAGCCCGGATGCCCCGCCCGTCCACGTCCACGGCCTCCCGGCAACACTCAAGGCCCTGTGCGATCACGTCTTCAACTGGGTGATCTGGCCGGACTTCACCCGTCTGCCACGGCCCGATCAGCCCTTGATCCGCCTGGAGTCGCTGCAACCCGGTCACAGCATCGCGGTGGAACATCGCGAGATCCAGGTGCTGCCCGCCCGCCATACCGTGCCCGCGGTCGGCTACAGCGTCACCAACAGCGACGGTGCCGCCTTCGCCTTCAGCGGCGACACGACCTCCTCGCACCTGCTCTGGCCCGCGCTGAACGCCCTGCCCCACCTCGATCTGCTGATGATCGAGACCGGCCTCCCAGACGAGATGGAGGGCATGGCGGACCTGGCCAAGCACTACACCCCGCAGCACCTGGGCGAGGACCTGGCGCAACTGCAGCACCGCCCGCGCATTGCCATTACCCATCTCAAGCCCGGCCACGAACAGGCCATCCGCCAGCAGCTCGCCCGCTCGCCGCACCACGACGGCATGATCTTCCTGCACGGCGACGAACGCTTCGAACTCGGCGCCCACCCTTAGCGGCTACTCATCGCTCGTCCTCACGAGGCCCGCAGGGCTGCGCCGATCGGTCGCGAGCCGCCCGAACACGCCACAGGCTGGTTGCCACCGCACCACCTCCCGTTCACACGCCTGTAACATCCCTGTTATCTAATGCGGGCCAGGTAATCACGAGACGGGGCCATGGCCACTCGAATTCTGCTGGTGGAAGATGATGCAGCGATCCGCGAGATGCTGCAGGTGCCGTTCCAGAAGGCGGGCTACGAGGTCCGCGAGGCCGGAGATGTCCGCTCGGCAAAATCCCTCCTGCTGGAAGACCCGCCGGATCTGATCCTGCTGGACTGGATGCTGCCGGACATCAGCGGCATCGACTGGGCGCGTACGCTCAAGACCAGCCCCGTCACCAAGGACATCCCGCTGATCATGCTGACTGCCCGCGGCGAGGAAGAAGACCGCGTGCGCGGCCTGGATGTCGGCGCCGACGACTACGTAACCAAACCGTTCTCGCCGCGCGAGCTGGTCGCGCGCATGAAGGCCGTGCTGCGCCGCACCTCGCCCACCACCAGCGAGGAACCGATCGAGATCGAGGGCCTGCGTCTGGATCCCGTCTCGCATCGCATCACCGGCAACGGCGCGGCCATCAGCATGGGCCCGACCGAGTACAACTTGCTGCACTTCTTCATGACCCATCAGGATCGGGTGTTCAGCCGCGAACAGCTGCTGGACAAGGTCTGGGGCACCAACGTCTATGTGGAGGAACGCACGGTGGATGTACACATCCGCCGCCTACGCAAGGCGCTGGCCGACACCGGGCATGACCACCTGGTGCAAACCGTGCGTGGTTCAGGGTACCGTTTCTCGCAACTTCCCTGACCTTCGGCGGTCCCCGTGCAGCCCCGCAAGACCTGGCCCGACATCCTCATTACCAGCCTGCTGATCGCGCTGCCGCTCCTGGCGCTTGGCTGGGCGACCGGCCAGTTCTGGCCCACCCTGGCGTTTCTGCTTGGGGCGGCGCTGGCCTGGAACATCGCCAACCTGCTGTGGCTGGAGACCTGGCTGCGCCGGGGCGGCCGTGCCGACCCACCGGACGTGCGCGGCCTGTGGGGCGTGATCTTCGACCACCTCTACCGCCGCCGCAGACGCCACGAGAACCGCGTGCATCGGTTGCGCCAGCTGCTGGAGCGCTACCGGGACTCGGCGAAGGCCATGCCCGACGCGGTAGTGGTCCTGAACGATGACCTGCGCATCGAGTGGCTGAACGACATGTCCTGCCAGCTGCTCGGGCTCCACTGGCCGCGCGACGAGGGCCAGCGCATTACCCACCTCCTGCGCCACCCGGAGTTCCTGACGTTCATGGAACGTGCCCGCGAGTCCCTCGCGCGGGTGACCGTGCCCTCCCCGCTGGACAGCGAGCGCCAACTGGAGATGCGCATGCTCCCCTATGGCGACGCGCAGTACCTGCTGCTGGCCCGGGACACCACCCACCTGCACCGCCTGGAGGTCATGCGCCGCGACTTCATCGCCAACGTCTCGCACGAGCTGCGCACGCCGCTGACCGTACTCTACGGCGTCACCGAGAGCCTGGAAGACGAACTGGAGGACCAACCTCAGCTCGCGCGTTCGGTCCAGATGCTGCGCGAACAGTCCGAGCGGATGAAACTGCTAGTGGACGACCTGCTGCTGCTCTCACGCCTGGAGACCGGCGAAACCACCGGCCCGCAGGACTGGTTCAACCCGTTCCCACTGTTCCAGAAGCTGACGGACGAGGCGCGCATCCTTTCGGGCACGGAAGCGCACGCGATCGTGCTGGACGCCGACCCCAAACTGGAGTTCCAGGGCAACCCGGACGAACTGCGCTCGGCCTGCGCCAACCTGCTGTTCAATGCCGTGAAGTACACCCCTGGCGGGACCACCATCACCCTGCGCTGGCGCGCCGACGACGACGGCGCACGCCTGAGCGTCGAGGACACCGGGCCCGGCATCGCCAGCCATCACCTCGGGCGCCTGACCGAACGTTTCTACCGCGTGGATGCCGGACGCACCCAGTCGCGCGGCGGGACAGGCCTGGGCCTGGCCATCGTCAAACATGTCCTCGCCCGCCATGAAGGCCACCTCGCCATCGAGAGCCAGGTCGGCCGCGGCAGCCGGTTCACCTGCCTGTTCCCGATGAGCCGCATCCGCCGCGCCGCACCCTCCGGCCCCTCCAACTAACGTCATTGCGAGGGCCCGCCGGGCCCGTGGCAATCGTCCGCAAACACCCCGAACCCATGGGCCTTTCGGACCGATTGCCGCGTCGCTTCGCTCCTCGCAATGACCTATACCAATACCCGTCATTTCAAGCGCAACGAAGTAATCACCCCCACGAACCCGGCCCCATCCCTACCGGGCCAGATGTCACGCGGCTGTCACATGCGCGTCACGCAACTGCAAGCACCGCTCCCGATAATTCGTCATCAAGGACCGAGCCACTCGGCCTTGAAAACCTCAAGCAAGCCCAAGGGAGTACACCCATGTTGTTGAAGCGAAGCATCCTCGCGCTGGCCACGGCCACAGCCCTCGCCATCGCCCCGCTGACCGCCGCGGCTGAAGTCGATGCCGACATCCCGGCCTACGAGACGGTCTCCGGCATCTCCGGCAACCTGTCGAGCATCGGTTCCGACACCCTGAACAACCTCATGACCCTGTGGGCGGAAGAATTCCAGGGCTTCTACCCGAACGTGAACGTCCAGATCCAGGGTGCCGGCACCTCCACCGCCCCGCCCGCCCTGACCGAAGGCACCGCCGACTTCGGCCCGATGTCGCGCATGCCGCGTGACAGCGAACATGCCGAGTTCGAACAGCGCCACGGCTACGAGATGACCGCCGTGCCGGTCGCCATCGACACCATCGCCGTGTTCGTGAACCGCGACAACCCGATCGAAGGCATGAGCATCGATCAAGTCGACGCCGTCTTCTCCTCCACCCGTCGTTGTGGCGGTGCCGAGGACATCACCCGCTGGGGTCAGCTCGGACTGGAAGGCTCCTGGGCCAACCGTGACATCACCCTGTACAGCCGTAACGCCGTCTCCGGCACCTACGGGTACTTCCGCCAGCACGCCCTGTGCGATGGCGACTTCAAAAACGCCATCAACGAACAGCCGGGTTCCGCCTCGGTGGTTCAGGGCGTCTCCGAGTCCCTGAACGGCATCGGCTACTCCGGCATCGGGTACTCCACCTCCGGCGTGCGCGCCATCCCGCTGGGCACCGAAGAAGGCAACTACTTCGAGCCGAACGGCGAGAACGCCGCCTCCGGTGACTACCCGCTGGCCCGCTTCCTCTACGTGATGGTCAACAAGCACCCGGAAGACGGCCTGACCCCGCGCGCGGCCGAGTTCCTGAAGATGGTGCTGTCGAAGGAAGGCCAGGAGGTCGTGGTGCGTGACGGCTTCATCCCACTGCCGGCCACGGTCGCCGAGCGCGAGCGCAAGAACCTCGGTCTGGAATAAACCGGGCGCAGTACCCGCGCCCAGGGAATGGGTGCAAAGGCCGGGACCCAAGGGTTCCGGCCTTTTTTGTGTGTTGTGCGCAGGCCTACCTCGCCCACCGGTCAACCAGCCGTCACATGGATGTCACGTCCCTGTCACATAGCGACCGTAGCATCACGCCCGACATCCAATGGTTTTGCACGCCCTTCGCGGCGGCTCTCAGGGGAACTTCATGTCCACCGCCACCATCGCCCCGCGTCTCGCCGGTTTCCAGCGCTGGCGCCGCACCAAGGATCGCTCCGCGCGCTACATGATCGGGTTTTTCGGGATCGCCGTGGTCGGCGCCCTCACCCTCATGTTCGTCTACCTGCTGAGCGAAACCCTGCCGATGTTCCAGGGCGCCAAGCTCGACCCCCTGACCGAGTACGCCGCCCCCGGCGGCGCCGATACCCGCACCGTGCACCTGGCGGTGAATCGCCACCGCGAAATGGCCGTGCGCATCACCGACGACCGGCGTGCCGTGTTCTTCCGCCCGAATACCGGCGAGATCGTGCGCGAACAGACCTTGCCGATTCCCGATGACGTCCGGGTCACCAGTTTCACCGCGGCCGAGCCGCGTACCCGCCTGGTGGCGCTTGGCCTCGACAACGGGCAGGTCCTCGCCATCGAGTACGAATACAACGAACGCTTCACCCCCGAGGGCCGCGAATATGACCCACGCGTGGTCTACCCGCTGGGTGACGAAGACTCCGCACTGCTGGATATCGACGGCGATGGCCCCGCCATCAGCGTGGTCGGGATCCAGCGCGGGTCCAGCGGTATTCGTGTCGCCGCCACCACCGAAGACGGCCACATCCGTCTGGTCCAGTTCGAGGAGACCACCTCGATGATGACCGGCGAGACCCAGGTGCGCCGCAGTGCCTACGACATGCCCGCCCTGCCCGAAGGCAGCACGGCCACCCGCATCCTCCTCGACATCACCGGCCGCATCATGCTCGTGGGCGACGACCAGGGGCGCCTGCACTCCTACGACATCCGTCGTCCGGCCAACGCGACCCTGGAAGACAGCAAGCGCGTGATTCGCGGAGACGATGCCGAAGTCACCTCGCTCGAGTACCTCTTGGGCACGGTGTCGATCGTCGTGGGCGGCTCGGACGGATCGGTCACCCAGTACATGCTGGTGCGTGACGACGACAACGTGAACCGCATCACCCGCGTGCGCGAGTTTCCCGCGCACGCGGGGGCCATCACCAACACCCAGCCCGAATACATCCGCAAGGGCTTCCTGACCGCCGACGAAACCGGCCAGATCAAGATCCACTACCCCACCTCGCAGCGCACCCTGGTGGAACGCCAGATTACCGATCAGGCGCTGCATCGAGTGTACGTGGACCCGCGCAACCGCCTGCTGATCGCGATCGACGAGGCCGAGAACTGGCACCTGCAGCGCCTGGAGAACCGTCATCCGGAGGTCTCCTTCCACGTGCTGTGGCAGAAGGTCTGGTACGAGGGGCGCTCGGGTGGCGACTATGTCTGGCAATCCTCCTCGGCCACCGACGAGTTCGAACCCAAGTTCTCGCTGATCCCCCTGACCATCGGCACCATCAAGGCCGCCTTCTACGCCATGTTGTTCGCCACCCCGCTGGCGATCATGGGGGCAATCTACAGCGCCTACTTCATGTCGGCGCGCATGCGCACGCTCACCAAGCCGTCGATCGAGCTGATGGAGGCGCTGCCCACGGTCATCCTCGGCTTCCTCGCAGGGCTGTGGCTGGCCCCGTTCATCGAGGCGAACCTCCCCGCCGTCGCGAGCATCCTGATTCTGCTGCCGCTGTCCATGCTGCTGATGGCCTTCGTCTGGACCCGTGTGCTCCCCGAGCAGGTCCGCGCATTCATACCGGCGGGCTGGGAGGCCGCGATCCTGATCCCGGTGATCCTGCTGGTGGGCTGGTTCGCGGTGACGCTGAGCCCCCTGATCGAGATTTGGATGTTCGGCGGCGACGCGCGCCAGTGGCTGACCGACAACGGCATCACCTACGACCAGCGCAACGCCCTCGTGATCGGCATCGCCATGGGCTTCGCGGTGATCCCGACCATTTACTCGATTTCCGAGGATGCCGTGTTCAACGTGCCCAAGCACCTGACCCAGGGTTCGCTGGCGCTGGGGGCCACACCCTGGCAGACCGTAGTGCGCGTGGTCCTGCTGACCGCCAGCCCGGGGATCTTCTCGGCGGTCATGATCGGCTTCGGCCGCGCCGTCGGCGAGACCATGATCGTGCTGATGGCGACCGGCAACTCGCCGGTGGTCAACTTCAACATCTTCGAGGGCATGCGCACGCTCTCCGCCAACATCGCGGTCGAGATGCCCGAGGCCGCGGTCGGCGGCAGCCACTTCCGCATCCTGTTCCTCGCCGCCCTGGTGCTGTTCGCGCTCACGTTCTTCGTGAACACGGTCGCCGAGATCGTGCGCCAGCGCCTGCGCAACAAGTACGCCTCCCTTTAAAACGCATTCCAGACAGGTCTCGATCCGATGAATAAATGGTTCAAATCCGGCACCCCCTGGATCTGGCTGAATGCGGGCGCGGTGGCCACCTCGCTGGTGATGGTCTTCGGGCTGATCCTGATGATTGCGGTCAACGGCCTGTCGTTCTTCTGGCCGTCCAACGTCGCCCAGTTCGAATACCAGACGGCGCAGCAAAGCGAGCCTACCCAGGTCATGGGCGAGTTCCAGCGCTCCGAGACAATGACCGCCCAGGCCATGCGCGACGCCGGCTTCGACGTGCCCGAAGGCCAGGAAATCGTGGTACGGCACCTGGTCAAGCGCGGCAATCGTGACCTCGACTCGCGAGACTTCCGCTGGTATCTGGACGACTTCATGGGCGAGCGCGAGATGCCTCGCGATGCGGTGGTGCTGGAACGCCTGCAGTGGGGCAACTTCTACGGCTTTGTTCGCGAGTTCCGCGTGGACGACGCGGCCGTGGCCACCGGCAACGAGGCGCGCGTGCGTTTCGAGGCGGTTATCCCCGAGACCCGCGGCCTGGTCCGCCAGATCGAACGCATCGAACGCGTGGACATCGGCGCGATCAATTTCCAGATCGAGCAGATTCGCATTGCCCTGCGCGGTATCGAGCGTGCCACCGAGCTGTCGATCGAAGAGCGCGCCGAGCGCGAGGCGGAACTGCAGGCCGAACGCGCGGAACTCGAGGAGCAGTACGCGGAGCTGGAAAACGAGCGTAACGAGCTGCGCCGCGAACTGCGCCGCTACGCCATCCTGATGGAGACCGCCGACGGCGCCGAATCCGTGATCGCACTGGCGGATGTCGTGAACGCCTGGTGGCCGAACGACATGAGCATCCCGCAGAAGCTCGGGCACTACGTGCACACCTTCTGGGAGTTCATGACCGGCTATCCGCGCGAGGCCAACACCGAAGGCGGCATCCTGCCGGCGATCTTCGGGACCGTGCTGATGGTCCTGATCATGTCGATCGTCGTGACCCCGTTCGGCGTGCTGGCCGCGATCTACCTGCGCGAATACGCAAAGCAGGGCCCGCTGGTGCGCATCATCCGCATTTCGGTGAACAACCTTGCGGGCGTCCCCTCCATCGTGTTCGGTGTATTCGGCCTCGGGTTCTTCGTCTACCTGGTCGGCGGCAACATCGACCAGATGTTCTTCCGCGACGCCCTGCCCTCGCCCACCTTCGGCTCGCCGGCGATCATCTGGGCCTCGCTCACGCTCGCGCTGTTGACCCTGCCGGTGGTAATCGTCTCCACCGAGGAAGGCCTGACCCGCATCGGCGCCAGCATCCGCCACGGCTCGCTGGCCCTGGGCGCGACCAAGGCCGAGACCCTGTGGCGCCTGATCGTGCCGCTTTCGGCGCCGGCGATGATGACCGGGCTGATCCTGGCCGTCGCGCGCGCGGCCGGCGAAGTGGCCCCGCTGATGCTGGTCGGGGTGGTCAAGCTGGCCCCCAGCCTGCCGGTGGACGGCAACTTCCCGTACCTGCACCTGGATCGCGCCTTCATGCACCTAGGCTTCCACATCTACGACGTCGGCTTTCAGAGCCCGAACGTCGAGGCCGGCCGGCCGCTGGTCTACGCGACCGCCCTGATCCTGGTGATGCTGATCATCGTGCTCAACCTGACCGCCATCTCGATCCGCAACTACCTGCGCGAGAAGTACCGCGCCGACAGTGACTGAGATACGACATGCACAACGTCTTTCATATGCACCGTCATTGCGAGGAGCGCAGCGACGTGGCAATGACGGTGCTTTTCCGCCCCCTCGCGGTGCCGGGATGCGTCGAACCCCATTCCCCATGGAGTACCCGAAATGAGTGACACCCAGACCCACGCCCTCAACGTGGCCCAGAATAACCAGGCCCCGCGCGGCCTCAGCCTCGACCGAGAGGACATCTGCCTAACCGCGGAGGGCCTCAAACTTTTCTACGGCGAGGACCAGGCGCTCAAGGGCATCGACATCCGCATCCCGAAGAACCGCATCACGGCATTCATCGGGCCTTCCGGTTGCGGCAAGTCCACGTTCCTGCGCTGTTTCAACCGCATGAACGACCTGATCGATTCCGTACGCATCGAGGGCACCATCCGCCTGGACGGCGAGGACATCTACGAGAAGAACGTGGATATCCCCGAGTTGCGCCGCCGAGTGGGCATGGTGTTCCAGAAGCCGAACCCGTTCCCCAAGTCGATCTACGAGAACGTGGCCTACGGCCTGCGCCTGCAGGGCGTGAAGAACCGCCGCAAGCTGGACGAGGTGGTGGAGAAGTCGCTCAAGCGCGCCGCGCTGTGGGATGAGGTGAAAGACCGTCTGCACGAGAACGCCTTCGGCCTGTCCGGTGGCCAGCAGCAGCGCCTGGTCATCGCCCGCGCCATCGCGATCGATCCCGAAGTCCTGCTGCTGGACGAGCCCTGCTCGGCGCTGGATCCGCTGGCCACGCTGAAGATCGAGGAGTTGATGATCGAGCTGAAGAAGGACTACACGCTGGTCATCGTCACCCACAACATGCAGCAGGCCGCGCGCGTATCCGACTACACCGCCTTCATGTACATGGGCGAGCTGATCGAATACACGGATACCGACACCCTGTTCACCTCGCCTGCCAAGAAGCAGACCGAGGACTACATCACCGGCCGCTTCGGCTAGGGAGACACGGATGAATCTACACCTCCGCGTTGGTGCCCCATTTTGTGCGAGAGCAAGCGCTACAAACAGGCCGACAAGGCCCTTGCCGGTACCAACACTCTGGAAATGGGGCAACAACCCCGTATGTCCTCCCTTGGAGGTCGGGGCTCGGCCGCTTTTGCCCGCTGCCAGCGTTGCGGCTCCCTTGTGCAGAGTCACTGCACGGCAGTCACCGCGCCTTGTCAGCGGGCAAAACCGACTCGAGCGCGGACGCGTACATTCATCAGTGTCTCCCTAGGAAAACACCATGGACAAGAGCTTCTTCAAGCAACACATCTCGCAGCAGTTCAACGCCGAGCTGGAAGACATCATCAAGCAGGTGATGGCCATGGGCGGCCTGGTCGAGCAGCAGCTCGCCGATGCCGTCCACGCGATGGTCGAGGGCGATGCCGAACTCGCCGAGAAGGTCATGACCTCCGACTACGAGGTCAACGCCAAGGAGGTCGAGATCGACGAGGAGTGCACCCACATCCTCGCCCGGCGCCAGCCGACCGCCTCCGACCTGCGGCTGGTGATCGCGGTCATCAAGACCATCACCGACCTGGAACGCATGGGCGACGAGGCCGAGCGGGTCGGCCGCATGGGCCTGCACCTGCTGGATGAAGACCGCAACAGCGCCCCGATGTCGGATATCGCCAGCATGGGCGAACATGTCCGCGAGATGACCCGCGGGGCCCTGGATGCCTTCGCCCGTATGGACGTGGAACAGGCCGTGCGCGTCGCCCAGCTCGATATCCAGATTGACAGCCTGTACGAAACCGTCACCCACAAACTGATGCGGCAGATGACCGCCGCCCCGGACTCCGTCCCGCGCCTGATGGACATCGTCTGGGCCACCCGCTCCCTGGAACGTATCGGCGACCGCGCGCGCAACATCTGCGAATACGTCGTCTATTTCGTCAAGGGCAAGGACGTGCGCCACACTAGCTACGAGCAAATGGCCGAGCAGGCCACCGGGGACCGCCACTGACCCCGGCGACTCGACTCTGCCCACGCGCGGGAGCCCCGATTCTGCTGCCCCCGTGCGCGGGTGTTTGCGTGGTTCGGCGATCCTCGCTTGAATAGGGCCATGTGGATTACCCGCTCACGCCCTCGACCATTTCCGCTTCCCGCCTGGCTGTTCGTGGGCGGCCTCATTGCCATGCTGGCCGTGCCCAGCCTGCACGCGGGCCCCGTGACCTCCCCTGACCCGCTGCCCCCGGGCGAACCCGCCGCGGCCGTCGTCGAACTCCTGGAACGCGACAAGCTCCCCGAAGGCGTGGTCTTCGAGATCATCGAGAACGACCGCGCAGCGCTATCCGCGCTTCTTCCCGAGATTCGGGCCAGTGTCGCCCGCCTGCGCGAACGCGACCCCGACTACCCGGTGGCCGTCGTCTCCCACGGTGCGGAACAATTCACCCTGACGCGTAGCGAGGCGACGCAGCACCCCAGCCTGCACGACGAGGTGGAGGCCCTGGTCCGCGACGAAGGGGTGAACGTGGCAGTCTGCGGCACCTTTGCCGGCTGGCGCGGCCTGGACGCGGAGGCATTTGCCGACTTCGTCGAGGTCGCCGACCGCGCCCCGGACCGCCTCGATGACTATCGCGAACTGGGCTTCGAAGTGATCCGCCTGCGCCCGTCGCTACTCGACGCGCCCCCGGAAGACCCTTGGGAGTTCGACTTCGGCACTCCCTGAGCATGCCGATTCACAAAGATCCCCACCACGAAGACGCGAAGACGGTCGAGAGCATGTAACCATGGAGGTCACGGCCGGACACCGAGAACGGCAGGATGGTTAACGGGATAGGAGCTTTGATGCGGGCTGAGCAGCACGGATCGGTGTACCGATACCCATTTCTGCGCACCCTTGGGCCCCTTCACGCCGCGCCCTCTGTATACGCCGTGGAAAGACCGCCCTTGATCTTCTTCGTGCCTTCATGCGGTTTGTGGAAAAGCGCTCTCCTGATTAGCAACGAGCGTCCGCCAGGCTCAAGGCCCGTGCGGGCCCGGGTCTCCAGGCGCCTCCTACATCGTCATCCCGGAAACCGCGCAGCGGTTATCCGGGATCTCCACGGTATGAGTGACGCGTACGTTGGGGCTGGAACGGCGTGTGGAGATCCCGGCTCTCCGCTGCGCTACGGCCGGGATGACGGGGAGGGGGCACTACGACCGGGATCACAATCAGGGTGAGCTCCGCCCGGGATGACAGGGCAGGGGTAAGGGCCCCGGGAGGGTGACACTCCCAGGAAGGCCTGGATCAAAGTGGCCCGGGGTGGGCCATGCACGTCCCCAAATGGGTCCCGCCACTGGCTGACGATCGTTGCTAATCAGGAGCGCTCTTGGGTTTGAGGGCGAAACTAACGCCTCCATCGCTCGAGATGCTGTAACGGTGTCGGGCTCCTGTGGCATCCTTTCGCCATGAGATTCCTGATTCGCACCTTCTTCCGTGGCGTCCGCCTGATTCTGACCCCGTTCATGCTGATCGGTGAGCGCGTGTCGCGCCCACGCGGCATCGAACGGGACCCGGCCGACCAAGCCCGAATCGACGAACAGACGCAACGCCTTGCCCTGTATCATTTCCCGGCGTGCCCGTTCTGCATCAAGGCCCGCCGCGCGATGCAGCGCCTGTCGCTGGATATCGAACTGCGCAACGCCCAGGCCACCGGTCCCTGGCGCGAGGAACTGCAGAACGAGGGCGGCCGCCTGCAGGTGCCCTGCCTGCGAATCGAGGAAGAAGACGGCTCGGTGCGCTGGCTGTACGAATCCGATGCCATCATCCGCTACCTGCGCGAGCGCTTCGATCCGGCACAGACGACCGATCCGACTCCTGCGCCCAACAGTCCGCCGCGTTCCTGATGTCGAATTGGCTTCCGAAGGGTCTGTCCATGCACCATCGCCTCCACCGTTCCCTGCTCGGCGCCACGCTCGGGCTGGCCCTGCCCTTCACCGTCGCCAGCGCCGAGCCGCCGATCTTCGATGCCCACCTGCACTATCGCCCGGCGGTGGCCGAAACCTTTGGCATCAGCGACGTGGGCCGCACCCTGGCCTCCAATGACGTGCGCAGCGCCATCGTCATGTCGACCGAAGGCGGCTTGATTCGTCGCCTGCAAGCGGGCTCGGATACCCGCATCGTGCCGTTTCTGGAAGTTTCCCACCGCCTGGGCAAGAAGATGGACTGGATGCACGTCGAGGACCTGGGCGCCCGCATTGCCGACATGCTGGACGAATCCGACGTGGCCTGGCGCGGGCTGGGCGAGTTTCACATCCTGGCAGACGACCGCTTCGGACCCGGCTTCGAACAGTTGCTGGACCTGGCCGTCGCACGCGATCTGACCATCATGATCCACGGCGACCCGGCCGTGATCGATCATGCCTACGCCACCCACCCCGAGGTGCGCATCCTCTGGGCCCACGCCGGCAGCTACGCCTACCCGCCCCTGGTGCAGGACTACCTCGAGCGCCACCCGCGCATGAACATGGACCTGTCCATGCGCAACCCGCGCATTAACCCCGGTGGTCAGATCGACGACGACTGGTTCGAGCTGTTCCTCACCCATCCGGATCGCTTCATGATCGGCGTGGACACCTTCACCACCACGCGCTGGGAACAGTACACCCACCTGAAAGACGAGACCCGCGCCTGGCTCGACCAGCTGCCCGACAACGTCGCCCGCGCCATTGCCTTCGAAAACGGCGAACGCCTCTTTCCCGCTCCGTAAGGGCCTTTATTCACCACGAAGGCCACAAGGTACGAAGACGGGTAAAAGGCCTGAGCCACAGAGGTCACAAAGAACGGCAAGGACAGTGACGAAAGATCACGATCGGACTGTGATCTGACGTCGCACGGCCATCATCCGACCTTTTCCTTCCCAGCCCTTCCCCCAGTCCTCTGTGTCCTCCGTGGTCCAATCGCCCTCCTGATTAGCAACGATCGTCAGCCAGTGGCGGGGCCCATTTGGGGACGTGCATGGCCCGCCCCGGGCCACTTTGATCCAGGCCTTCCTGGGAGTGTCACCCTCCCGGGGCGCTTACCCCTGCCCTGTCATCCCGGGCGGAGCTCACCCTGATTGTGATCCCAGTCGTAGTGCCCCCTCCCCGTCATCCCGGCCGTAGCGCAGCGGAGAGCCGGGATCTCCACACGCCGTTCTAGCCCCAACGTGCGGGTCACTCATACCGTGGAGATCCCGGATAACCGCTGCGCGGTTTCCGGGATGACGATGTAGGAGGCGCCTGGAGACCCGGCCCCGCACGGGCCTTGAGCCTGGCTGACGCTCGTTGCTAATCAGGATCGCCCTTGACCTGGCTTCTTCGTCTGCCCTTTTCCCCACACCCATAAAAAAGCCCGCGCTCCCCGAACAGGGAGGCGGGCTCGACATCATCGGGTCGAGTATCAGACCTTGAACTGACCCACGCGCTCCTGCTGCTGGGACGCGAGCTTGGACAGCTCCTCCGAGGCATTGCGGATCTGCTCGGAGCCCGCCGCGGTCTGGTCCAGCACCTCGGTGATGTTGGCCACGTTGCGGTTGATCTCCTCGGCCACGGTGGACTGCTCCTCGGCGGCGCTGGCGATCTGCGTGTTCATGTCGCTGATGCGGGTCACCGACTGGGTAATCGCGTTCAGCGATTCGCCGGCGAGGTTCACCTGCTCGACACTCTCGTGGGCCTTGGAACGCCCATCTTCCATCGCCTGCACCGCCTCGCGCGTACCGCTCTGGACCCGCTCGATCATCTGCTGGATCTCGTGCGTCGAGTCCTGCGTCCGGCTGGCCAGGGTGCGTACCTCGTCGGCCACCACGGCGAAGCCGCGGCCCTGCTCGCCAGCGCGGGCCGCCTCGATCGCGGCATTCAGCGCCAGCAGGTTGGTCTGGTCGGCGATGTCCCCAATGACCTCCAGGACCTTGTTGATCTGCTCGGCATCCTGCGACAGGCGGGTGACCACCTCGGCCGCATTGTCGACCTGCCTGGACAGGCCGTTGATCGCGGTGATCGTCTTCTGCACCACCTGCTGACCGGCCACGGCGTCCTGGTCCGTAGCCTGGGCGGCCGCCGCCGCATCCGCGGCATTGCGGGCGACTTCCTGCACGGTGGCGGTCATCTCGTTCATCGCGGTGGCGACCTGGTCGGTCTCCGCCTTCTGGCGGCGCACCTGCTCGTTGGTCTCCTCGCTGGTCGCGGACAGCTCGTTGGACGCGGCAGCGACCTGATCGGAACCCGCCGCCACTTGCTGGATCAACACGCGAATCTTCTCGACAAAGCGGTTGAACACCACCGCCAGATCGCCCAGCTCGTTCCGGCCGGACACCTCCAGCTGGCGCGTCAGGTCACCCTCGCCACTGGCGATGTCGTCCAGACGCTCCACCGTCTGGCACAGCGGGCGCACGATACTGCGGGTCAGGAACCAGGCCAGCAGCGCGCCCAGAACCACCGCGATCACGCCGACCATGACCACCGTGCCGGTGGCGTTGCGGGTCATGGTCACGTAGGCGCTGCGGTCCACCATCAGTTCCAGCACACCCACCGCATCGCCGGAGAAATCGCGCACCGGCCGGGCGATCACCGCCATCGGCTCGCCCTGGTAGGTCACGTTGCGCACCAGGCGCTCGCCCTCGAGCACTTCGCGCATCTCGGCCGCATTGAAGGTCGCTTCGCCTTCGATGGTCCCGCCAAAGCGGTTGAACCGACCCTCATCGCGCAGGTAGAGCGCGACCGGTGCACCCAGCTCCTCGGTGAACTGCTCGAAGAAGGGGTCGCCGAAGGACAGCCCGAACTCCACCGAACCCACGTGCTCTCCGTTGTGAGCGATGGGGACCACGCCGCGGATACCCAGGCCGGCCACGCCCTCTTCCAGGCCCGAGATCGGGGCGCGGCGGTCGTTGGTGTCGACGACCGTCTGGCGAAAACCGGACAGGTCGTCGCCATAACGATCCGGGCGATGCACGCGCAGGAAGGAGGTCGCCGGCGGCGTGTGGAACTGATACTGGCGCACGCCGTAATCGGCGTTCAGGGACTCGAAACTCGGCACCGTCATCGCGGCCAACCGATCGCGATCCCCATTGGCCATGGCCTCCTGCACATCCGGGATACGCGCCACGGTCTCCGCCATCGCGGTCGCGCGCGCCGACTCCTGGTCCAGCCGATCCAGCAACTGGCCAGCCAAGTCGTTCAGCTCCCGCTGCTCCGCCCTGTCCGCCATCGTACCCAGGGCATTCATCACCACGACCAGGGTCAGCACCACGGCAAGGACCACCACGCCGATGATGCCCACCATGAGCCGTACGCCAATTCGAATATTGTTGAACATGTCGGTGCGTCCTTCGGTCTGCCGGTCAGCGCCAGCTCGCAAAATAATGGGCCGTTCGTCCTCCCTAGCGGCGGCGAATCCTAGAACTTGAGCATGGAAGGCTTTTCATCCCCACAAGAACGTCGGGGACACGGCACTCACAGAACGAATCCGCGCCGCGGCTACACCAGCAGGGCCTCGGCGAAGACGTAGACCGCCAGGCTGATCAGCACCAGCGCCACCACGGAAAGCAGTGCCCCGCCCCGCACCATGTCCAGCACCTGCAGGCGGTTGCTGGCGAACACGATGGCATTCGGCGGGGTCGCCACTGGCAGCATGAAGGCCACGGAAGCGGCAAAGGCGACGGGGAGCGCCAGCATCAGGACCGGCACGTCCATGCTCAGCGCAAACGCGGTGACCAGGGGTAACAGCGTCGCGGCCGTGGCCGTATTGCTGGTTACGTGGCTCAGCGTCATGGTCAGCAACACCACCCCGGCCATGATCAGGATCAGCGGCCAGGTCTGCGCGATCACCAGGGCATCGGCCGCCAGCTCCGCCAGACCACTGGACTCGATGGCCGCCCCCAGGCTCAGGCCGCCTCCGACCAGCAGCAGCACGCCCCAGGGCAGCTCGCGGGTGTTATCCCAGGCCAACAACCTGCGCTGTTCCATGGAACCCGAGGGAATCAGGAACAACAAGCCGGCGCCCAGGATCGCAATGCCGGCATCGGTCAGCGAGATGGGCAACCAGCCCTCCAGCAGCGGCCGTGTCAGCCAGGCGAGCGCGACCAGCACGAACACCGCCGCCACCCGCTTCTCTGCGGTCGACCAGCGCCCGACCGTGGCGCGCTGCTCGTCCAGCAGGGCGCGCAGGCCGGTCAGTTCGACCCGGTGCACCGGGAACACCCAGCGCGTCAGCAGCCACCACGCAAGGGCCAGGAGGATCGCCGCCAGCGGCAGGCCCAGGGTCATCCACTCCAGAAACCCGATCTCCATCCCGTGGCGATCCCCGAGATAGGCCGCGGTCAGGGCATTCGGCGGCGAGCCGATGATGGTCGCCATGCCCCCGATGTTCGCGGCAAAGGCGATCCCCAGCAACAATGCCAGGGCCGGGCGCCGCGACTCCGCAGTCGCCCCCGGACCCCGTGGCGATGCACCACGTTCGATCAGGCCCAGCACCGACAGGGCGATCGGCAGCATCAGCGCCGCGGTCGCGGTATTGCTGACCCACATGGACAACCCGGCCGTGGCCAGCATGAAGGCCCCCACCAGGGCGTGCAGACGATTCCCGGAACGGGCCACGATCGCCAGCGCCATGCGCCGGTGCAAATCCCAGCGCTGCACCGCCAAGGCGATCGCAAAGCCGCCCATGAACAGGAAGATGATCGGGTTCGCGTAGGGCGCGGTCGCGTTCTCCATCGAGGTGATGTCGAGGACCGGGAGGATCGCGATCGGCAGTAGCGCCGTGACCGGCAGCGGCAACGCCTCGCTGATCCACCAGGTCGCCATGAACAGCGTCAGCCCAAGCACCCACCACGCCGCCGGATCGAACCCCGTCGGCGCCGGCACCAGCAGGAACAGCACGAAGATCGCCGGGCCCAGGATCAGGCCGATCCGGGCCCGCCAGTCCACCGTCGAGCCCTTCGCCACCGCCGCTTCGCCTTCCTGCCCCGTCTCGTCAGTATCCGCCATGCGCCTCGTCTTGTGGGAAATCCGCCGGGGTGAAAACCAACCGGCATCATCGGAAATTGCATCGCCCGGGCAACGTGACTATCGTTGTCCTGTTAAGCAGCGCTCCCGGTTCGGGTGCGCCGCCGCCTCAGTTTCTCACGACACCGTACAAGGAGTCTTTCATGGCCTACGAACTGCCCGATCTGCCCTACGCCAAGAACGCGCTGGAACCGCACATCTCCGCCGAGACGCTGGAATACCATCACGACAAGCACCACGCGACCTACGTGACCAAGCTGAACGGCCTATTGCCGGGTTCCGAGTTCGAAAATGCCTCGCTGGAAGACATCATCAAGAAGGCCCCGGCCGGTGGCATCTTCAACAACGGCGCCCAGGTCTGGAACCACACCTTCTACTTCAACTGCATGGCCCCGAACGCCGGCGGCGAGCCCTCCGGCAAACTGGCCGATGCCATCAACAGCGCCTTCGGTTCGTTCGACGCCTTCAAGGAGAAGTTCAACGAATCCGCGGTCGGCAACTTCGGCTCCGGCTGGACCTGGCTGGTGCAGAATGATGACGGCTCGGTGGAGATCGTCAACACCTCCAACGCCGCCAATCCGCTGCGCGACGGCAAGACCCCGCTGCTGACCTGCGATGTCTGGGAACACGCCTACTACATCGACTATCGCAACGCGCGCCCGAAGTACCTCGAGAACTTCTGGGCCGTGGTCAACTGGGACTTTGCTGCCCAGCAGATGAAGTAAACCCCAAAGGGTTTATATACTAGGCGCCTTTGGCCGCATGATGCGGCTGCGCCTTTCATCGAGCCGGCGGTCCTCCGCCGGCTCTTTGGTTTCGGAGAACCCAATGAACGACGCCCTGCAGAACACCTACAAGCGCCTGCCCGTCGCCTTTGAACGCGGCGAAGGCGCCTGGCTGTGGGACACCGACGGCAAGCGCTATCTGGATGCCCTGTCCGGCATTGCCGTGTGCGGTCTCGGACATGCCCACCCCAAGGTGGCACAGGCCATCTGCGACCAGGCCAGCACGCTGGTGCATACCTCCAACCTGTACCGTATCCCGCTGCAGGAACAGCTGGCCCGGCGTCTGTGCAAGCTGGCCGGCATGGACCGCGCGTTCTTCTGCAACTCCGGAGCCGAGGCCAACGAAGCGGCGATCAAGCTCGCCCGCCTGCACGGCCGCGCCCGGGGCATCGCCGAGCCCAAGATTGTGGTGATGGAGGGCAGCTTCCACGGCCGCACCCTGGCCACGCTGTCCGCTACCGGAAACCCCAAGGTGCGGGCCGGGTTCGAACCGCTGGTCTCGGGCTTCGTGCATGTCCCGCACGGCGACTTCGATGCGGTAGAGGCCCTGGCCGAAGACCCCGACGTGGTCGCCATCCTGGTCGAGCCGGTCACCGGCGAAGGCGGCATCCATGTCCCGCCCCCTGGCTACCTGCGGCGCCTGCGCGAGCTGGCCGACCGCAAGGACTGGCTGCTGATGCTGGACGAGATCCAGGCCGGCATCGGGCGCACCGGATACTGGTTCGCCTTCCAGCACGAGGGCATCACGCCGGACGTGGTCAGCCTGGCCAAGGGTCTCGGCAACGGCATCCCCATTGGCGCCAATCTGGTCGCCGGTGCGGCGCGCGAGCTGTTCAGTCCCGGCATGCATGGCACCACCTTCGGCGGCAACCCGCTGGTGTGCCGGGCGGCGCTGGCCGTGCTCGACGTCATGCAGGACGAGGCCCTGTGCGAACAGGCCGCCCGCCAGGGCGAATTCCTGCTGGGTCGCCTGCGCGACCGCCTGAGCGACCATCCGGGCGTGGTCGCCGTGCGCGGCCGCGGCCTGATGATCGGCGTCGAGCTGGACCGCCCGGCGGGCGAGCTGGTGATGGCCGCCCTGGAACGCGGCCTGATCCTGAACGTGACGGCGGACCGCGTGATCCGCCTGCTGCCGCCGCTCATCATCGACGATGAGCAGGTGGAACAGATCGCCGCCACCGTAGCCGACCTGGTGGATGCCTTCCTGTCATCCTCTGTCCCCAAGGAGGTCTCTGCATGAACCCTCGCCATTACCTCTCGTTCCTCGATCTCTCCGGGGATGAAACCCGTGCCCTGCTGCAACGGGCGATCGAGCTCAAGCAGCAGCTGAAGTCGGGCGGGCACCACGACGACCTGCTGCGCGGCAAGACCCTGGGCATGATCTTCGAGAAGTCCTCCACCCGGACCCGGGTATCGTTCGAGGTGGGCATGCAGCAGCTGGGCGGCAACGCCCTGTTCCTGTCCCCGCGCGACACCCAGCTGGGCCGCGGCGAACCGATCGAAGACACCGCCCGCGTACTCTCGCGCATGGTCGACTGCGTGATGATCCGCACCTACGAGCACGAGAAGATCGAACTGTTCGCCAAGCACTCCTCGGTCCCGGTGATCAACGGCCTGACCGATCTGGAGCACCCGGCGCAGCTGCTCGCCGACCTGCAGACCTACGTCGAGCACCGCGGCGACATCCGCGGCAAGCGCGTGGCCTGGATCGGCGACGGCAACAACATGTGCCACAGCTACATGTACGCCGCCCGGCAGCTGGACTTCCAGCTGGTCGCCGCCTGTCCGGAAGGCTACGACCCGGAGCCCAGCGTGGTCGAGACCACGCAGGAGCACTTCGAGCTGACGCGCGACGCCCGTGCCGCGGCCGAGGGTGCGGATCTGGTCGTCACCGACGTCTGGGCGAGCATGGGCCAGGAGCAGGAAAAGAGCGCGCGGCGCCGAGCCTTCTCCGGCTTCTTCGTCGATGCCGACCTGATGCGGCTCGCCAACGACGACGCCCTGTTCATGCACTGCCTGCCGGCGCACCGCGAAGAAGAGGTCTCCACGGACGTCCTGGAAGGCCCGCAAAGCGTCGTCTGGGACGAGGCCGAGAACCGCCTGCACGCCCAGAAGGCCCTGCTCGAATTCCTGATCACCCTCAACGCCAGCTAGCATTCTTCGCGTCCCCTTTTATCCACCAAGAAGCACACGAAGACCCGAAGGGCACAGAGGACACAGAGCAGATCCAGGGTAGAAAAATCGCCTGATTGGCAACGAGAGTCAGCCAGTCACGGGGATCGTCCGGGGACGTAAATGGCCCGTCGCAAGTCGCTCTAATCCGGGCCGTCTGGGAACGTCACCCTCCCCGGCCCTGGCCCCTGCACTGTCATCCCGGCCGGAGCGAAGCGAAGAGCCGGGATCTCCCCCTTCGGGGCAACCCCAGCCGCCGAGATCCCGGATAACCGCTACGCGGTTTCCGGGATGACGCGCACCGCTGCCCTCCCGTAGTCGTAGGATGGGATGAGCGCAGCGAATCCCATCAAGGAACTGGCACGACGCAGGAAACGATGCGACTCGCGGAGCCCAACAGCTCCCCGCGGCGGACGGAGCCAACCCCTGGACGAACGTTCCCGGCAATGGGCGGAAGCTCGTTGCTCATCAGGAACGCCCTTGACCCGACCCTTCTTCGTGCCTTCGTGGTCAACAAAAGGTAATTGAGCCGGACGCTCAGGCGGGGGTGCGGCGGCGGGCATGGACGCGGCGCCGGGTTTGCCAGCGGTAGAGCACGCGCCAGCCGAGGAGGAAGGCGAGGATCGCCGCGTACAGGGCGACCTCCACGTAGTCGGCGCGGGCCAGCCACAGGAAGTGGAGCACCGCCAGCACGCCGGCCAGGTACACCCCACGGTGCAGCCAGACCCACTTCTTCTTGAGCCAGCGCTGGGCGCCGTCGGTGGAGGTCAGCGTCAACGCCAGCAGGATCAGCCAGGCGGCGAAGCCGACCATCACGAACGGGCGCTCGGTGAGGTCGTAGAGCACCAGTTCCCAGTCAAAGAACAGATCCACCCCCAGCCAGATCAGGGCGTGCGCGGTCACATAGCCGAACGCCACAAGCCCCAGCATTCGCCGTAACCGCACGATCCACGCCAGCCCCGTCATCTGCCGCAGCGGTGTGACCGCCAGCGCGATCAGCAGCGCGATCATCGCGTGGGTGCCGGAGAGTTCCAGCAGCTTCTCGATCGGATTCACGCCCAGCCCGTCGAACCAGCCCAGCGTACGCAAACCAATCCAGCCCGCCGGGACCAACGAGGCCAGCAGCACCGCCCACCAGACGCCACGCGGTGGCTGGGCGCGAGCCCGGCGCGTTGAGGCCGTCATGCCGTCACCGCGTCAGATGTACCGCGTCAGGTCCATCCCCTCGTACAGCGAGGCGACTTCATCGGCGTAGCCGTTGAACATCTCCGTGCGCCGGCGGCGGAACTCGCCGATCCGGCGCTCGGTGCGCTGTGACCAGCGCGGATGGTCCACGTCCGGATTCACGTTGCTATAGAAACCGTACTCGTCGGACTGCGCCTGATTCCACAGGGTCGGCGGCTGGTCCTCGACAAAGCGGATGTGCTGGATCGACTTGATGCTCTTGAAGCCATACTTCCACGGCACCACCAGGCGGATCGGCGCCCCGTTCTGATTCGGCAGCACTTCGTCGTACAACCCCACGGCCAGAATCGTCAGCGGATGCATCGCCTCGTCCATGCGCAGCCCCTCGGTATAGGGCCACTCGAGCCCGCCACTACTGCCGCGGCGGCGGCGCTGGCCGCGCAGGTTGTCCGGATCGTAGATGCTCTCGAAGGCGACATAGCGGGCACCGCCGCGCGGCTGTGCCTTTTCGATGATGCGATTCAGCTCGAAGCCGATCCACGGGATCACCATGGACCAGCCCTCGACACAGCGCATGCGATAGATCCGCTCCTCCAGTGACCAGGGGCTGATGAAATCCTCGACCGCATACTCGCCGGGGTTCTCGCACAGCCCGTCCACGGTGATGGTCCAGGGGTCGGTCTTCAGCTGGTCGGCGTAGGTCTTGGGGTCACTCTTGCCCGGCCCCATCTCGAAGAAATTGTTGTAGCTGGTGATCTCGTCATACGCGGTCTTCGACTCGTCCGTGGAGTAATCACTGCCCTCGAACTCGAGCGGGTAGCCGCGCAGCGCGGCGGAGGCCGGCAACGCCATGCCCAGCCCCCCCAGGGCAAGACCGGCGCCCAACCCGACCCCGGCACGCAGGAACTCGCGCCGCCGCGCGTAGACCTCCGGCGGGGTGATCTCGCTATGGGAACACTCGGAACGACGTCGGGTGCGGATCAGCATGGCCTGCCCTCGCGACTGGTTGGGATGACAGTGAGAAGCGCTGCCACTCGTGCACGATGGACCAGAAGCAGCGTCCCGAGTTCGGCGCGCCATGCCCATAAGACAATCCGCCGAACAATAAGAATTTTCTGCTTGCGCAGCGCCGGGAACGATATATAAGGCTTTTCTGATACCGCAGTCCGGGGTGGCCCGGCCGGCTTGTCAGGAGACCCGACAATGGATCCGACGATCGACGACGTGGCCGATGGTGCCGACGAAATCGCCAGCCTGTTCGACAACCAGCTCGTCAATGACCGCGGCCCGGCACGCCACGCCGCTCGCCGCGCCCTGGAACGCCTGATGGAAGAACGCGCCCTGCGCGCCCACCTCGAGGACGACTTCGACCTGGCCCCCGCCCACGAAGCCCTGGAGTGGTAACCCCCGGGGTGGCGCGCCCCGCCACCCCATTTTCCAAACGCCCCACATCATCGATGCGATTCGCTTCGCTCATCACATCCTACGAATCCAATTGTCCCCTCGTAGGATGTGATGAGCCCCGCGAATCGTATCACTCGGATACATCAATCACCCCGGGCCTCCCCCACAACCAAGCCATCCGATTCCGGCACGCCACCCCAATCCACCGGATACACACCTGCCCGCACAAACCGGTGAAAACTGGAGTACGGCCACTCGGCCACACAACATGCCCAGCCATGCTTCACCGGGTTGTAATGGATATAATCGACATGGCGGACCCAATCATCCTCATCGCGGATGCAATGCTCCCAGAACCGGCGTTGCCAGAGCCCTCGCTCACCGCGTCTTGCCCGGCTACGCGTGCGCGCTTCGCCAGCACACACCAACCGCGAGAACCGCGCCTTGATCAACCGCCATCGGCGGCTGAAATCGGCATCATCGTCCGGCAGGCGCCAGATACAATGGAGATGCTCGGGCAACACCACCATCGCGTCGATCACGAACGGATGACGATGCCGCACCTCGCGAAACGCGTCTCTCAACGCGTCAATGTGATCCGCAAATAGGGTGTTTCCTACCCGAACGGCCGCATTCACAGTGAAAAAATACGTGCCACCCGGCACGCGCACACGGCGATAATCCGTCATCCGTCGCCTCCCTTCCCTGGGATTGGTTCGAACCGATGTTTGAGCTGCTCCGACGCGATGCGATTCGCTCCGCTCATCGCATCCTACAAGGGCGGGTAGAATTTTCGTAGGATGCGATGAGCGGAGCGAATCGCATCAACACCCGGGGGCAGAGCCACCCCCTAGCCAAGGCCTTCACCCGTCCTCGTACCCCGTCAACTCCACGAAGCCCCGGCCGACCGGCTCGCCATCCGCGTCGAGGATATCCACGGCCCCTTCCCAATAGCGGACCACCGTGTCCATCTCCTGCTCGTCGCGCACCGCCACCACGGTCCACTCGCGCGCCGGCCCACCACCCGGAGGCTCGATACGCAGGGACCATTCCACCGGATAGCGGTTACCGGACGGCTGGGTGGCGTAGCGGGTGGGTTCGAGCTGCACCTGCTCCGGCTCCAGCAGGGCGTCCTCGGCATTCGCCGGCATCCAGCGACCTTTCGATAACTCGTGCGGCGTCCCATCGGGGCGGCGCAACTGGTAATACATCACGTCCAGCCCGTCATCCAGCTGCAGCGCGAACCAGTCCCAGCCCGCCTGATCCTCGGCCAGCGCACTGGTACTCCATTCGCGGTCCATCCACGCCTGCCCGGTCACGTCCAGCGTTGCCCCGGCAGCACGGCGCACCTCCCCCGCCACCGCGATACGCGGCATCGAGTAGTAATACGAGGCATCGCCCGGCTCCGGCCCCTTCTGGCTCAGGCCGGCCTCGCCCTGCAACACCGGCTTGCGCGCCGGCTCCAGCTCCAGGGACAGCACGTAGTCCTCGACCGTGAAGCGCAGCGTCCAGCGCTCTCCCTCCAGCCCGGCCAGTTCCCAATCCTCGGCCCAGACACGCCCTACCGGCTCGGTGGCCCCGGCCAGCCCGCCGCCATCGCGCACGAACCGCTCCTCGGATGCGTGAAACCCCGCGTCACGGTCCAGCACCGCCGTATGCACCATCCACAGATCGGGGCTAGCCCAGGCGGACGCGTGCCAGACCGCATCGCCCGCCAGCTCCGGCGCGAGCCCCACGCGGAAGAACGTCACGTGAAACGCGAAACGCTCGCCTTCGGGCCCGTCCAGATTTCCCGTCAGATACCACCACTCGTTGCGAAACCCCGGATGCGGCCCATGATCGCGCGGAAACTCGAACGCCCGCGGCGCATCGGCGCGGCGAAAGCCCGTGGTGTCCTCACCCCCGAGCGCCTCGCTCACCCGCAGTCCGGTCACCCCCGAATCGTCCGCCTCCGGCGGCTCCACACCCCCGCATGCGGCCAGTAACCCCACCAACAACATGACCAGAAGCCCCTGTAGGAGCCCCTGTGGGAGCGGGCCTGCCCGCGAATGGGTCCCGCCAGAATCCAGCGCGGGCAGGGGCTTCGCGGGCAGGCCCGCTCCCACAGGGGCTCCCACACATGTCATCCAATACCCCATCCAGTCCATCACGGTACCTCCCGTAGCGCCGGCACCAGCCGCATCCGCGCCATCCGCCAGGCGGGGATCACCGACGCCAGCAATGCAGCCCCCACGCCCAGCAGTACGGTCTCCCCGACCTCGGCCCACGGCAGGCGCAGGTCCATCCCCCAGCCAAAGGCCTCGCGGTTGATCACCTCGATCAGCAACCAGCCCATCCCCAGCCCGAGCGGGATCGCCGCCAGCGCGGCGAATACCCCGAGCACCCCGCCCTGCAGCACCACCAGCCCACGCACGCCGCCGGGCAACAGCCCGAGGCTGCGCAGCGTGGCGAACTCGCGCGCCCGTTCCATCTGCAGCGCAATCAATGCCCCCAGGATGGCGATGAACGCGACCACCAGCGTGATCACGCGCAGCAGATGCGTGATCGCAAAGGTCCGGTCGAAGATCGCCATCGACTCCTGCTCGATATCCCCCGGCCGCGTCACCAACGCCGCGTGGTCCTGCGCCGCCAGCCACGCCTCCAGGTGTTCCACCGCCTGCTCGGCGTCGGCACCATCCGGCAGGCGCAGCCCGAACGAGCCCACCCCGTCCGCGGACACGCCCCCGCGCACGAACGCCGCCTGCGTCATCAGCACCGTGCCCTGCGGGTTCCCGTAGTCGCGATAAATCCCGAGGATCTCGAATGCCCGCCGCCCCCCGGCCGCGGCCAGCGAAAGCCGATCGCCCAACCCCACGTCGTGATGGGCGGCAAACGGCTCGGTCACCAGCACGGCATCGTCCGCGGCCAGCCGCGCCCCCAGCGCTTCGAGGGGCACGGCCGCCTCCAGTAGCGGCAGGTAGTCCAGCCAGTCGGCATGCGGACGCACCACGTACAGGTCCACCAGCCCCCGGTCACTGACGACCTCCTGGCTGGTGCCGGAACTGACCGACACGGCACCCGACCGGGCCACCAGGTCAGCGGTCCAGTCCTCGGGAAGGCGCGCCCCACCGCGCGCCGAAGCCGGGGCCGCCGGCACCACGTACAGGTCCGAGGTCAGTGCCTGCCCCAGCCACTGCTCCACGCTGCCGCGAAAGCTCCCCACCATCACCGCCACGCCGATCGCCGCCGCCAGCGCCAGGGTCAGCGCCGAGGTGGCGGGCGCGCTGCGCGACAGGCTGCGCTCCAGGCTGCGGACCGCAATGCGCGGCAGGGCCGCCCCGCGCACCAGCACCGCCAGGCCGCGCAGCGTCCACGCCAGCACCCAGGGCAGCAGCAACACGAACCCCGCAATCAGCAGGAACAGTGCGACAAACCCGCCCACCAGCGCCCCGGCACCGGTCACGATCAACCCGACGCCCGCCAGCACCAGAACGATAGACGCCAGCGCCAACCACGCGGCCCAGCCACGGGCACGCCGTTCCAGCCCTCCGCGCCCGGTGCCGGCCGGGCTGGCCACCCGCGCCGCCTCCCAGGCCGGGGCCAGTGCAGCCGCCAGCGACAGCCCCACGCCCAGCAGGAGCACCGCGGCCAGCGCCAATGGCCGCGGTGTCACCCCGGTCACCGCCACCGCGAAGAAGTGGTCCGTCACCGTCTGCGCGACCTGCGCGACCAGGACCTGCGCCAGGGCCACCCCCAGCAGCGCGCCCAGCAGCGTGCCGATCACGCCGACCAGCAGGGCCTCCAGCAGCACCACCCCGAAGATCGCCCGGCGCCCGACACCGACCAGGCGCAGGCTGGCAATCACCTCGCGCCGGCGCAGTACCGCAAAGGTCTGCGTGTTGTAGATCAGAAATGCCGCGATCAGCAACGCCAGCAGGCTCATCGCCGTGAGGTTGATGCGGAACGCCTGCGCCAGCTGGCGCGCGGCCTGGCCCCGGCTCTCGACCGCCACAAGCTCCAGTTCCGCGGGCAATCCGTCGACCAGGGCCTCGACCTCGTGATCGGCCAGCCGCACGTCGATCCGGTCCAGCCGCCCCAGCCGGTCGAGCAATACCTGCGCCGTGGCGATATCCGTCACCCAGAGCGCGGCGCCCGCATCCTCAGACGCGCCATCCCCCCCAGCATCACTCGGGTCCTCGTCGCGTTCGGCGGCACGGTCGATCAGCGTGACCTCGCGCTCGCCCCCGGCCGCGTCCAGCGCCAATCGAGCCCCATGCGCCTCCCCGCTCGCCCGGAACCAGCCGGCGGGCGGCAGGATCGTCCCCGGCTCGGTCACCAGGCGCTGCACCGGGGCATCGCCGATATCCGAGGCCGCCCCGCGAAACGGCCCCTCGGCCAGCGGATCGACGCCCAGCACGTAGATGGTCGTGCCATCCGGCAGTCGCGCCGGGCCCTCCACGATCGGGGCCGTATCCCGCCACCCGGCCATGCGCAGGTCGCGGTACAAGGCCTCGTCGAAGCCGCTCGCCGGCCCCAGCACCTGATGCGTGGCGGCCCCGGCCACCTCGTCCATCGAGCGGTCGAAGGCCCGCTGGGCGGACTGGTTAGCCAGATCCACCGCCAGCACCACCGCCACGCCGATGATCACACCGACCAGCGTCAGCACCCGCTGCAGCGGCCGCCGACGCCAGTCGCGCAGCCACGCACGCAGAACGAGACCGCTCACGCCGGCAACCCCTCCACCGATTCCGGAGGCTGAAGGACCCCGTCGCGCATCGTCAGCACCCGATCCAGCCGCCCCGCCAGTTCATTGCTGTGGGTCACCAGCAACAAGGAACACCCGGTCGCCCGTACTTGCTCCAGCAGCAGCCCGAATATCGTCTCGCCGGTGCGCGAGTCGAGATTGCCGGTCGGCTCGTCGGCGAGGATCAGCGCCGGCTCGTGCACCAGCGCCCGCGCGATCGCGACCCGCTGCTGCTCGCCACCCGACAGCGCCTCCGGATACCGCTCACCCTTGTCCCCCAGCCCTACCGCCGTCAGCTGGCGTCCGGCGCGCTTGCGCCGTTCGGCAGCATTGGCAGCCGTGGCCAGCTCCAGCGGCAGCATCACGTTCTCCAGCACCGTCAGCGTCGGAATCAGATGGAACGACTGGAACACGATCCCCACGCGGGCCCGCCGCAGCCGCGTACGCGCCGCCTCGTCCAGCCCCGCGAGCGCCTCGCCCGCCAGATGCACCGCGCCGCGATCCGCCGCCTCCAGCCCGGCCGCCAGATGCAGCAGGGTGGACTTGCCACTCCCGCTCTCGCCCACGATCGCCACGCGCTCGCCGGGGGCCAGCTCGAAGTCCACACCGTGCAGCACCTCGCCCTCGCCGGGGTAGGCAAACGCCACATCGGTCAGAGACAGCACCACGCCTTCTACCGAGCCTTGTTGCTCCATCGCAGACACCTTTTCAATCACACGAATCTTCGCCTGCGAGCAGGCTCCTACACGGCAGGAAAAGCCCACCGTAGGAGCCTGCTCGCAGGCGAACAGCGCTCACCGAACGCCCCACACGTTCCAGCCCATAACAGACCATGAAGACTAGATGAATGTTTCAAAATGCCACACAAGCGGTTGATTGAGGCCCGGCATCCGTTAGAATAAGCGCCATCTCCACACACGGGAACGCGCCTTGACACGCCGATCAAGCAGCCGATCACGCAGCCGATCTATCTGCGCCTAGCGGCAAGCGTCCGTTCCCTAACCGGTCGCTTCCCGTCAGGCCTCTTTGATCAAAGAGCCGGGAACGGCCGGGCCCCGCCCGACCCGAACCTGCACCATTCACCGCATTCGTGCGGCGCCGCGATGGCCTGTGCCCGTGCACAGTCCGCGCGCTGCCCCGATGCCGCCGGGAGAAGGGCATGGAGCTTCACCTCGAGCAGTCCATCATCGAGCTGAAGGAGCTGTTGCGTCTGGACGACCGCGACGGGCTCCACGAACTGCTCGACTACATGCGCGTGCAGGATATCGCCCACGCGCTGATGGAGCTGGGCGAGGAAGACCTCATCGCCGTCTTCAACCTGCTGCCCCCCGGGCGCAAGGCGGACGTCTTTGCCTACCTCGACACCGGGCACCAGATCCGCCTGCTGGAGGCCTCGCCGCGCGAGGACGCCCGCTTCATCCTCTCCGAGATGGAGGCGGACGACCTCACCGCCCTGCTGCAGACCCTGGACCCGGACACCCTGCGCGGCTACCTGCGCCTGCTGCCGTTTCGCGCGATTCGCCGCGCACTCAAGCAGCTCAACTACCCGGAGGACTCGGTCGGCCGCGTGATGTCGCCGGACGTGGTCGCGGTGGACCCCGACTGGACACTCAAGCGCGCCCTGGCCTTCATCCGCCGCAACGCGGACGAGCACTCCAACAACGTGATCTTCGTGGTCGATCAGGACCGCGTACTGCTGGCCGCCATACCCATCCGCCACTTCCTGCGCGCCAGCGCCGAAAGCCCGGTGCGCGAACTGCTGGGCGATGCCGACCCGATCACCATCGCGGTCTCCGAACACGCGGTGGAGGCCGCCCGCCGCATCCAGCACTACGACCTGGAGAGCCTGCCGGTGGTCGGCGAGATCGGCGAGCTGCTGGGCGTGGTCACAGTGGACGACGTGATGGACCTGATCGAGGCCGAGTCCACCGAGGACTTCCACAAGCTGGGCTCGGTGGGCACCCTGCCGTTGTCCCCGCAGGAGGCCAGCCCGTTCCTGCTCTATCGCAAGCGCATCGGCTGGCTGCTCGGCCTGGTCGCCTTCAACACCATCGGCGCGCTGATGATCTCCCAGTACGAGGACATCATCGAGGCGGTGGTGGTGCTGGTGTTCTTTCTGCCGCTGCTGATTGCCTCCGGCGGTAACGCCGGCGCGCAAAGTTCCACGCTGATGGTGCGCGCCATGGCCACCGGCGAGGTCACCGCGCGCGACTGGCTCCGGCTGTGGGCGAAGGAAATGGGCGTGTCCCTGACCCTCGGACTCAGCATGGGTGTGGCGGTATCGCTGGTCGGGCTTTGGCGCGGCGGGCCGGAGATCGCGCTGCTGGTCGCGCTGTCGATGACCATCATCGTTACCGTGGCCAGCATCCTCGGCATGCTACTGCCGGTGGTCCTGAACAAGTTCCGCCTCGATCCGGCGACCGCCAGCGTACCGCTGGTCACCTCGCTCGCCGACATCGGCGGTATCCTCATCTACTTCACGCTGGCCACGGCCCTGCTCGGCCTGGCAATCCCATAGGACCTCCCGGATGAGCCCGACCGAACCGGATCTCGACACCCTGCCGCAGGCCCTGCAGACCGCGCTGACCGCGCCCACCGCCGAGGCCCTGCAGAGCCTGTGCGCCGAGCACGCGGCGCCGGATCTCTCCGACGCCCTGGAGGCCCTGCCGGCCCAGCAGATGGAGGCCTTCTTCCAGCGCCTGGATGTCGAGTGCACGGCGGATATCTACGCCCACCTGGAATCGGATCACCAGTCCCGCGTGTTTCAGGCGCTGGAAGACGAGCACGCCAGCCGCCTGGTCGCGGCGCTGTCCTACGATGACGCGGTCTCGGTGATCGACGGCCTGGAGGACGAACAGGCCGAATCCCTGCTCGAGACCCTCCCGGACGAAGACCAGGAGGCCCTGGAGACCCTGCTCGGCTACCCGGAGGAGAGCGCCGGGCGCCTGATGACACCCGAGTTCGCCACGGTCCAGCCCGACTGGTCGGTGGCCGAGGCCATGGATCACCTGCGCGAACAGAGCGACCTGGCCGAGACCATCAACACCATCTTCGTGGTCACGCCGACCGGCGAACTGCTCGGCTGGGTGCGCCTGAAGGGGCTGCTGCTGTCGCGCCCCACCACCAGCGTGCGCGAACGCATGAACACCGATGTCGTCAGCATCAGTGCGGAGGAAGACCGCGAAGAGGCCGCCCACCGCATCAGCCATTACGACCTCGACGTCCTCCCGGTGGTCGACGACAACGGCCACCTGCTCGGCATCATCACCGTCGACGACGTGATGGACGTGCTGCGCGCCGAGACCACCGAGGACTTCCACCGCATGGCCGCGGTCGGCGACGTCGTGCTGTCCCTGCGCGATGCCAGCATGCAGCTGCTCTACCGCAAGCGCATCGGCTGGCTGGTCATCCTGGTCGCCGTGAACATCCTCTCCGGCCTCGCCATCGCCCACTTCGAGGCCGCCATCGAGACCGTGGTCGCGCTGATCTTCTTCCTGCCCATGGTCATCGCCTCTGGCGGCAACGCCGGCGCCCAGGCCTCCACCCTGGTCGTGCGCTCGCTCGCCACCAACGACATCAAGCCCCAGGACTGGTGGCGCCTGGGCGGCAAGGAAATCCTGGTCGCCTCCGCCCTCGGCGCCACCCTGGCCGGCGCCATCTGGCTCTCCGGCAACTGGCTGGGCAGCCTCGAGGTCGCCAACGCGATCGCGCTGGGCATGTTCCTGGTGGTCCTGTTCGGCTCCCTGTTCGGCCTGCTGCTGCCGTTCACCCTCACCCGCCTGGGCGTCGACCCCGCCGTCGCCAGCGCCCCGCTCATCACCTCCGTGGTCGACGTCGTCGGCATCACCATTTACTTCGCCACCGCCGTCGCCATCCTCGGCCTCTAGCTCCCCAGCCCCCGTCCTCCCTGTAGGAGCGGGCTTGCCCGCGAAGCCCCTGCCAAAGCCGAATCCGGAAAACGCCGCGAACCTTGCCCCCACATCACCCGGCCGACAGACCTCATCATCCCGGCCCCAGTCAAGACCCCTGGTCATCCCGACCACAGCACCAGCCCTCGTCATCCCGGCCGTAGCGCACCGAAGAGCCGGGATCTCCCCCGCTCGAACACCCCCAGATCAAGAAGCCCCCGCCATGACAACCAGCGGCACTCCACCCCCCAGGGTGACAACGTGCGTCACTTCACATGACCATTTTTGTCACGTGACACACCCGGGAAGCGTGTGGGCGTGACCCATGCCACAGACCACACCGCGGCCGGGCGCCGTTTTCACGCATTCCCGCACTCTTGGCACGCCCAATGCATCTGCTCAGATAGCTACCCACGGGGTGGCCGGGCCGAAGGCCCAGCTTTTATGACATCAAGGGAGAAACACCATGCAAAAAGTGAAGAGTGTCCAGAAGGGCTTCACGCTGATCGAACTGATGATCGTTGTGGCGATTATCGGCATTCTGGCGGCGATTGCGCTGCCGGCTTATCAGGATTATACGGCTCGGGCGCAGGCGTCTGAGGGCCTCAGCATTACTGCGGGCATGCGCACTGACATCGCCGAACGTATCACCACGGGAACTGGCGTGGGCGACATCGGCAACCTCGGAGATGACGTGACCAGCCAGTACATCACCAGTGTAACCGTGGACGGTACCACTGCCGCGATCGTCGTCGAGTGGGACACGGCTAACTCCGCGTTGGAAGGAAACATGGCCCTGATCCCTGATCTGCGGCAAAGTGACGACACTGATGCTGCAGACGTCGATAACGCTGCCCGTATCGCTGGCTGGACTTGTGTTAACGACGGCGACATGAAAGCAAACCACCTACCGGGTGGCTGCCGTGGTGATGCCGCCTTCCCCAACGAGTAGAGAAAAACCAAAGGGTAAGGACACCCACTCAGGACTGAAGCCCCGGCCATCGTGCCGGGGCTTTTTCGTTTATCCGCGCAGTCCTCTGGGACACCCACTTTGTTGACATAAGCCGGATTCGCCGAAGCAATCGGCCGCAAGCCCCGCGTCTGCAACCCGTCCCCCGAACCTCGGGCAAACCCACCTTGCTCGCCCCGCTCTAACGGAACCCTGGAACGCGGTTTCGCTACGCCCTGAAAAACTCCAAGGCATTCACTATCCTAACGACAGGAACGTAACGAATCTGCGTTGCTGCAAGACCTACTCCACGGAAGGAGTTCATCATGACCCAGCCCCGCTCGACCCTCGTCTCTCTGGACGACACGCCCTGGTACCACGTCGTTTCCCGCTGCGTCCGCCGCGCGTTTCTCTGCGGGCACGATACCCACTCCGGACGATCCTTTGAGCATCGCCGCGGCTGGATCGCCGATCGTCTGAAACAGCTTGCGTCGGTGTTCGCCGTCGATATCGCGGCCTATGCGGTCATGAGCAACCACTTCCATATCGTTGTGCGGGTGGACGAGGCGCGCGTCGAGCCCCTGGAGCGCGCCGAGATCTTGCGTCGCTGGACGCAGCTCTTCTCGGGGCCGGTTATGGTGCAGCGGTATCTGGCCGATCCACAGGGGCTCGGTGCGGCCGAGATGAAGGTCGTGGATGCCTGGGTGGAGACGTACCGCTCCCGACTCGCTGACCTGTCGTGGTTCATGCGCGTGCTGAACGAGTCGATCGCCCGTCAGGCGAACGCCGAGGACGGCGTGACGGGACGGTTCTGGGAGGGACGCTTCAAGAGCCAGGCCCTGCTCGACGAGCAAGCGGTTCTGACGGCCATGGCGTACGTGGACCTGAACCCGATCCGGGCCGGGATGGCCCCCACGCCGGAGGCCTCCGAGTACACCTCGGTCGCGGAACGGCTTGCCGTGCTGCGCGCGACGTCCGGGGATGGAACAACGGTAGCCGAACGCGCCGCCGCCGATCCCGCGGTTCCAGGCGACAGCACGGCGCCGGGACACACCAACGCTACGAGATCCGACACACGAGGGAACCGGTCACGATCCGTTCCGCACCAAACAGAATCCTTGCAGCCGGAGACGGTCCTGGACCAACTGGTCCGCGCCCCGCTACTTCCATTCGACGCCACTGGCCGCGCGGAGTGCGCCGTGCCCTTCGGCTTCGAGGACTATCTGGAGCTCGTGGAGGCAACGGGGCGCGTCATCCGCGAGGACAAGCGCGGCTTCATCCACGATGGCACCCCGCCCCTGCTGGCGCGTCTGGGCATTGATCCCGATCAGTTCATCCGTGCGGCTATCCGCATGTTGCAGCAATTCGGCAGCGCCATCGGAACACCGACCCATCTCACGGCCCGGTGCGATGCCCGCCAAACGCGCTATCTGCGAGGCATGGCGGCCGCCCGGCAGCTCTTCCCTCGGTCGGCAGCCTGATGCCGACCCCCGGAACCAAGACCAGCCATTGGCCCAGCAATGATTTTGTACATACAATAATCAAATGGAGATTGAGTTCGACGCGGACAAGGATGCCGCGAATCAGGCCAAGCACGGGGTCTCACTCGCGCTGGCCGTGAGCCTGGAGTGGGAGACCCTTCTGGCCATGGAGGATCGTCGAAAGGACTACGGCGAATGTCGCATGCTGGGATACGCCCTGATGGGTGATCGCTTGTACTGCGTCATCTTCACGGACCGAGAGAATGTGCGAAGAATCATCAGCCTGCGCAAGGCGAATAACCGGGAGATCAGTCGTTATGTCCAGATCGTTGACGCTACGTAATGGCCGTCGGGTCTTGCTGAACAACCCGGAAGAGGAAACGGCGATTGAGGCCGGCATCGAAGCGGACCCGGAGACACACGCGCCTGACGAGGACGAAGCGCGGGCACTGCGGCGCCCCGGCCGCCCCCCAATGGTGGTCACCAAGGAACGGATCACGATTCGCCTATCGCCAGAGGTTGTGGAGGCCTTCCGCGCGACCGGAAAGGGCTGGCAAACCCGCATGGATGGTGCCCTGAAAGAATGGCTCCGGGAGCATCATCCAACGACGAAGTCCTAAATTGCCGACGCATCGCAGGACGCCAGGTGTTGGACTCTTGATCACTCCCCTCGGATTCGCCCCCTGCACAGCCTTCAAGCCCGACGCGCTATCGAGTGAAACCGACCCGCGAAGTCACACCCGCACCCCGTACTGTTCGATCTCCGAGCGCAGCGTCTCGCTTGCCTCGCTGATATCCACCAGGTCAAAGCTGTACAGCGTCGGAAGCTCCTCGGTGCGCTCACGAAGCCGGCCCCAATACCGGCTTGTTGCCTTCCCCGAAGGGATCACAGCCAGGTCGATATCGGAATGCAACCGGGCGGTTCCCTTGGCCCATGACCCGAACCAAAACACTTCAGAAGCCCCCAAGCTCTTCCCTCACGATTCCGCCGCATTGGTGCCCAGCCCGTGACGCGGTTCAGGGGCAAATTCGCATCCTGATCACGGGCTTCCGGCACACGAAAAATCCGCCACCCAGCACTCTCTGAGCCCGGTACAAATATCGCTCCGTCCGGGCTCTGCTCTCCGCCTGCGCCAGGCGCGCACCACTAGTAAGGCCAGCTCGACACTTCGGAACTCCATCACCACACGATTAGCGGAACAGGTCAGCGGCCGGTGCCGGGCGGTGGAGCAGGAAGCCCTGGCCGATGGCGCAGCCTTCCTGCAGCAGGAAGGCGCGCTGGGGTTCTTCTTCGACACCCTCGGCGATGAGGTCCAGTTCCAGGGCGGCGGCCAGCGCGATGATCGCGCGGATGATGGATTCGTTGTGGCGGGAATGGCCGATGTCGCGCACCAGCGACTGGTCGACCTTGAGGCGGTGCAGCGGCAGGCGACGCAGGTGCGCGAGGTTGGAGTAGCCGGAGCCGAAGTCGTCCATGGCCAGACGCACGCCGAGGCTGTCCAGCCGGCGCAGGACCGCCAGGGCGCGCTCGGGGTACTCCATGATCATGGTTTCGGTCAGCTCGACCTCCAGGCGTTCGGGCGCGATGGCGAAGCGCCCCAGGGTCTCGCGTACGGTGGTGACGAGTTGCTCGTCGTGCAGCTCGCGCGCCGACAAGTTTACGGCGATCATCGGGATGTTCCGGCCCGCCTCGTCCCAGGCTGCGAGCTGGCGGCAGGCCGCCTCCAGCACCCAGCGGTCGATCGCCTGGATCAGGCCGGTCTCCTCGGCCAGCGGGATGAACTCCGCGGGGGATACCATGCCCCGGTGCGGATGGTTCCAGCGCACCAGGCTCTCGACCCCCACGCACTCGCCACTGGCCAGGTTGAATTGTTGCTGGAAGTGGAGCACGAACTCGTGGTTGACGATGGCCTGCCGCAAGTCGTTTTCCAGGAACAGCCGATGCTCGGTCAGGGTGCCCATCTCGGCGTCGTAGGCGCACCAGCTGTCCCCTCCCCGGCGCCGCGCATCCTGCATCGCCAGCTCGGCGGCGGTCAGGAGCTCTTCGCGCGTCTGGCCGTCGCCAGGGAAACGCGCCACACCGACACTCGCCGTGAGCACCAGCGCGCGCCCCGCGATCTCGAAGGGTGCCCGCAGGGTATCGATCAGTGACTGCACGAAGCTGCCGAGGGCTTCCACGGGCGGGCTCTCGATGATCAGGCAGAACTCGTCGGCACCGATACGGGCTACCGTGTCCTCGGGCGACAGGGCCTGGCTCAGGCGCTGTGCAATGCCCTGCAACACGATATCCCCCGCCGCGGTCCCCAGAGTCTCGTTCACGTTGCGGAAGCGGTCCAGGTCCATCAGCACAACCCAGCGCGCCTCGCCGTCCGCCATGGCGCGTTCCACCGTGTGGCCCAGACGGTCCTGCAACAGGGCGCGATTGGGCAAGCCGGTACGCGCATCGTAGTGCGTCATCTGCCGCAGCTGTTCCTTCTGCTCCATGCTGGCGGTCAGGTCGGTCCAGCTGCCGACGATTTCCTGCCCGCCGCGCACGTTATCGCTCGCCACCACGCGTATCTCGTCACGTACGTGGCGCAGCTTGCCCCAGCCATCGAACAGGCGAAACTCGCGCACGATCTCACCATCCTCAAGGAGGCGTTGATTCTCGCGCAGCGCATTCGCTCGGTCCTCGGGGTGCAACTGGTGTTCCCACCAACCAGGACGCATCGCGCTCGCAGGTTCAATCCCGAACAGGCGCTGCAGATTGGGGCTAACCCACAAGGGCTCGAAGGTACGGGCATCGAGCTGGTAGGTCACCGCAGGTCCGCTGTCCAGCACGTGCTCGAGACGCTGGTTGACCGCCCTTAGCTCACTGGTACGCAGACGCACCTGCCAGCGCAGGAACACGCCCATCACCGCCAACAGCAATACCAGAGCCAGCGCTGCGAGCAGAGCCCACATCACCCAGCCCGGAAGGCCCGGCTCGTCCTGCGCGAGCAGCGTGGCCTCAAGGGCCTCCTGGTAGGGCGAGCCCGCCAGGGGCTTCCAGCGCTCCAGATAGGCGTCGATCAGTGCCAGACGCTCCGCCTGTGCGCCCGGCGCGGCCGCATAGTGCAGACCTACCTGGCCGAAGGTGATCGGCGTCTCCACCAGCCCGTAGGCGCGGGCGTGTTGGCGTCCGTAGAAGTTATTGCTGACGGCGGCATCGGCTTGGCCGGCCGGCACCGAGGCCAGCACCGCTGGGAGATCGCTATAGGGAACCAGTTGGTACTCGAGACCCGGGTCGCCGATTTGTTGCCGGCGCAGGTGGCTTTCCTGCACCGAACCCTCCAGCACGGCAATGCGCCGCGGACCCAAGGACTCCAGACTGCTGAACCCCGACTGCGGGAACGCGTATACCTGGCTCCAGCCCTGGACGACCGGAATCTGGTGAAACCCGAAGAACGCCTCGCGCGTGTCGGTCCGGGCCACATCGGGCATCAGATCGAGCCGGCCTTCGCGCAGATCGGCAAGGCATTGCGACCATTGGCATGGGACGTATTCGATCTGCCAGTGCTCCCGACGGGCGATCGAGTCCAACAGGCGGACGAACAGGCCGTCGGCCTCCCCGTGCTCGTCCACGCTGACCTTGGGCGCGTTGTCGTACACGCCCACGCGCAAATCCGGCGCGGAGGCCGCGGAGGACGGCGCCCAGGAGGCAACCAGCAGGCCCACAAACGAGAGGCTGAGGAATACGCGCAGGTCCCTCGATCGCCTCCGGAGGGGCCGCCGCTTTCGAGGCGATTGGGAGCAATCCGTTGCGCGCACGACACTCTCTTGGAAAGACCGACATCCGCATAGTGCCATGCTCGGCCCATTGATGCGCGTCGGATACCACGCCTTCCTGGCTCCGCACCCCAATAGCTGGATCCAGGCGCGCGGCGTCATCCAAGAAGGACCCGATTGCGCCCCTCCTCCTTGGCGCGGTACATCATCTTGTCGGCACGTTTCAGGACCGCATCCAGACTGTCCTGAGGGCCGAAGCTGGTTACACCGAACGAGGCCGTGACGCGAACCCCGGCGATCGGTTCGCGGGCAATCGCCTCCCGACAGCGCTCGGCAAGTTGCAGGGCGCCCTCGCGGCCGATCTCCGGCGCCACGATGAGGAACTCCTCCCCTCCCCAGCGAGCGACGGAATCCGGCTCGCGCACCGAAGATCGCAGGATTCGTGCAATGCCGGCGATCACGGCATCGCCGATCGCATGACCATGGGTATCGTTTACCGCCTTGAAGTGATCGATATCCATTCCGATCACAGCGACCGGCACGCCGTAGCGCCGGACCGAGGCGGCATGCCGCTGCAGCACGGACTCGGCCGCCCGCCGGTTGGCCAGACCGGTCAGGGGATCGGTCTGCGCCGCCTGTTCCAGCGCCTCGCTGCGCACCAGAGCCTCTTTGACGGTATCGCGCATGGAGGTCGCGACACTGGCCAGGGCCAACAAGACAGCCAGAAACAGATGCACCCGCACCAGGTAGACGCCCGCATCGCGCGAAAGCTCGCCACGCAGCCACTCCCCTGCGGCACCGGAGGCGGCGATCAGGGTGGCAACCACGAGGATGGCCACTCCGGCCCGAAACCCGCGGCGATGCTCAAGCATCACGAACGCGGCCAGGATCACGACTCCAACCGCCCAGTAATGCCCGCCGGCCAGCACCAGAAGGTGCTCGTCCAGGGGGCCGCCCGCGTGGAAATGCCACGCGAGACGACTGAGAATCATCATAGCCACCATCGCCAGCATCCAGGCTTCCAGCCGCGGCAAGGCCTGTGGTGCCCGCCACACCGCTACGAACAGCGCGGCCAGGACGAACGCAAACAACGGATAGAGATACGCGAGGAAGACATCCCCCGGTGCGCGAACGGCCCAACTGAGCAGGAAGATCGCGATACCGGCGGGCAATACGACGAGATATACCCCCCGCTTGCGGGCCTCCACCCGTTCCGCCTCCGCTCGTGCGCTGCCGATCGCTTCGTCCTGCATTCCAGCTTTCCTCATTCAGGCGTCACGAAGATACCCATGATGGGCCCCAGCCTGGCATCCACGCGCCGCCCCGAGGACAACGCTCCCAAAACGCGACCTGATTAGCAACGATCGTCAGCCAGTGGCGGGGCCCATTTGGGGACGTGCATGGCCCGCCCCGTGCCACTTTGATCCAGGCCTCCCCGGGAACATCACCCTCCCGAGCTCCGTTACCCCTGCCCTGTCATCCCGGTCGGAGCGCACCCCGATTGTGATCCCGGCAGTAGCGCCCCCTCCCCGTCATCCCGGCCGTAGCGCAGCGGAGAGCCGGGATCTCCACACGCCGTTCGAGCCCCAACGTACGAGTCACTCATACCGTGGAGATCCCGGATAACCGCTGCACGGTTTCCGGGATGACGATGTAGGAGACGCCTGGAGACCCGGGCCCGCACGGGCCTTGAGCCCGGCTGACGCTCGTTGCTGATCAGGAAACGCGAAAGGCCGCCTCGAGGGGCGGCCTTTCGCGGGTGCTGCGGTGATGGAGGCTGGGGTCGGAATCGAACCGGCGTACACGGATTTGCAATCCGCTGCATAACCACTCTGCCACCCAGCCTGTATCGGGTGGGTTTCGGCCCCACAGATGCTGGCGCATCTCCAGAGGCCGAAACAGAAAACCCCGGCGAACCGGGGTTTCAAAAATCTGTTGGAGCGGGAAACGAGATTCGAACTCGCGACCCCAACCTTGGCAAGGTTGTGCTCTACCAGCTGAGCTATTCCCGCTCTTCGTTATCGGCGCGTATTCTACCGCAGATTGCCCGCAGGTCAATACCCACGGTAGCCAATTGCCTCGGCGCCGTGCACCGCCCGGTCGAATACGACCACCTGGTTGCGCCCGGCGTTCTTGGCCACGTACATCGCCGCATCCGCCGCGCGCGACAAGGCGGGCCCGTCCGTCGCGTCCAGCGGAAACAAGGCGACCCCGATACTGCAGGAGATGTGCACCTCGGACCCGTCGCAGTTGAACGGGTCCGCCAGCAGGGCTCGGATCTTCTCGCCGATCGCCGCGGCATGCACCCGGCTCTCCTCCACCGACTGGAAGCGAGGCAGCATCACCACGAACTCGTCGCCCGCAATGCGCGCGGCCACATCACTGTCGCGCAAGGCACCCGACAGGCGCTGCGCCACCAGGCGGAGCAGCATGTCGCCCACCGCATGCCCGTGCTGGTCGTTGACCGGCTTGAATTCGTCCAGGTCCACGAACATCAGCGCAACCTGCTGACCCATTCGGCGAGCCCCCGTGAGCTCGTGATCGAGGATCTGAAAGAACAGGGTCCGATTGGGCAGGTCGGTCAACGGATCGTAATGCGCCAGGCGCTGCATATGCGCCTCGGTCTCCTTGCGCTCGGTAATGTCCCGAGCGATGCCGAGGAACGCCGTCACCCGGCCCGCATCGTCCAGCACCGGCGAGACATTGCTGGTGTGCCAGCGGTAATGCCCGTCCTGGTGGCGGATGCGGTACTCGATACCGCTTTCCTTCTTCCCGCTGTCCGCAATCCGTTGCAGGAACGCGTAACACGCGGGCAGATCCTCCGGGGCCACGTATTCATCGATCGAGTGATCGATCGCCGCGCTGACCGGATGGCCGAGGTTCTCCGTCCAGTTGGGCGAGACGTAGGTGAGCACGCCGTCCGGGCGCAGCGAATAGATCACGTCGCTGGCAGTCTCGACGAAGGCACGGAACTGCGCCTCGCTCTGGCGCAGTTCCGCCTCGAGCTCCTTGCGCGTGGTGATATCGGTGGCGAAGCCGGTCCAGATGATCGTGCCATCCGCCAGCCGACGCGCGGTGTCATAGGCGGACAGCCAGATCACTGTGCCGTCGCGGCACTGCATGCGGAACTCCTGAAGCCAGGGCTCCGAATGCTCGGCCGATTCCATTGAGCTGCGCATCACCGCTTCGCGATCCTCGGGATGGATACAGTCCAGCAACGGCGCGGCATCCTTCTTGAGGGCCGCACGATCCACACCGAACCAGCCCTCCACCACTTCACCCACATAGGGAAAGTCGAAGTGCCCATCGGGCGTCCTGCGCAATTGATAGACAAAACCCGGCAGCAGCCCCTGAAGGGCCTCCAGGGTCTGCATGTTGTCAAGATCAAGATCAGAAACGGGCATGGGCAGTCCACGCGCAGCACCGGGCAGGTGTCCGCAGTGTAGCCCCAAAGCCCCGGCCGACAAACACGCCGCCCCCTTACTGCGAGCGTGCGGCCGCCAGCATGTACTGGATCATGGAGACCAGAGTCAGGGCGGCGGCCAGGTACAGCAGCCACTCGCCGATCAGGAAGGTGGGCAAGCCAACCATGGGCTCGGCCCACAGCAGCAGGAAGATCGCCACCATCTGCGCGGTGGTCTTCACCTTGCCGACCCAGGACACCGCCACCTTGGCGCTGCCACCGACCTCGGCCATCCACTCGCGCAGCGCGGAGATCGCGATCTCGCGCCCGATGATGACGATCGCGGCCAGCGCAATGCCGAGTTCCGGGTTGTGGTCCACCACCAGCACCAGGGCCGCGGCGACAATCAGCTTGTCCGCCACTGGATCGAGGAATGCACCGAACCGACTGGTCACCTCCCAGCGCCGGGCCAGATAGCCGTCCAGCCAGTCGGTCACGCCCGCCAGGGCGAAGATGATGGCCGCCACGATTCCGCCCTGCGGCATGGACAGTCCGTAGAACGCGAGCACCAGTAACGGGATCATCACGATCCGCGACCAGGTCAGCCAGGTGGGCAATTGGGGAAACATGGCAGTGGCTCAACTCTCGTGAAACTGGTCGTAAATCGCCTGCGCGAGCCGGCGGTGAATCCCCGGCACCTTGGTCAGCTCCTCGACCCCGGCCCGGCTGACCCCGCGCAGGCCGCCAAAGTGCTTCAGCAGTGCGCTGCGACGCTTCGGCCCCAGCCCCGGGATCGCCTCCAGGGTGGACTCCTTGCGCGCCTTGGCACGGCGGGCGCGGTGCCCGGTGATCGCAAAGCGGTGGGCCTCGTCGCGGATCTGCTGGATCCAATGCAGCGCACCCGAATGCGCGGGGAGTATAGAGGGCGCCTCTACCCCGCTCAATATCAGGGTTTCCATGCCCGCCTTGCGATCCTCGCCCTTGGCCACGCCCACGACCTTGATGTGGTCCAGCCCGAGGTCGGCCAGCACGTTCAGCGCCTGGGTCACCTGGCCCTTGCCGCCATCGATGAACAGGATATCCGGTTCCTGCCCCTCGCCCTTCTTCAGCCGTGCAAAGCGCCGGCTGAGCGCCTGATGCATGGCCGCGTAGTCATCGCCCGGTTCGATCCCCTCGATGTTGAAGCGCCGATAATCCGACTTGATCGGCCCTTCCGGCCCGAACACGACGCAGGAGGCCACCGTGCCCTCACCGCCGGTGTGCGAGATGTCGAAGCACTCCATGCGCTTGGGCGTCTCCTCCAGGCCCAACTCGCTGGTCAGCGCATCGAGGCGCGCCGTCTGTCCCGCCTGGCTGGCAATCCGGGTCTTCAGGGCCAGTTCGGCATTGCGCCGCGCCATGTCCAGCCAGCGTGCGCGGTCACCGCGCAGCGACCAGGCCAGGGCAACCTTGCCGCCCCGCCGCTCGGCCAGGTAAGCCTCCAGGGTCTCGGCGCCCTGCGGCTCGTGCGACAGCAGGATGCGCGCCGGCGGCTCGCGTTCCGCGTAGTACTGGGCCAGCACCGCGGCCATGATCTCGTCAGTCTCGGTCGCCTCCGGCACGTTCGGGAACAGCTCGCTGTTGCCCAGGTTCTGGCCGTTGCGCACGAAGAAGATCTCCACCGCGCAGGTCCCCGCCTCCTGCGCCAGGGCAAACACGTCGGCATCCCCCTCGCCGCCGGAGACGAACTGCTGTTCGGAGATCTGGCGCAGCCGTGCGATCTGGTCGCGCAGGCGCGCGGCATGCTCGAAGTCCAGGCGCATCGAGGCCGCCTCCATGCGCTCCATCAGCTCCTCGATCACCGCCTCGCTCTTGCCTTCGAGGAACTTGACCGATGCCTCGACGTCGCGCGCGTAGTCCTCCGGCGAGATGTAGCCGACACAGGGCGCGGTGCAACGCCCGATCTGGTACTGCAGGCAGGGGCGCGAACGGTGCGCGAACACGCTGTCCTCGCACTGGCGCACCTGGAAGAGCTTCTGCAGCAGCGCCAGGCTTTCGCGCACCGCGCCGGCCGAGGGGTACGGCCCGAAGTAGCGCATGCCCTTCTTGCGCGCGCCGCGATGAAACCCCAGGCGCGGGTATTCCTGGTTCGAGACGTAGATGTAGGGGTAGCTCTTGTCGTCACGCAGCAGCACGTTGTAGCGCGGCCGGTGACGCTTGATCAGGTTGGCCTCCAGCAGCAACGCCTCGGCCTCGGTATGCGTCACCGCGACACGGATATCCGCGATCTGCCGCACCATCGAGCGGATGCGCGGGCCGCGGTCGTCGCTCCCACGGAAATAGCTGGGCACCCGGCTCTTCAGGTTGCGCGCCTTGCCGACGTACAGCACGTTCCCGGCCGCATCCAGCATCTGGTAGACGCCGGGCGACTGCGTCAGCGTCTGCACAAAGCGCTTGTGATCGAATCCGGTTTCGGAGGTACTCATGATCGTTTCAGGATACCCGAACTCCCCCGCCGCCCGGCATAGCCCGCGTGCGAGCCCGGCGATGTTCGGGCTATCCTGATACTCAGTTTGTCTCTTGCCTCCCGCCCCGGAGGCCAACGTCTCGAGAGGGTCGAACCATGGACATCGCCGAACAGATCTATCAGGAGGCCAAGCGCCTGCCGGAGCCCCTCTCGCGCGAGGTGCTCGATTTCATTGGTTATCTGGAGGCCAAGCACGGTTTGAGTGACACCCCGATCGAAGACCTCAAGAAGGCGCAGGAGACGACACTGGGACCGATTTGGGACACCCCCGAGGACGAGGTCTGGGATGACCGCTGAGCCGGGGGCCATCGTTGCAATCCCATTCCCCTTTTCGGACCTGACGACCCGCAAACGCCGCCCCGTTTTGGTCCTTTCCGAGGTCGATCGCTTCGGAGATTTTGCTGCTCTCGCGGTCACGTCGGCACCGACCCGCACTCATGCGGTCGAAATCACCTCCGAGGTGCTGACAGAGGGTTCTCTTCCCAAAACGAGTTGGGTCCGCTACGACAAGATCTTCACCCTCAGTAGCCGACTGATCACCCATCAGTACGCAAAACTGGGAGAACCAACCTTTGCAGATATCCGCGCCCACTTTTGCCGCCACTTCGGGTGCTGATCGCATAAGTAGTTGACCGCCTCGCCGGCCCCGTCGATTGCCACGGCGCCTTAAGCGCCTCGCAATGACTGGAAGATTTGACCTCCGACGCGAATATCTACGCGAGGTAGGTGCGAATGCGGGCGAAGAGTTCGGCGAACATGGCGGGAGTCAGGCGGCGGGTTTGGGTGTTGTAGCGCGAGCAGTGGTAGGAGTCGATCAGACGGGTGTGCGCATCCAGCTCGTGTTCGGCGCCGTGGCCAAAGCGCAGACTGGACAGCGGCAGGCCCTTCGCGCGCAGGATGGCGTCGTGGGCGATCTTGCCCAACGCCAGAATTACCCGCGGCTGCATCGCCGCCATCTCGGCGGCGAGGAACCCGTTGCAGGTGCGGATCTCTTCGGTCGTCGGCTTGTTCTGCGGCGGGAGGCATTTGACCGCGTTGGTGATGCGGCAGTCGATTAGCTCCAGATCGTCGTCCGCGCGCACGCTCTCCGGTGCACTGGCGAAGCCGTGTTCGTGCAGGGTCTGATACAGGAGCACACCGGCATAGTCGCCGGTGAACGGGCGCCCGGTGGCGTTGGCCCCGTGCATACCGGGTGCCAGGCCAACGATCAGCAGCCGCGCATCCAGCGGGCCGAAGGACGGCACGGGCGCGGCGTGATATTCGGGGTGCTTCGCCCGCACATCCTCCAGAAAGCCCGCCAGGCGCGGGCAGGCGCGGCAATCCGCGGCGAAGATCTCGCTAGGAGGCATCCGGCCACTCGCGATAGGGATTCCGGGCGAGTTCGGTGTTGTAGTAGCGCGGGTCGTGCGACACCTCCTCGCCCAGCCAGTCCGGACGCGGGAATTCGGCGTCGCTGCTCGGCAACTCCAGCTCGGCGACGATCAGGCCTGCATTGGCGCCCTCGAACACGTCGACCTCGTATTCCCAGCCCTCGACGTCCACCCAGTGGCGGGTCTTTTCGACCTGCGGGCCGGCCAGCGTGTCCAGCAGGCGGTGGGCCTCGTCCACGGGGATGTCGTACTGGTATTCGTCGCGTTCCACGCCGAGGGTCGCGCTCTTGATATTGAGGTTGGCGCCCGCCTCGTCCACCCGCACGCGGATGGACGCACGGTCGTTGCCGCACAGGTAGCCCTGCCGCATGCGCTGCGCACGCACGACACGGTCACGCCAGGCATCACTGGCCAGCAGGAATTTGCGTTCGATCTCGCGGCCCATGCCAAATGCTCCTTGTGTTTCCCCAGGACGCCGAGGACCCTCCCGGTCGATCGCCACGGCGCTGCGCGCCTCGCGATGACGCGTCCGCGGACCCCGGTTACATCCGGATGAGCGCGGAGCCCCAGGTGAATCCGCCGCCAAAGGCCTCGGTCAGGATCAGGTCACCCTTCTTGATGCGACCATCGCGCACGGCGGTATCCAGCGCCAGCGGGATGGACGCGGCCGAGGTGTTGCCGTGGCGATCCACCGTGACCACGACGTTGTCCATGGACATGTTCAGCTTCTTCGCGGTCGCCTGGATGATGCGGATGTTCGCCTGGTGCGGCACCAGCCAGTCCAGCTCGGATTTGTCGATCCCGTTGTACTCGAGGGTCTCGTCGACGATCTGGTCCAGGGTATTCACTGCCACGCGGAAGACGGCTCGGCCTTCCATGCGAATGAAGTCGAGATCCGGGTTGCTATCCGGCTGCGACACGCCACCCGGCACCTCCAGAAGGCTCTTGTGGTGGCCGTCGGCATGCAGGTGCGTGGAGATGATGCCCGGGTCCGGCGATCGCGACAGGATCACGGCACCCGCACCGTCGCCCCACAGGATGCAGTTTCCGCGGTCGGTGTAGTCGGTAATGCGCGAGAGCGTCTCCGCCCCCACGACCAGCACATGCCGGATCTCGTCGCTCTGCATGAAGCGGTCGGCAGTGGCCAGGGCATACACGAACCCACTGCACACCGCCTGGATATCGAAGGCCGGACAGCCCCCCACACCCAGCTTAGCCTGCAGGATGCACGCGGTGCTGGGGAAGATCTGATCGGGGGTGGTGGTTGCGACCAGGATCAGGTCGAGGTCGGCGGCACGGATGCCGGCAGCGTCCATTGCACGCTCGGCGGCCTTCAGCGCGAGATCCGAGGTCACCTCATTCTCGGCGACGATATGCCGCTCGCGGATTCCGGTGCGGTCGCGGATCCAGGCATCCGAGGTATCGACCATCGCCTCCAGCTCGGCGTTGGTCAGGATGCGCTCGGGCAGGTAGCTCCCGGTCCCGCTGATGCGTGCATGCTTCACTCGCTTGTCTCCTGGCCCAGGAGCTGGCCAAGCTGCTTGTCGATCCGACTCGAGATGTTCGCCTCGGCCTCGATGCGGGCAATGCGGATCGCGTGCTCGAAGGCCAGCTCGTCGGCACTGCCGTGGCTCTTGATCACCACACCCTGCAGGCCCAGCAGCGAAGCGCCGTTGTAGCGGCGGTGATCGAACCGATGACGGATCCGGCGCAGTACCGGCAGTGCGAACAGGCCGGACAATCGAGAAAACACCGATGCATCGAACTCCGCCTTCATTTTGGAGGAGATCATCTTGGCCACGCCTTCGCTGATCTTCAGCGCGACGTTGCCGACAAAGCCGTCACAAACCACCACGTCCACGTCGCCACAGTAGACATCGTTCCCCTCGACGAAGCCGATGTAATTGAGGCTGGATTCTTCCAGCATGCGGCCGGCCTCGCGCACGCGGTCATTGCCCTTGATCGCCTCGGAGCCGATGTTCAGCAGGCCGACCCGCGGGGCCTCCAGGCCGTCCACCGCATTCGCCAGCACCGATCCCATCACCGCGAACTGATACAGATGCGCGGCCTCGACATCCACATTGGCGCCCAGGTCGAGCATGTGGGTATGCCCGTTCATCGACGGCAGGGCCGTGGCGATGGCCGGACGATCAATGCCGGGGAGGGTCTTCAGGACGTACCGCGCAGTGGCCATCAGACCACCCGTATTGCCGGCGGAAACGCAGGCCTGGGCCGCCCCGTTCTTCACCTGGTCAATGGCGACCCGCATCGAGGAGTCGCGCTTGGTGCGCAGGGCCACGGCCGGCAGCTCGTCCATGCCGACCACCTGGCTGGCATGCACCATCTCGACCCGCTCGCGTTCGCTCGCGGACCAGCCGGATATCCCGGACTCGATGGTCTCCTGGTCACCGACCAGCAGCAGGCGGAAATCGTCTGCGACCTTCAGTGAACGGCGCGCAGCCGGAAGGATGACGGACGCACCGTGGTCGCCGCCCATCACGTCCAGTGCGATGGTAAAACTGGCAGTCATGCTCGGGCCCGACGGACGACCGCACAGCGGCCGTATTCAAACGCGGAAAGGCCACGGCGCAAACGCAGCCGTGGCCCCGGGACGGTCATTCCCTGGACCTTAATCTTCGTCTTCGTCGACTTCGACGGCCTGCTGGATCACCTGACGACCGCGGTAGAAGCCATCCGGAGTCATGTGGTGACGACGATGGATCTCGCCGGTGGTCGGGTCGGTCGACAGAGTAGCGCCCGTCAGACTGTCGTGGGAGCGGCGCATATCGCGCTTGGAACGAGTCTTGCGGCGTTGCTGAACAGCCATGATGCATCTCCAGATTGATCAAAATCCCGTGGCGACGGGAGTGAGCCCGGTATCAAATCGGGCGCAAGTATAACGGTTCGGCCCGGACAATGCCCCGGCCGGCGCTCACGTCATGAGCCGCCCCGGTCCGGGCCGCCCTTCTTGAGTTGTTCGAGCACCGCGAACGGATTTTCGGCGCCCTCGCCTTCCTCGAATTCGGCCCCGGCGGCGGGTTCGCAGTCCGCATGGCGCGGCACCAGTGGCCACGCCAGCAGGATCTCTTCCTCGACCCATGCCGCGGGGCGCAACAGGCCATCCGCCTCGAGAGCGACAAAGTCATCGCCCTCGCTCATGCCCGCCGGAGTGCCTTCCGGTGGCAGCAGCACGGCATCCGGTTCAAGGCGGAATTCCCATGCCATCGGCTGCAGGCAGCGCTGGCAGGTCTGCCACAGCTCGCCGGTAATCATCCCGCTCAGCCGTATCTCGTCCAGCGCCCCGCGTTCCAGCTGGAATTGCGCGTGCACCCGCAACGGGTGTCCCGGCAGGGCATCGGCACGCAACCGCGGCAGCTCTTCCGCACGCAGGTCACCCTCGAATTCCAGGTGCCGCGCACGCGGTTGCCACGGGTCAAGAGAAACGGGGATGCGACTCATAAACGGCTCGGTTGCAAGGGCGCGGAATATACGCGCGCGAGGGCGATCTGTCAAAGCGAAACAGAAACTTGCAGCCGCCCCGAACGACGTCGATACTCGGGTTGTCATCGACCTGCCCGGGGCCTTCCGTTTGATTCGCAAGCTGCTCATTGCCAACCGGGGCGAAATCGCCGTGCGCCTGATCCGGGCATGCAGCGAACTGGGGATCATCTCGGTCGCGGTCTATACCGATGCCGACCGCCACGCCCTGCACGTGAAGAAGGCCGACGAGGCCTACGCCATCGGCCCGGACTCCATGGGCGGCTACCTCAGCATCCATCGCCTGATCAGCGTCGCGCGCGCCGCCGGCTGTGACGCGGTGCACCCGGGCTACGGCTTCCTCTCCGAAAACCCCGACTTTGCCGCGGCCTGCGCCGCCCGCAACCTGATCTGGGTCGGCCCGGATACGTCGGTGATCCGCCGCATGGGCGACAAGGTGGCCGCGCGCCGGGCGATGATCGAGGCCGGCGTACCGGTCACACCCGGCTCGGAGGGGAACCTGGAGGGCGTCACCGCGGCGCTGGAGGTGGCCGAGCGCATCGGCTATCCGGTGATGCTCAAGGCCACCAATGGCGGCGGCGGACGCGGCATTCGCCTGTGCGAGGATGCCGCCGCTCTGGAGCACAACTTCGAGCGCGTGCGCTCCGAGGCCACCCGTGCCTTCGGCAGCACCGAGATCTTCCTCGAGAAGGCCGTGGTCAATCCGCGACACATCGAGGTGCAGATCCTCGGCGATGCCCACGGCCATGCGATCCACCTGTTCGAACGCGACTGCTCGGTGCAGCGCCGCCACCAGAAGCTGGTGGAGATCGCCCCTTCGCCACAACTGGACGAGGCGCAGCGCCAGTATCTGGGCGAGTTGGCGGTGCGCGCCGCGCTCGCCGTCGGCTACCAAAACGCCGGCACCGTCGAGTTCCTGATGGATGCGGATGATTCGTTCTATTTCATGGAAATGAACACACGACTTCAGGTAGAACATCCAGTTACCGAGATGATCACCGGGGTCGACATCGTGCAGGAACAGCTGCGCATCGCCGCCGGCGAGCCGCTGCGCTACGAACAATCGCAGATCACCCGCCGCGGCTATGCGATGGAGTTCCGCATCAACGCGGAAGACCCGAAGAACGACTTCCTGCCGAGCTTCGGCCGCATCACCCGCTACTTCGCCCCGGGCGGCCCGGGCGTTCGCACCGACGGGGCCATCTACACCGGCTACACCATCCCGCCGCATTACGACTCGATGTGCGCCAAGCTGATCTGCTGGGCCCTGGAGTGGGACGACCTGCTGGCCCGCGCCAATCGTGCCCTGCGGGACATGGGCGTGTTCGGGGTCAAGACCACCATCCCGTTCCACCTGGCCATCGTTGACCACCCGACCTTCCGCAGCGGGCACTTCGATACCGGGTTCGTCGCGGCCCACCCGGAGCTGACGCACTTCCCCGGCAAGCGCTCGGACCGCCAACTGGCGGTGGCCGTTGCCTCAGCCCTCGCCGCCCACCACGGGTTATAACCCCGGCCACCGGACTGACCATGGATCGAGTTCACATCACCGATGTCACCCTGCGCGACGGCCACCAGAGCCTGATCGCCACGCGCATGCGCACCGAGGACATGCTGCCAATCTGCGAGCAGATGGACGCCATCGGCTTTCACTCGCTGGAGGCCTGGGGCGGTGCCACCTTCGATGCCTGCGTGCGGTTTCTCAAGGAGGACCCCTGGGAGCGGCTGCACCGGCTGAAGGCCGCGCTGCCGAACACCCCGCTGCAGATGCTGCTGCGCGGGCAGAACCTGCTCGGCTATCGCCACTACGCCGACGACGTGGTGCGCGCCTTTGTCGAACGCTCGATCGCCGGTGGCATCGACATCATCCGCATCTTCGACGCGATGAACGACGCGCGAAACCTGCGCACCGCGATCGAGGCCACCCGCGAGGCCGACGCCCATGCCCAGGGCACGCTCTGCTACACCACCGGACCGGTGCATTCGGCCGCCGAATTCGTCGCCCTGGGACGCGAGCTGGTCGCGATGGGCGCGCAGAGCATCGCGATCAAGGACATGGCCGGGCTGCTCACCCCCAGCGCCACCCGCGAGCTGGTCACCGAGCTGGTGGATGCCCTGGACGTGCCGATCCACCTGCACGCCCACGCCACATCGGGGCTGTCCGAGCTGTGCCACTGGCAGGCCATCGAGGCCGGCTGCCGGCATATCGAGACCGCGATCTCGGCATTCGCCGGGGGCACCAGCCACCCGCCAACGGAGAGCCTGGTCGCCGCCCTCGCCGGCACCGAGCACGACACGGGCCTGGATCTGGTCGCGCTGCAGAAGATCGGGCTGTACTTCCACGAGGTGCGCAAGAAGTACCAGCGCTTCGAGAGTGAGTACACCGGCGTCGACACCCGCGTGCAGATCAACCAGGTGCCCGGCGGCATGATCTCCAACCTGGCGAACCAGCTGCGTGACCAGAACGCGCTGGATCACTTTGATGCGGTGCTGGAAGAGATCCCCCGGGTACGCGAGGATCTCGGCTACCCGCCGCTGGTCACCCCCACCTCGCAGATCGTCGGCACCCAGGCGGTGATGAACGTCCTCGCCGGGGAGCGCTACAAGACCATCACCAACGAGGTGAAGCAATACCTGACCGGGCACTACGGCCGGGCGCCCGGCCCGATCAACAGCGTCGTGCGGCAACAGGCCATCGGCAATGCCGATGTCATCGATTGCCGCCCGGCCGACCTGCTGAAACCGGAGATGGCCACCCTGACTGACGAGATCGGAGACCTCGCCCTGGGCCCGGAGGATGTCCTGACCTTCGCCCTGTTCCCCGAGGTGGGTCGGCAATTCCTGGAGCAGCGCCGCGACGGCACGCTCAGCCCGGAACCGCTCAACCTGCCAGAGAACACCCAGGCCGGCTGCCCGGCCCCGGTGGAGTTCAACGTCACCTTCCACGGCGAGACCTATCACATCCAGGTCAACGGCTCCGGCCATCACCGGGAGGACACCCGCCCGATGTACGTGACGGTCGACGGGATGCCGGAAGAGGTCCAGATCGAGACCCTGGACAGCATCGAGACCGCCGGCAACGGCGGCGCCGAACGCACCCGCGGGGCCAGCGGAGGCAAGAAGTCGCGCCGTGCGACCCGGCCGGGCGACGTCACTACCTCCATGCCCGGCACCATCATCGACGTGCTGGTGGCCGAGGGTGACAAGGTCGAAGCCGGGCAGCCAGTGCTGGTGCTGGAGGCGATGAAGATGGAATCGGAAATCGCCGCACCCGTATCCGGCACGGTCACCGCAGTGAACATCACCAAGGGGGCCGCCGCCAATCCGGACGACGCCCTGATCGAGATCGACGGCGACGATGGCTGATACCGCACGAAGACTGGTCCTCGCCTCCACCTCGCGCTATCGCGCCGAACTGCTGGAGCGGCTGCATCTGCCATTCGAGACCGCGCGCCCGGCGGTGGACGAGACCCCTCTGGCGCATGAATTGCCCGAGGCGATGGTGGCACGCCTGGCCGAGGCCAAGGCCCGGGCGGTCGCCGATGTCTATCCCGACCATCTGGTCATCGGCTCCGACCAGAACGCCAGCCACGCCGGGCAGGTCCTCGGCAAGCCCGGCGACAGCGTCCACGCCGAGGCGCAACTCGCGGCGCTGTCCGGGGAAACGGTTACGTTCCACACCGGCCTGTGCCTGCTGGACACGGCCACCGGGAAGGTGCGGACAGGCCAGGTCCCGTTCACCGTGACCTTCCGCGAGCTGAGCGCCGAGGAGATCCGGCGCTACGTTGCACTGGACCAGCCGCTGGACTGTGCCGGCAGCTTCAAGTCCGAGGGGCTGGGCATCAGCCTGTTCGCGCGCATGAGCGGCGACGACCCGACCGCGCTGGTGGGGCTACCGCTGATCACCCTGGGAAACTGGTTGCGCGAAGCGGGTGTGGCCGTCCCGCCCGCAGCGGCCTGAACACCGGCCCGGCAACCTCCAAGAACGGGCGCGCCCGCGTCTAGCCCCAGTCGTTCCGCGGCTTGTGCGCCAGGACCTGCACCACCGCGCCGCGCCCGGTGTGGAAACGCCCCTCGATCACGTCGCGTTCGCGTTCCACGGCCTCTTCGAACTCCAGCCCGTCCAGCTCCTCGGTCAGCGCCTCCCGCGTCATCATCAACTCCGCAGTGGGCGGACCTCCCGTGCCCCATTCGAGTTGCGCCGGCGTATAGGCCTCGAGGATGAACACCCCGCCCGGGCGCAGGCCCGCGACCACCTCGGCGTGCAGGCGACGCCGAACGTCCGGCGGCAAATGGCAAAAGATCGATACGATCAGATCCCAGGAGTCCGGGTCGATCGCGTAGTCGGCGAGATCCGCCACCAGGGTCTCGATCTGTACCCCCCGGTCCTCGGCCAGACGCTGGGCCTTCTGCAGGCCGACCGCGGAGCTGTCCACCGCCAGCACGTCGAACCCCTGCTGCGCCAGGAACACCGCGTTGCGGCCCTCCCCCTCGGCCAGGCACAGGGCCCGCCCGCGCGGCACGTTGGCCACTGCCGCGCGCAGAAAATCATTCGGTTCAGTGCCGTAGACGTAGTCGTCCTCGGCGTAACGTTCATCCCACATCCCTGCTCTCCTTCCGTTCCCGGGAATCTGTCCATTCGTGCCGTCTTCCAGGCACTCCTGACGTGGCGCGTGCTTGCGCTCGCGCGATTGCCGGAACCCCGGCTTTACCCTACTCTTGCGCGTCCCCAAGGACTCCAACGATCTTCGACACCATGAGCGAAACCCCCACGCTGCGCGCACGCCTGGAACACTTTATCGAGGCCCGGCTGACCCAGCGCTTCATCATTGGCCTGATCCTGCTGAACGCCCTGACCCTGGGACTCGAGACCTCGGACACCGTAATGGGCTGGATGGGCCCGGTGATCCTGAGTGCGGACGCCATCATCCTGTCGATCTTCACCGCCGAGGTGCTGGCCAAGCTGTTCGTCTACCGCCTGCGGTTCTGGCGCAACCCGTGGAACGTGTTCGATTTCTTCGTGGTGGGGATCGCACTGATCCCGGCCTCGGGGCCATTCTCCGTGCTGCGCGTGCTGCGTCTGTTGCGCCTGGTCTCCATGGTGCCGAAGCTGCGCTTCATCGTGGAGGCGCTGCTGCGGGCGATCCCCGGCATCATCTCCATCATGGGATTGCTGGTGCTGATCTTCTACGTGTTCGCGATCATCGCTACCGGCCTGTTTGGTGAATCCTTCCCGCAGAAGTTCGGCACGCTCGGCGCCACCATGTACAGCCTGTTCCAGGTGATGACGCTGGAGGGCTGGTCCGAGGACATCGCCCGCCCGGTGATGGAAATCTACCCCTGGGCCTGGGCGTTCTTCGTGCCCTTCATCCTGATCGCCACCTTCACCGTGCTGAACCTGTTCATCGCCATCATCGTGGACGCCATGCAGCGCATGCACGACCGCTCGATGGAGATCGAGCAGCAGATGATCCACGACAGCGTGCACGAAGAGAACCAGGCCCTGCACGCGGAGATCCACGAGATACAGCAGGAAACCCTCAAGCTCCAGGAACGCCTGACCCGCATGCAAACCATGCTGGAGAAACGCGTACGTTAACCCCCTTTACTACTCACTCGGCCCCGTCATTGCCGAACACACGGCGGTGTGCTTCAATATCGAAAAATGAAGCACACTTAGGGAGGCGCCATGAAAGAGCTCAACGTCCGCGAAATGCGAGCCTCCATTGGGCATCTGGACGAAATCGTCCAGGCGTCCGGGGAAATCACCATCACCCGTCACGGAAAGCCCATTGCACGGGTCCTGCCCGTTCGTCGCGGGCGCCAGCGCCCCGACCACCACGAACTTCGCCAGCGCACCGGACCACTGGTTCCCTCGGAAACCCTCCTGAGGGAAGAACGTGACGAGCGCGGATGAACGGAGCTACCTCGACACCAGTGCCCTGGCCAAGTGGTATTTGAACGAACCGGGATCCGAGGCCTTCGTCGACTATCTGCAGCGCGTCGACGTCGCGATCATCAGCCGCCTGGTAGCGACCGAACTGCGGTCCCTGCTCGCACGACGCCGACGCATAGGGGAGCTGCCGCAGGAACTGGAAACGATCATCTTCGCCACCTTCCAGGACGACATCTCCAGCGCCTCGTTACAACTCTATCCCTTCGACGACTCACTGTTCGACGAAGCGACCAACCTGATCACCCGCTATCCCGAACATCCATTGCGGACGCTGGACGCGCTGCACATCGCAACCGCGCGCCACCATGAGATTCCGGTGATCGCCACCGCAGACAACGTCCTCGCGGATGCGGCTTCATCGATGGGGCTGACCGTTCGTCGATTCTGACGCCTCGGGCATCCAACCTATCCGTAGGTAGGATGCCGATGAGCGCAGCGAATCGCATCGCGACCCAAACGCCTGGGTGACGGTGCGTTTCGCTTTGCTCTACGCACCCTACGGTAGACCGCAGACTGGCAGGGGCGGGGCCCCGCCGGAATCAGGCGTTAACGGCGGCCGGCTCGGCAGCGCGTTCACCCAGACGGCGGCCGGTAGCGTTCAGGACGGCCTGCAGCGTGGCGGCAGTGGTGTCCTCGCCCAGAGCGACGCCCACAGAGCGTTCGCCGTCGACGGTGAGATCCACGGCGGCCATGGCGCGGGCCTCGGTGCCGGACTCCATCGCGTGCTCGTCGAAGTGGGTGACCTTCACCTGCACGCCACGCTCGGCCTCCATGGCAGAGGTCAGCGCCGCAACCGCGCCGTGGCCCTCGCCCCGCAGGCGGGATTCACGCCCGGGCGGGCCCATGGTCGCATCCAGCCGCACCACGGGACCGTCCTTCTCGATCTCGTAACGCACCAGATCCCAGCCGGTAACCGGCGTCAGGTAATGCTTTTCGAACAGCTCGTGGATGCGCTTCGAGGAGACCTCGATCTGCGAGGTCTCGGCATCCTTCTGCACGATGCGGGCGAACTCGATCGCCAGCCAGCGCGGCAATTCGATGCCGTAGTCGCGCTCCAGCACATGCGTGACCCCACCCTTGCCGGACTGGCTGTTGATGCGCACGACTTCCTCGTAACGCCGGCCCAGATCGCTCGGGTCGATCGGCAGGTAGGGCACGTTCCAGTGGCCGCCCTTCTCCTTGTAATGCGCCAGGCCCTTGCGGATCGCGTCCTGGTGGCTGCCGGAGAAGGCGGTGTAGACCAGCTCGCCCGCCCACGGGTGGCGCGGGTTGATGGGCATGTCGGTGCACTCCTTGTACACGTCCATCAGCCGCTCCATGTCGGACAGGTCAATGGTCGGGTCAATGCCCTGCGAGTACAGGTTCATGCCGACGGTGACCAGATCCATGTTGCCGGTGCGCTCGCCATTGCCGAACAGCGTGCCTTCCAGGCGGTCGGCCCCGGCCAGCAGCCCCAGCTCGGCCGCGGCCACGCCGGTGCCCCGGTCGTTGTGCGTATGCAGCGACACGCAGAAATGCTCGCGGTACTGCACGTGGTCGCAGAACCACTCGACCTGGTCGGCAAAGACGTTCGGCGTGGCGGACTCGACCGTGGCCGGCAGGTTGATCACGACCTTCTGGCCCTGGTCCGGGCGCCAGATCGCATTCACCGCATCGACCACCTCGACCGCGAAGTCCAGTTCGGTGGTGGAGAAGCTCTCCGGCGAGTACTGGAAGATCCAGTCGGTCTGCGGGTACTTCGCCGCATGGTCACGCACCCAGCGCGCACCGTTTTCGGCAATGCCGCGCACGCCGTCGCGATCCATGCGGAAGACCTGCTCGCGCTGCGCCGGGTTGGTGGAGTTGTACACGTGCACCACCGCGCGCGGGGCGCCCTCCAGCGCCGCGAAGGTCTTCTGGATCAGGTCCTCGCGCGCCTGGGTCAGCACCTGGATGTACACGCCCTCGGGGATCCGGTCTTCATCGATCAGGCGGCGGGTAAAGTCGTAGTCGATCTGCGAGGCGGACGGGAAGCCGATCTCGATCTCGGTCAGACCGATTTCCACCAGCACCTCGAAGAAGCGCATCTTCTGCTCCACGCTCATCGGGTGCACCAGCGCCTGGTTGCCGTCGCGCAGGTCCACCGCGCAGAAACGAGGGGCGGCCGTGGTGCGCTGCGCCGGCCAGCGCCGATCGGACTTGTCGATCGGCGGGAACGGGGCGTACTTGGTGTGATCGAAGGCCATCGTGTTCATCTCCTGTAAGGGGCGCGGCCTCGCCGTGTGGTCGGGTGCCACGCTCCGGATTTCTATCTGTGCATTATCCTAACGCATTGTCCCCGGCATAACCTTGCGTTTTTCCCTAAGAACGCAATAGTTGCGCACTATCCTTGCGCAATAAAGCCACTGTAGAGCAATATTCAACCATGAAATCCGAACCACACCGACTCGACCGCTATGACCGCCGCATCCTCGAGATCCTGCAGGAGGATGCGAGCCTGTCCAATCAGGCCCTGGCCGATCGCGTGGGGCTCAGCCCCTCCCCCTGTCTGCGTCGGGTACGTGCGCTGGAACAGGCCGGCGTCCTGTTGAGCCGCGTAGCCCTGCTGGATCGGCGCAGCCTGGGGCTGGAGCTGACCGCCCTGATCCATATCGGCATGGACCGCCACACCCCGGAGCGCTTCGCCCACTTCGAGGAGACCGTGGCGAGCTACGCCGAGGTCCAGCACTGCTACCTGATCACCGGCCAGTCGGCGGACTACATGCTGCAGGTGGTCGTCCCCGACATGGATGCCTACCAGGAATTCCTGCTGCGCCGCATCACCCGACTGGAGGGCGTGGACAGCGTCCATTCCAGCTTCGTGCTGCGCCGCGTGGTCGACCGCACCGCCCTGCCACTGGACTACACCCCCACCTGAATACCACATCAAGACCCAGGGCGGATTGACCACGAAGGCACGAAGAAAGGCAAGGGCCGGCAGGATGTGATGAGCGAAGCGAAGCGCATCGTGTAGCCATCCCAAGGGTGGCGAGGTTCCCGGATCGATGCGTTTCGCTTCGCTCAACAGCATCCTACGCCCGGGCCGCAACACCTCCCTGGGTTTTCTCCGTAATCCTCTGTGGCGCAACCGCCCTTGACCTTCTTCGTGCGCTTCGTGGTGGAACAAACCGGCCGTCAGGAGCAAACACGCACTCCGGATGGATGCGCCGCTCTTGTCCTCGCGCCAGCGACCCCTGTACTGTATATATAGACAGCAACCGGAGGGTGCCCCGTGTCGCTCACTGCACGCCAGCAAGCCATCTTCGACTACATCGCCGAGACCATCGCCACCCAGGGCACGGCACCGACCCGCAGCGAGATCGCCCGGGCCTTCGGCTTCCGCTCGCCCTACGCGGCCGAGTGCCATCTGAAGGCCCTGGAGAAGAAAGGCACGATCGAACTGCTGGGCGGCACCTCCCGCGGCATACGCCTGCCGGGCGCCGCCCGTGGCGCACCGGCCGAACTCCCTCTGGTCGGGCGCGTCGCCGCCGGCTCGCCGATCCTTGCCACCGAGCATATCGAGCGCCACTATCGGGTCGACGACGCCCTGTTCCGCGGCCGCCCGGACTATCTCCTGCGCGTACACGGCGAGAGCATGCGCGACGCCGGCATCCTCGACGGCGACCTGCTGGCCGTGCGCCAGACCCCGGAGGCCCGGCCCGGCCAGATCGTGGTCGCCCGCATCGAGGACGAGGTCACCGTCAAGCGCTTCGCGCAGGACGGCCCGAAGGTGCGCCTGCTCCCGGAGAACCCCGACTTCGCCCCCATCGAGATCGACCTCGAGCGCCAGGAACTGGCCATCGAGGGGATCGGCGTGGGCGTACTGCGCGATCTCGAACCCCAGACCTAAGCCATGGGCGCGCTGGATACCCTGCTCGACCACCCGGCGCTCTGGCGCGGGCGCAGTGCTGCCCCGGCCACGGATGCCCCGGTCTGGCCCAGTGGCCATACGGAACTGGACCGGGCCCTGGGCGGCGGCTGGCCGCGCGGCCAGCTGATCGAACTGCTGGGGGCCCCGTTCGGCTGTGGCGAGACCCGGCTGCTGGTCCCCATGCTGGCCGCCTGCGGCCGCGACGGCTACTGGATCGCGGTGATCGCGCCCCCGGCCACGCCCTGGCTGCCGGGCTGGCAGACCCTCGGAATCCCGCCGGAGCGGGTCCTGCTGATCCACACCGAGCACGACCGCGACACCCTGTGGGCCGGCGAACAGTGCCTGCGCGATCCCGCCTTTGGCGTCCTGCTCGCCTGGCTGCGCGGCCCCGTGGAGACGGCCCTGCTACGCCGGTTGCGTCTGGCTGCCAGCGAGAGCCGGGCCTGCACGATCCTGTACCGGCCACCAAACGCCGCGGCACAGCCTTCGCCGGCCCACCAGCGCCTGCGCTGGCAGCCCGCGGCCTCCGGCCTGGAACTGCACTGCCTGAAGGGGGCCGGCCACTGGGCCCGCTCCGGCCACCCCCTGCAGGTTCCCGAACCACCGGAGGCCTGAGATGGGCCAGCCTGCCCGTCCCTCGCGTGCGGCCACACACCCGGAGCCGGTCCGACAACAACTGAGCCTGCTTCCGGCCGCAGCCCTGCCCGCCACCGCACCCCGGCCACCGGAGACGCACACCGCCACCCGCGCCGCCCGGCCGCGGCAGGAACACTGGATGGCAATCGACCTGCCGCACCTTGCGCTGGATGCGCTGGCCCGGACGGAGCCGGACCCCGGGCGGCTTCAGCGCCCCCTGCTGGTGGTGGAATCCGACCCTGCCCCCCGAGTGCACGCCGCCAACCGCGCCGCCCGCCAGGCGGGTGCCCGCCCCGGCATGGCGCTGGGGGATGCCCTGGCGGTGCTGGATACCCCGGAACTGGTCGAGCATGCCCCGGACACCCTGCAGGCCCAACTGGAGATGCTGGCCGGCGTACTGCTGCGGTTCTCCGATCACGTGCACCCGGAGCCGGAGGCACAGCGCATCCTGGTGGAGGTCGGGCGCAGCCGCCGCCTGTTCGGCGGCCTCGAGGCCCTGCGCCACCAGGCGCGGGACACGCTGACCGAACTGGGCTTCCATCCCCGTATTGGCCTGGCCCGCAGCCCCGCCGCCGCGCGCCTGCTGGCCCGCCTGCGCAACCCCGCGATCGCGGAAGACCCCGAGGCCCTGCGCCGCATCCTGTCCCTGGTTCCGCTGGAGGCCCTGCCGCTGGCCGCCGCGACCCGCGAGGGCCTGCGCGCCGTGGGCCTGCGCCAATTGGGCGATCTGCTGCGCCTGTCGCGCCCCGAACTGGCCCGACGCCACGGACCGGAGTTGCTGGACCTGCTGGACCGACTGCTGGCGCGGCGCGCGGAGACCCTGCCCCGCTTTGCGCCACCCCCGGTGCTGGATCTGTCCCTGCGCCTGGAGCACGAGATCCACGCCACGGCGACCCTGGCCTTCCCGCTCAAGCGGCTGCTGCGCCAGGCCGAGGCGCAGTTGCGCGGCCTGAACCGCAGCCTGCAGGGGATGACACTGGAACTGGCCCACCGCGAGGCGTGTACCCGCATCTCACTGGAGCGCGGGCAGCCGGGCATTCGCACCGACGAGTGGCTGCCCCTGTGGCAGACCCGACTGGATCGCGAGACCCTGCCGGCGGCGGTGATCGGCCTGCGCCTGCAGGCACCCCGCTTGCTGGACCCACCGGCCCGGGGCGACAGTCTGCTCGCCGCAGACCCGGCGAGCAGACCACCGGCCGATCAGCTACCCGCCGTGCTGGCTCGCCTGCGCGCCCGGCTGGGCGAGCAGGCCGTCGCCCGCCTGATCAACCGCCGCACACCGAGACCGGAGGATGCCCAGCGGCCGCGACACGATCTCGCCACCACTCCGGCCCCCACCGCTCCAACCCCGGGCCAACGGGCCTGCGGAACTGCCCTCTGGCTACAGGGCCCCGAGCCCGCCGCGCCCCCCGACCAGCCCCAATGGCTGGGACGACTGGAAGATGGCTGGTGGGATCACGGCCAGGACGCGCGCCGCGACTACGCTTGCAGCCGCGACCGTCAGGGCCGCCGGCTCTGGCTGTACCGCTGCCTGCGCAGCGGCCAGTGGTATCGCCAGGGTTACTGGGGCTGAGGGGGGACGCCGCCTCAGCGGTGGTATTCGCCCGCGCGCTCCGGCTGGTACTCGACCTCCTCGATGCGCACGTGCATCTGCCCCCCGCCCGGGCGCGGCCACTCGATCTCGTCGCCCTCGGACAGGCCCAGCAGCGCACTGCCCACCGGCGCCAGGATCGACAGCGTGCCGCCACTCTCGTCCACATCACGCGGGTACACCAGTGTCATCGAGAACTCGTCGCCGGACTCGATCACCCGGAACCGGACCTTCGAGTTCATCGTCACCACCGAACCCGGAACCTCGTGCGAATCCACGACATCCGCGCGATCCAGTTCGGACTCGAGATCGGCCTTGCCGGGGAAACTGCCATCCGGAAGGGACTCCAGCAGCTTGTCCAGGCGCTCCATGTCCGTGGTGGAGACAATGATCTTCGGCTTGTTCACTTTCTTACTCCAGAATGCAGAACGCGCCTCCGGGGAGACGCGCCAGGCAAATAATATTCAGGGAATTTCCGGAAACCGGGAAACTTACTCGGGAGACTAGCCAAGACCCGGCAAAAAAGCCATAGCGCCCATCACAGTGCTCGTAAGCGGGAGCCGCACATAGGGAGACGCTGATTAATTCGCACGTCCGCGCTCGATCGATTTTTCTCGCTGACAAGGCGCGGTGAGCGAAGTGTAGCCGAGCTACATAAGCAAGCCGCAACGCGGTCAGCGGGCCCATTTTCGTCAACAACGGGCGGCCGAGCCCTCAAGGGGTTGGCGCCCCATTTTCCCCGATCCTGCGTTGCGGCGTTTGACCGTAGAGTGACTACGGCGCTGCGCACCGCGCCTTGTCTCGGAAAAAACGGGGCACCAACGCGGACGTGCGAATTAATCAGCGTCTCCCTAGCCTTTGCCTTGCGCCCTCACCGAGGCCAGGTCTCCCGCCACGCCGCGTAGCCCCCGCGCAGCACATGCGCATTGATACCCATCGTGCGCAGGCTGTCGGCCACGAGCTGGGACCGGCCGCGACCGCCACAGAACACCACGACGGGCTGGTCCGCATCCGCCATATGAGACTCGATACCGGCCTCTAGCTTGGGCCGCGGGATGTTGATCGCGCCCTCGATCGTCCCCGCGGCCGCCTCCTCGGGCTGGCGCACATCCACCAGCAGAAACGGTTTCTCTTCCTCGAGCCAGCGCGCCACCTCCCCTGGTTCCAGATGCGGCAGGCTTTGTTCCAGCTCGCGAATACGCTTCTCGAAAAGACTCACAGGAGGACTCCGTTGGCTGCGTGAACCGCAAGTTTAGCGCGCGCCCGGGTCACAACGACGGACGTACCAGCAGCGGGACCACCCGAAGGGTGAACAGGACCAGCCCGACCAGCGCCGCCACCGCACCCACCGCCGTCAACATCGCAACGCCCAGGATCCAGCCGAGCCCCATGCCCAGCACGGCCAGATGCACCAGGACCTGCGGCGTCCAGGCCCACAGCCAGCCACTGGCGATCGGGTGGCCGGTAAAGCGCGGCAGCATGTGCTCGCCAAGCCCCATGATCAGCAACAGAAGAAAACCCAGGGTAAAGCCATGCAGCGCGGCCGGACGCGCCGCACCCTCGAGGAAGAACCCGCCCAGTGGCAACGCGGCACCCGCGATCAGCAGCCAGATCATCGCGCCCAGCACCGAGGCCCGGCTGGAGGCCGACAACCCCAGCCCGACATGGCGCGCGGCCTTCTGTGTGCGTTCCGGGGCCTCCGCCACCAGTGCGGTCGCGGCGGTGCGATCCAGCAGCCCGATGTGCTTGAGCTCGCCATCCACCACCACGGCCGGGATCGACCGGATGCGCAGCCGGGTCGCCAGTTCGCGCCCTTCGGGCTGGCCCATGTCGACCACCGCGAAGTCGATCTGTTTGTTTTCCGCAACCTCGCGCCAGATGCGCTCGGCATCGTGGCAGGAGGCGCACCACTCGGACACCAGCAGTTCCACTTTCATGATCCCGCCCTTAGTCCGCGCAGCGCATGCAGTGGATGTCGTAGCGATCGACCCATTGTTTCAGACCGGCAATCGCCTCGGCCCCGGTATGTAGCCGCTCCAGCGCCGCTTCCGGATCGTCCGGGCGCATCACCACGACCCAGGCAGCGGTATAGGGGGCCACGTTCACCAGCCCCGGATCGGCCTCCACGGCCGGATTGATGCGCTCAATGGTGCCGTCGAACGGCGTAGGGATGCCCCCCGCCCACTTGCCGGACTCCAGCCGCGCCACCGGCTTGCCCGCGGCGCGGTGCGAACCCGGCTTGCGAAAGCGGAAGTACTGCACCCGCCCCGCCATGGTCTGGGCGGGATCGGTAATCCCGAGGGTAAAGGTGCCGTCGTCCTCCGGACGGACCCAGACATAATCCAGGTCATAGAACAGGTCGTCCGGCAACTCGCAGCCGTTGTATTCCGTATGACTCATTACGCCCCCTTCGGACCGTAGTGACGCACGGTGAGTGCAATGTTCAGTGCGAACAGGATCATCGCCCCCCAGGCCATCGCCCCGCCGACCGCGACGGTCGGGTTATGAAAGACCAGCCAGCCCGCGATCATCACCAGGAGCCCGAGATTCGCCAGCAGGAACTGCACATGGCCCAGGCGCTCGGAGAACAGCGAACGTCCGGAAAAGCGCGGCAACACATGCAGACCCACGCCATAGATCATCATGGTCACGAACCCCAGCAGCATCAGGTGGCCATGGATGCGCGGCACATTGCCGGGGATCAGGCCGGGATGGGCCAGCCAGAGGATGCCGAGCAGCCCGCCCAGCAGGGCATAGGCGAGGGCCGCGAGGATGAACATCCGGTTCCGAGGGTGCATCAAAAGCTCCAGGCCAGGTTTCGCACAGCATACTTTAAGCTATATTCAATTTACATTGATCGAGATCAAGACGGGGCGCGAGCGCTTCGGCGAAAGTCGCCTGCTTGTTGACCACTCTGCGAAGGTCCGATACCCCATGCACGCGCAACTCCACGAAAGTGTTCCCGGATTCCAGCAGCCCATCGAGTTGCTGCGGGCGTGCCATCGCCGAATCCTCAACTCTCTGGACATCCTCGAGCGCCTGCCCGCCCATTTGGCCGACAAAGGCGCCGACGAAGAGGCCCGAGGCGCCGCGCAACGGGTCCTGAACTACTTTCACGAGGCAGCGCCCAACCACCACGCGGACGAGGACCAGGACCTGTTCCCCGTGCTGCGCCAGCACTGTGGCCACCCCGAGAGTCATCCACAACTGTGCGAATGGCTGGACCGCCTGACCGCCGAACATGACGAGATCGAGGCCGGCTGGGATCGACTGGAGCCGGCCCTGCAACGCATCGCCGCGGGCCAGCCGGCGGACCTCGACGGGGCCGACGCCTGGATACGCCAATACCGCATCCACCTCGATCTGGAAGAGCGCGCCGTACTCCCCTTTGCCGAGCACCTGCTAGGCCCGGAAGACCGCCGCGCCATCGGTGCCGCCATGGCCGCACGCCGGGGTATCGCGAGCGCAGACCGTGGCTGATTTCGTACTCGACCTCCGCGGCCTGGCCGAGCATGCCCACACCCGCGCGTACTACACCCTGCGCGAACTGCGCAGCGGTCAGGTCTTCGAGGTCTGGCTGGATCAGGAACCGAAGATGCTGATGGACGCGGTCAGCCTGCAGCTGCGTCAGGCCATCCACTGGCGGGTGCTCGAAGACGGCCCGCCCTTGTGGAAGCTCGCGGTACAACGCCGCGAGGACGTCGCCCCGGTGGACCTGGTCGACCTGCTGGAACGCGATCACCTGCGCATCGACCGCCTGTTCGCCAGCGCCCTGCACAAGGTCAACGCCGGCGACCTCGAAGGCGCAGCGCCGGATTTCCACGCCTATGTCGACGGCCTGCGGCGCCACGTGAAGGTGGAAAACGACCTGATCGTCCCCCTGCTGGACCTGCCCCGCAGCCCGAACGGCCAGGATCCCACCTCGATCATGCTGCGCGAGCACGACGAGATCCTGGAACAGACCGCGATGCTGGAACACGAATTCAGCGAAGGCGCGGACGAGGCCTGGGCCGTGGCCCCGTTCTTCGCCCTGATCTCCGGCGCGCTGGCCAAGCACGAAGGCCGCGAGGAACAGAACCTGTTCCCGCACTGGAGCCGCGCCCTGCGCGAACAGCCCGATGCCGCCGCCGAGCTGCTCCAGCGCGCACAGACCCTGCTGACGGCACCCGACCCGGCACCCCACAGCAACTGAGCGCCCCGCATGGCTGCGCGGCCGCCGCAGCCCGGCACTCGTGTCAATCCACGGCTTCCCGGGCGCGATGCGGCGCCGACAGGCGCGCCAGCGCCCAAAGCCCCAGCAACGGGCCGGGCAGCAACAGCCACAGGACCCAAACCCCGCCATCCGCCCATAACCAGCCGGTCAGCCAGATGCCCGGCAGGGTCAGCGCAAAGCCGATCGCATTCATCACGCTCAACGCGGAACCCACGGCATCCTCCGGCGCGCTGTCCGCGGCCAGCGCGGAGAACTGGGGCGAGTCCGCGATCACCGTGAGCCCCCACAGCGCCAGGAGGCCGAACAGCAACCAGGGCGACTGCCCCGCAAGCAGCGGGTACAGCAGACAGGCCAGGCCCGAGGTTGCCAGTGCCACCCGCGCCACACGCAGGCTTCCCAGGCCCCGACTCAGGCGCCCACCCCAGACACAGCCCGCCAGACCCAGCGCGATCACGCCAAAGGCCAGCCACGGAATCAGGGCCGCATCGGCCTCCATCCGTGCGAGCTCACGGGCGACCAGCAGAGGCACCAGCGTCCAGAACGCATACAGTTCCCAGCAGTGCCCGAAGTAGCCCCCGGCCACGGCGCGAAAATCCCGCCGTGCCAGGGCATGGAAGCCCTTCCCGAGCCCCGGCGTGCGCCCCGGTGGCGGCAGATGCGGGCCATCGCCCAGACGCAGGATCATCAGCGCGGCCAGCAGGGCCAGGCCCGAGGCCAGAAGCACGGGCACCGCCCACGGGAAATCGAGCGTGGCGCCACGCAGCAGATGCGGGAGCGCGGTCCCCAGGGTCAGCATTCCGAGCAGCCAGGACAGCGCCCAGCCCTTGTACTGCGGGGTCCAGCCGATCACCAGCTTCATGCCCAGCGGATAGACCCCGGCCAGTGCCAGCCCGACCAGAAAGCGCGTCAGCAGGGCCAGCTCCCAGACGCCGGCGAGCAGGATGAAGATGGCGTTGAGTCCGGCCCCGAAAAGCGCCGAAATGGCGAACACACGACTGGCGCGAAAGCGGTCCGCCAGCCCCGTGGCGGCGACCGCCAGGGTCCCGGTGATGAAACCGAGCTGGGTGGCCATCGTGAGCCAGCCGATCTCGGCGGGCGACCACCCCAGTGCCTGCTGCAGCGACAGCCCGACCCCGTTGACCGAAAACCACAGCGACGTCCCGAATAGCTGCGCCACCACGATCACCGCCAGCGGATGGCGGCGGATCATGTCAGCCATCGAGGGATGCCGCCCCGAAGGACACCACGCGGCTCAACGACTGGCGCCGCGTATCCAGCGCTTCAGCAACGCGACCAGGGCACCCCCGGAGACCAGGCCCAGCAGGTAGATTCCGACAATCAGCAGCGCCAGTGGCAGGGTTACGTACAGGGTGAGGAAGTTGAGCGTTACGAGACGCAGGTTCTGGATCGCAAAGATCGCAACCACCGCGACGAACACGATAATCAACAGGGTGTACAGGTAACGCATGGGACCTCCCTGGTCAGTCGGACATGCCTCTCAGGTTCCGGCGCCCCGCCGCGGGCGTCAAGCGGCCGGGCGGTGGGTTTCAGGCCTCGGCGTGGGTGCAGTGCCGCCGCACCGGACAGGCATCACAGCGCGGCCGCGGCCGGCAGCGCTCCTTGCCATGTTCCACGATCAGCGCATGCAGGTCGTTCAGCGCCGCCACATCCGGCCCCAGAGCCACCTCGACGTGCTCGCGCAGCGCATCGTACGGAGCCCGTGCCTGCGGCAGGTCCAGACGTTCGAACAACCGGCGGGTATAGGCATCCACCACGAACACCGGGCGCCCGAAGGCGTACAGCACGATATCGTCGGCGGTCTCCGGTCCGACACCCTTGACCCCCAGCAGCGCCGCGCGCAGCGCGTCGGTGTCCAGCGCCGCCAGACCCTCAATCCCGCCGGACGCCTCCAGGAAGGCCAGCAGGTGGCGCAGGCGATCCGCCTTCACGTTGAAATAGCCACTGGGACGAATGTGTTCGGCCAACTCTTCCCGGCTCAGGGCCATCAAGCCCTCCGGCGACAGCGCGTCGATACCGCGCAAGTTGGCCAGCGCCTTCTCGACGTTGGTCCAGCTGGTGTTCTGCGTCAGCACCGCGCCAACCATCACCTCGAACGCCGTCTCCGCCGGCCACCACTGCAGGTCGCCGTACTCCGCGCGCAGGGCATCCAGAAGCTCGGGGATCCGCACAGGAGCTACCGCTGACGGCTACCGCCCGGTTTACCACCGCCGCCCGAGCGGCCGCCGGGTCGACCTCCCGCAGGCTTCGCGCCCCGGGAGCCGCCGCGACCCGCGGGGGACGAAGACTTGCCCGGCTTCTTCGGCGGCGACGAACTCCAGCCGTCCTCGCGCGCCGCCCGGCTGGTGCGGGCCTTGCCCGCCGGCGCCGCCTTGCCGGGGCGTTGATCCCGCGGTTTGCCGCGCGGATCGCGTCGCGGGCCGCCGCGACCGCGCGTGCGCACGGAGTCGGGCACGGGCAGGTCCGACGCCTCGTACAACCCGGCCACCTCGCGGGTCTCCAGATCCCGCACCGCACCGGTCTTCAGCCCGTGCCCGAGGACCACCGGCCCGTAGCGCACCCGGATCAGGCGGCTGACCGTGACCCCGACCGCATCCCACAGGCGGCGCACCAGCCGGTTGCGGCCTTCGCTGACCACCACATGAAACCAGTGATTGGCGCCTTCCCCACCCTGCTCTTCCAGACTGTCGAAACGGGCCGCGCCATCCTCCAGTTCCACGCCTTCGCGCAGCATGTCCTGGGTCGCCGGCGGCACCTCGCCCAGCACGCGCACCGCGTACTCGCGTTCCAGGGCCATGCTCGGGTGCATCAGCCGGTTGGCCAGTTCGCCATCGGTGGTGAACAGCAGCAGGCCCGAGGTATTCAGGTCCAGCCGTCCCACGGCCACCCAGCGCTGCCCCTTCAACCGCGGCAGGCTGGCAAACACCGGCCGCCGCCCCTCGGGGTCCGAGCGGCTGCAGATCTCGCCCACCGGCTTGTGATACACGATCCACCGATGCGGATGCTCCGGGCGCCGCACGATGCGCCCGCGCACGCGGATCACGTCGTGCTCGTCGACCTGGTCGCCCAGCTTCACGGTGCGGTTGTTCACCTGCACCTCGCCGCGCTCGATCCAGCCCTCGATCTCGCGCCGCGAACCCAGCCCGCGCGCCGCCAGGACCTTCTGTACCCGCTCCGACATTCCCGGAACTCCAGCAACTCATTAAGATGGACGCCACGATACACCAACAGGACGTTGCCATGACCGATTCCGCGCCGGAAACCACGCCCGTCAAGACACCGCTGAACATCGCTGTGCTCACCGTCTCCGACAGCCGCGAACTCGCGGAGGACCGTTCCGGCGACGCCCTGGTGGAACGCCTTGAAAGCGCCGGTCACCGGCTGGCCGAGCGCAAGATCGTGAAGGACGACATCTATGCCATCCGCGCCGAACTCTCGCGCTGGATCGCCGATCCCGATATCGACGCGGTGCTGACCACCGGCGGCACCGGCATTACCGGCCGCGACGGCACCCCCGAGGCCGCCTCGGTGCTGCTGGACAAGACCATCGAGGGCTTCGGCGAGCTGTTCCGCATGCTCTCGTATGAGGAGATCGGCACCTCCAGCCTGCAGTCGCGCGCCCTCTCCGGCGTCGCGAACGGGACCTACCTCTTCGTGCTGCCCGGCTCCACCGGCGCCTGCCGCACCGCCTGGGACCGCATCATCCGCGCCCAGCTCGACGACCGCACCATGCCCTGCAACCTCACCATGCTGATGCCGCGCCTGAAGGAATCCTGAGGGAGACGCGGCGCGGTCAATCCGGATCCGATCCTGGCTCGTCGGGTGCGAAGCATACCGGCGAGGCCCACTCGCCATTCGCCGCCTCTTCGGCCCATTCGGCCTCGAGGAGATCGCGCAGGACCGCAGCATGGCTGTGCTCCACGTCCCGGGTCGCCGTTAGCAGGGTCAGGCGGCCACGCCGGGCATACCCCAGCAACCGGGCCCATGCCTCCTCGGGGGCTGCTCCCAGTTCCGCCCGGTACCGGCGACGAAACTCGGGCCAGCGCTCCACGTCGTGGCCGAACCAGCGGCGCAGATCCGCGGACGGGGCAAGGGACTTTTCCCAGGCATCCAGCGCGAGCGCCGATTTCTTCATGCCGCGCGGCCACAGGCGGTCGACCAGCACACGGGCCCCATCCCCGGGATCGACCGGGTCGTAGACGCGCCGGATCCGCACCCGTTCCATACGGCGATTACCGGTCCACGTGGGTCTGCAACCAGTACTCCAGCAGGGCGGCGTGCCAGAGCTTGGAGCCCTGGATACGGGTGAAGTACTCATCCGGGGCGTCCAGCAGCTTGTCGATGTAGGCCGGCTGGTAGAGGCCGCGCTCGCGGGCGGCGCGCGAGGTGAGGATGTCACGCATGAACTCGAGGAAGTCGCCTCGAACGTACTTCAGCGCCGGCACCGGGAAGTAGCCCTTGGGCCGGTCCAGCACCGCGTCCGGCAGCCGGCCGCGGGCGATGCGGCGCAGGACGTCCTTGCCGCCATCGCCCAGCTTCAGGTGGGGCGGCATCGCGGCGGCGGTCTCGACCAGCTCGTGATCGAGGAACGGCACCCGCGCCTCCAGGCCGAACGCCATGGTCATGTTGTCCACGCGTTTGACCGGATCGTCCACGATCAGCGTGGTCGCATCCAGCGCCAGCACCGCGTCGATGAAGGAATCCGCGCGGTCGGTCTCGAGCTCGGAGAACTGTTCGCGCAGCCAGTCGCCGGTCACGTCGTTCGCCGGCGGATGGCGCAGCATCTCGGCCATCTCCGGGTGGTCGCGGTCGAAGTAGTGGCGACGGAAGCGCTCCACCCAGTCGCCGTGGCGATCCTCGGCCATTTGCGGATACCAGAAGTAGCCGCCGAAGACCTCGTCGGCGCCCTGACCGGACTGCACCACCTTCACGTGCTGCGAGACCTGCTCGGACAGCAGATAGAAGGCGACCGCATCCTGGCCAAACATCGGCTCGGCCATGGCACCCACCGCCTCCGGCAACCGGGCCAGCACCTGATCGTTGGGGATCAGCGTCGCCTGGTGGTCGGTGGCGTAGCGTTCGGCGACCGGATCGGAGTATTCGAACTCGGAGCCCTTCTCCTCCGGCTGGTCCTCAAAGCCGACCGTAAAGGTGCGCAGGTCCTGCGCGCCCTCCTCCATCGCCAGCGCGACCAGCAGCGAGGAGTCCAGCCCGCCGGAGAGCAGCACGCCCACCGGGACGTCGGCCACCTCCAGCCGCTTGCGCACGGCCTGGCGCAGGGAATGCTCGATACGTTCCTGCCACTCCGCGTCCGATACCGGCTCGGCGGGGCGGTGCGCATGCAGCGTCCAGTAGCGCTGCAACCGCTCCTGGCCACGCGAGTCGATGCTCAGATAGTGCCCCGGCTCCAGCTTGCGGATACCGCGCAGCACGGTGCGCGGCGCGGGTACCACCGCGTGCAGCGAGAACAGCATGTGCAGGGCCTCTGCATCCAGCTCGGTGTCCACGTCGCCGGCCGCCAGCAGCGCCTGGGTGTTCGAGGCAAAGCGGATGCCGTCACCGACGCGGGCCAGGTACAGCGGCTTGATGCCCATGCGGTCGCGTGCCAGCAGCAGGCGCTGGGCGTTGCCATCGAACAGTGCGAACGCGAACATCCCGTGCAGGCGCGCGACGATGCCCTCGCCCCATTCGGCGTAGCCGCGCAGGATGACCTCGGTGTCGCCGGTGGAGAAGAAGCGGTGGCCGCGTCCTTCCAGTTCGCTGCGCAGCGCGCGGAAATTGTAGATCGCGCCGTTGAACACCAGCGCAAGCCCGGTCTCCGGGTCGAACATGGGCTGGTGCGCCCGCTGCGACAGGTCCAGGATCGACAGCCGCCGGTGGCCCAGGGCGACCCGACCGGAGGCCCACAGGCCATCGGCATCCGGCCCGCGCCGCTCCAGGCAGGGCAGCATGCGCGCCACGGCCTCGCTGCTCGCGCGCCGGTCCCCCCAGACGAATTCTCCTGCGATCCCGCACATGGTTGGTTCCTTGTTGTGGTTTCGTGTTGGGTTGTGCTTTGTGGCCATTGTCCGGCGCGGGCGGGGGCTTCGCGGGCAAGCCCGCTCCCACAAGCGATGGTTGGCTACTAAGGCTCGCCTCGGAAGGCCTGTTCCAGTGCGTCCATCAGGGACTGGCTGGCCGCGCCGGCGCGGTCGCGATCGGCATGCGTGATGTAGAACGGCACCGCGTGACGCGCCCCGGCCTCCAGATTCAATTCGACCAGGCCCCCGGCGGCAAGATCCTTGGCGATCCGGTCCTCCGGCATCCAGGCGAAGCCGATACCGGAGCGCAGGATCTCGCAGGCCGTCCCCATGTGCGAGACCGTCCAGCGCTGGTCGGCCTCCACCCAGCCGCCCTCGCCGGAGGCCTGGGCGCCCGAGTCCCGCACCACCACCTGACGGTGTGCCTGCAGGTCGCGCCGTCTCAGCGCCGCCCCGGCCTGTGCCAGGGGATGCGAGGGGTGCGCCACGCAGACCATCGACAGTTCGCCCAGGCAGCTCCCGAGGTAGCCGGATGGCAGTTCCGGGCCCAGCAGGATATCCACCGCCGCGTCGCGCAGCATGTCCGGTCCGCCGTTCAGCACCACCTCGTGCAGCTGGACACGGGTGGCCGGGTAGGCCCGCGAGAACGCCTCCAGGGCCCCGATCACCGGCGCGCGCGGGAGGAGCTGGTCCACCGCCAGCCGGATTTCGGATTCCACCCCCGCGGCCAGCGCCCCGGCCAGGGTCTCGATCTCCGCCGCCTCTTCCAGCAGGTGGCCGGCCCGGCGCAGCAGCGCCTCGCCGGCCGCCGTAAGCACCGCCTTGCGGCCCTGCACCTCGAAGACATCCACGCCTAGCTGTTCTTCCAGCTTCTGCACCGCGTGGTTGATGCTCGACGGACTCTTGTGCACCCGTTCCGCAGCACGTGCAAAGCCGCCGGCTTCCACCACCGCCTGCAGCATGCGCCACTGCTCGAGGGTGACGCGGATCAATCTACCCGCTCGCGTTGGTGCCCCAGGTTTCCCGAGACCAAGCGCGGCGCGCAGCCGGTAGTGATGGTACCGGCCGGTTTTTGCCTGTCTCGGGTCGCAACGCAGGGTCGGGAAACCTGGGGCGCCAACCCCACAAACCATTGAATGACGCGGCTCGGGCGCGTTTGCCTTCTAAAGTCGGGCCCGCTGACGGCGTTGCGGCTCCCTTGTGCAGAGCGACTGCACGGCAGTCGCCGCGCCTTGTCAGCGAGCAAAATCGACTCGAGCGCGAACGGGACCATTAATCCGCGTCCCCCTGGGATTACTCGGGGCATCCGCAGCCCGGGTTGTGGGTCCGCGCATGCCATTCCTCGCGGAGGTGGGCGTAGGCGGCGCCCGTCAGCAGGACCAGGTGTACGGTGGAGGGGTAAATCCGACCATCCAGCCGCAGGGTCTCGGTGAGTTCGGGGTCGCGGCCTTCCGGGATGTAGAAGAAGTCCACGCCCTCGCGCAGCTGATCCTTGCGTGCCTTGAACAGGCGAAAGGCCGTGCCCTTGGGCACCCCGTTCCATGCGTCGACCTGGCGCAGGCTCAGGGTCGCATATCCGGCATGAATGATCGGTTCCGGCACCGGACCAGCTGCGGAACCTTCCTGGCCGTGAAACCGTCCCGCGCTACGGGGGTCTTCAACTGTATCGGTATTCATGCTGGCATTATGCATGGGCGGACAACCCGGCTCATCACGCAAGGACATTGAATGGAATTTCTTCAGGAATACGGACTCTTCCTCGCCAAGGCCGTCACCGCCGTCATTGCCGCGCTCATTGTGTTGAGTGCGGTCACCGGCCTGGTCGCCCGGTCGCGGGAAGGCAGGCCGGACCGCTTGAACGTCAAACGCCTGAACGATCGCTTCGAGCGGATGGAGAAGACCGTGCGCCGGGCGGTGGAACGCCGCCGCGGCCGGGTGGAACGCCTGCGCAACTGGGCCACGCGCAAGCTGGCGCGCAAGGGCACCGGGGACTCGACCACCGAGGCCCCCTCCGGAACCGCAGAGACCGACCACCCGAGCGACGCACCATCCGACGGAGCGGCCGCCGAACGCCCGCGCGTGTACGTCCTGCGCTTCGACGGCGATATCCGCGCCTCCAGCGTGGAGAGCCTGCGCGAGGAAGTCACCGCCATCCTCACCATGGCGCGTCCGGAGCAGGACCGCGCCATCGTCTGCCTGGAGAGCCCGGGCGGGCTGGTGCCCTCCTACGGGCTCGCGGCCGCCCAGCTGGCGCGCCTGCGCGAGGGTGGGCTGGACCTGACCGTGGCGGTGGATCGCGTCGCCGCGAGCGGCGGCTACATGATGGCGGCGGTCGGTCACCGCATCGTCGCCGCCCCGTTCGCGGTTCTCGGCTCCATCGGCGTAGTGGCGCAGATCCCCAACTTTCACCGCTGGCTGTCGCGCAACGATATCGACGTCGAGCTGCTCACCGCCGGCGAGTACAAGCGCACCCTGACCATGCTGGGCGAGAACACCGATGAGGGCCGCAAGAAGTTCCGCGAACAGCTGGAAGAGGCCCACGAGCTGTTCAAGACCTTCCTTCTCCGCTACCGGCCGCAACTGGACCTGGAGCAGGTCGCCACCGGCGAGCACTGGTACGGCGAACAGGCGCGCGAGATGGGGCTGGCCGACGAACTGCGCACCAGCGACGACCTGCTGCTGGAACTGACCCGCGAGGCGGATGTATTTGAGCTGACCTACCACCGTCCCCAGACCCTGGGCCGGCGGATCACCTTTGCGATGGAATCGATCCTCGAGCGCGTACTGCGCAGCCAGGGGCCGGAAACCCGGATGTGAGGCGCAGCCGTCATGGAAGGCTCTGCAGCGCCCAAACGTCCATCCCATACGAGCACGAGCCACTGCCACAAGGAGTCCCCGATGAAACGAAACAACCGCCCGCTGACCCGCCTCTTGCTGATCCTGCTGGCCGCCGCCAGCCTCCTGGCCACGCCGCTGGCGGCCAGTGCGGACGACAATCTGCCGTGGGGCTCGGCCGAAAAGATGGACCGGCAGTACGAACCCCGCAATGTGGTCTATGACGTCTATACCAGCAGCCCCCGCGAGCTGGAGGGAGTACTGGACCGCGTGAGCATGCTGAACAACATCTACGAGGCCGACCCGTTCGAATCGCACATCGTGATGGTCCTGCACGGTGCCGAGGTCCCGTATTTCACTCGCGACGAGTTCGGCGAGCATGAAGAGTTGATGCGCCGGGCCCGCTCGCTCACCCAGGCCGGCAACATCGAGTTCCGCATGTGCGAGGCCTCGGCCCGCCTGCGCGGTATCGAGCTGGAGGACATCCACGGTTTCGTGAACGTGGTGCCCATGGCCGATGCCGAGATCATCGAGCTGCAGCACGAAGGCTACTTGCTGATCCAGTAGCGGTCTGCGCAGGCCACCTCCCGGCCCCCGCAGCCGGGCGGCACCTCACGTGCCGCAATGGGCACGTACAGGCATCGTCCCACGGCCGAATCATGGTTCTGCGAACCAGTCACTGAAAAAGTTTGCAGGGGTCGTCTAGCTTCAACAGGCGTGATGACGCAGCCGCTTGGCTGATTGTCGCCACGCACTCAACGAACCCATCACTGGACAAGGACTTTGTCATGAAGAAGACGCTACTGACCGTCCTGCTGCCCCTGGCCCTGACCGCGACCCCGGTGCTGGCCGCCGACGTACCCGGGATGATCGCCAAGGCCAGCCCGCATTCGGCCTCCGAGACCCTGGACCGGCTGGAGAACGCCCTGGCGGCCAACGATATCGGCGTCGCCCTGCGCTGGGATCACGCCGCCAAGGCGGACGGCGTGGATATCGAACTCGGCCCGACCGAACTCCTGATGTTTGGCAACCCGGCGCTGGGCAGCCAAATGTTCACCAGCCAGCAGACGGCCGGCATCGACCTGCCGATGAAGGCCCTGGCGTGGACCGACGCGGACGGCCAGACCTGGCTGGCCTACAACGATCCGGAATGGATAGCCGAGCGCCACGGGATCGAGGACCGCGACGACATCCTCGATACCATGAGCAATGCGCTGAACAACCTGACCAACGCGGCAATCGCCGAGGACTAAGCACTTCCTTGCCCCCCCCGTACAGGGAGCAGGTGACCCGCCGCAGGTCACTCGCGCCGGGCCGGCGATTCGTTATAGTGAGGCTTCCATCCTTTACTTTCCGGGAGCCGACGTGGATCGCCCGTCCCCTTCCAGCCAGACCCCACCCGATATCCGCGACCGGCCCATCCTCGGCTGGCGCGAATGGGTTGGCCTGCCCGATCTCGGCATCCCCGCGATCAAGTGCAAGGTCGATACCGGCGCACGCAGTTCCGCGCTGCATACCTTCCGGATCGAACCCTTCGCTCGCGATGGCCACGAGTGGGTGCGCTTCGGCATTCACCCCCACCAGCATGACGCCGAGACCGAGGCCTGGTGCGAAGCCCCCGTGCTGGATATCCGCAGCGTGACCGACTCGGGCGGCCATACCGGGGAGCGCTACTTCATCACCACCCACGTACAACTTGGTGCCCTGGTACTGCCGGTTGAACTTTCCCTGACCAGCCGCGATACCATGCTTTTTCGCATGCTGCTCGGCCGCGAGGCCATGCGCGGTCGCTTCCTTGTCGACCCCCAGGCCTCGTTTGTCGCCAGCCATCGACCTTCACTCTCAACAGCCCAGCAGGCGCCTGAATGAAACTCGGCATCCTTTCGCGCAACAGCAAACTCTATTCCACCCGACGCCTGGTTGAGGCCGCGGACCAGCGGGGCCACGAGGTCCGCGTGGTGGATCCATTGCGCTGCTACATGAACATCACCGCGCACAGCCCGCAGATCCACTACAAGGGCGACATCCTCGACCAGTTCAACGCGGTCATCCCGCGGATCGGGGCCTCGATCACCTTCTACGGGACCGCCATCCTGCGGCAGTTCGAGATGATGAACGTCTATCCGCTGAACGAGTCGGTGGCAATCTCGCGTTCGCGCGACAAACTGCGCAGCCTGCAATTGCTCTCGCGCCGCGGCATCGGCCTGCCGGTGACCGGGTTTGCCCACTCGCCGGACGACATCGATGACCTGCTGGCGACCGTGGGCGGCGCGCCCTGCGTGATCAAGCTGCTGGAAGGCACGCAGGGGCTGGGCGTGGTGCTCGCCGAGACCAAGCAGGCCGCCGAAAGCGTGATCCAGGCCTTCATGGGCCTGAAACAGCACATCCTGGTGCAGGAGTACATCAAGGAGGCCAAGGGCTCGGACATCCGCTGCTTCGTCATCGGGGACAAGGTCGTCGCCGCGATGAAGCGCCAGGCCAAGGAAGGCGAGTTCCGCTCCAACCTGCACCGCGGCGGGAGCGCCTCCCTGTGCCGGATTACCCCGGAAGAACGTGCCACGGCCGTACGCGCGGCCAAGGTCATGGGCCTGAACGTCTGTGGCGTGGATCTGCTGCGCTCCAACCATGGCGCGGTGGTGATGGAGGTGAACTCCTCGCCCGGCCTGGAGGGCATCGAGAATGCCTCGGGCAAGGACGTGGCGGGCATGATCATCGAGTTCATCGAGAAGAACGCCAAGCCCAACCGGACGAAGACCAAAGGGAGCGGCTAGTGTCCTTGAGTCGCAGGGCTACACTTCACTCGCAGCGGCTGGTCAGCACGCAAGAGCGACGCGCGTGTGAATATGCACAGTATTCGGTGGCTCCCTGATGCCCGGCATACCCCGGTCGCTGCGCAACCAGCCGATCACGATTGGCGGCACCACCACCCGACCCGGCGAGCGGCGCACAGTGGAGCTGGAACTGGGGGCGCTGTACACCCACACGCCGACCAACATGCCGGTACAGGTGCTGTGCGGTCGCCGCAAGGGGCCTGTGCTGTTCGTCAGCGCCGCCATCCACGGCGACGAGATCAACGGCGTCGAGATCATCCGCCGCCTGCTGAAGGTGCCGGCCCTGCGGCGCATGAAGGGCACCCTGATCGCCATCCCTGTGGTCAACATGCACGGCTTCATTAACCAGAGCCGCTACCTGCCGGACCGGCGTGACCTGAACCGCTGTTTCCCCGGCTCGCCGAAGGGCTCGCTGGGGGCTCGCGTCGCGCGCCTGTTCATGCGCGAGATCGTGCAGCACTGCACCCACGGCATCGACCTGCACACCGGCGCTATCCACCGCTCCAACCTGCCGCAGATCCGCGCCAACCTCGACCACGCCGAGACCCTGGATCTGGCGCGCGCCTTCGGGGCCCCGGTGATCCTCAACTCGGCCCTGCGCGACGGCTCCCTGCGCGAAGCCGCCGCGGAAAGGGACGTACCCATCCTGCTGTACGAGGCCGGCGAGGCCCTGCGCTTCGACGAGCTCTCCATACGCGGCGGGGTGCACGGCATCATCGAGGTCATGCGTCACCTGGGGATGCTGCCGGCCGTACGCCGGCGCCCGCCCAAGGAACCCATCATGGCGCGCACCAGCGGCTGGGTCCGCGCGCCGCAAAGCGGCATCCTGCGCACCTTCGTGCGCCACGGGGACCGCGTGGTCCGCGACCAGACCCGCCTGGCGATCGTCTCCGACCCCTTTGGCGAGACCGAGGCCGAGATCCTCGCCCCGGCCTCCGGCATCATCATCGGTCAGCTCAACCTGCCGCTGATCAACGAGGGGGATGCCCTGTTCCACATTGCCCAGTTCAACCGCACGGACCTCGCCGTGGAACGCCTGGAGACCTTTCAGGAAAACCTGGAGGCCAGCGACTACCCCTACGCCGATCAGCAGCGGCTCGAGACACCCTGAGGGAAACGCCGGGCCCGGCTCTCACGCCAGCTATCCGGCTCAGTGGCCGATATCCTCGTGCCACAGCTCGGGGTGCGTCTCGATAAACGAACGCATCAGCTCGCGGCAGCCCGGGTCCTGGACCACGTCCACCTGGATGCCGTGACTGCGCAGCCACGCCTCCTCCCCCAGGAACGACTCGTTCTCCCCGATCACCACTCGCGGGATGCCGTAGAGGACGATGGCCCCACTACACATCGCGCAGGGCGAAAGCGTGGTGTAGAGCGTGCATTCGCGATACACCTGCGCCGGCTGCCGGCCGGCGTTCTCCAACGCATCCATCTCCGCATGCAGGATCGCGCTGCCCTGCTGCACCCGCCGGTTGTGCCCACGCCCGATCACCTCGCCCCGGTGCACCAGCACCGAACCGATCGGGATCCCCGCCTCGCCCAGGCCCTCGCGCGCCTCGTCCAGCGCCATCTCCAGAAACGGATCCATCGTCGTCATTCAGTCGCCTCAACTCGCAGCATTCGGCCCGACCATAGACGAACGGGTGGCGCAAAATCGACTCCACAACCTCGAGTCGCTGATGGATTCAATGTCACACATGCGCACTGAACTGGCCGTGCCTCGCCTCGCCCAGCAGGTACACGAAGTCCGCTTCGCGCAGCTGGACGAGCGACTCGTGATCGCCGGCCTCGAAGTACACGTGCGGCTGCTCCAGCAGGCTTTCATCCACCAGGGTCGCCAGCCCGTAGGCGGGCCCAAGGGCGGGGATCGCACCACGCTCGCAGTCGGCGAAGACGCTGGCAACCTCACCGCCGGTGGCCAGGCCCACGTGTTCGCCCAGCAACCGGTGCAACTGCCCCAGTTTCACGCGGCGGGTGGCGGGAACAACGGCCAGCAGATACTGCCCGTCCTCCACCAGCAGTACCGCCTTGGCCACGGCGTCGCCCGGCACATGGGCCGCCTCGGCGGTGCGGCTGGCCGACTCGGAATGCGGATGGTGCACCAGCTGGTAAGTCACCGCATGCTCGTCCATAAAGTTGTTCAGGGTCCTGGCAATACTCATGGCGCGCCCTCCGCAATGCCTCCCTTCGACTATAGACCCCGCCGTGATTGCCGACGCCTGCAGCGGGCAGGCGCCGGCGTACAATCAGGCACATGACTGCCTTTTCCGTACTCGACCTCGCCCCGATCACCGCCGACGGGGACGCCACCCATGCGTTGCACAACACCCTCGATCTTGCGCAACACGCCGAGGCCCTCGGCTTCCAGCGCTACTGGCTGGCGGAACACCACAACATGCCCGGCATCGCCAGCGCAGCCACGGCGGTGGTGATCGGCCAGGTGGCCGCAGCCACACAGCGCATTCGGGTGGGGGCCGGCGGCATCATGCTGCCGAACCATGCCCCGCTGGTGATCGCCGAGCAGTTCGGCACGCTGAACGCGCTGTATCCGGGCCGCATTGACCTCGGGGTGGGGCGCGCCCCCGGCACCGACCCGACCACCGCGCGCGCCCTGCGCCGGGCCCCGGATATCGACCCGGACCAGTTCCCGCGCGATGCCGCCGAGCTGCTGGGCTATTTCGACGACCCCCAGCCCGATCAGGTGATCCGCGCCATCCCCGGCGCCGGCCAGCATGTGCCGGTGTGGATCCTGGGTTCCAGCCTGTTCGGCGCCCAGCTGGCCGCGCAGATGGGCCTGCCGTATGCGTTTGCCTCGCACTTTGCCCCCGGACATCTGATGAATGCGCTGGAGCTGTACCGCAGCCAGTTCCGGCCGTCCGCATGGCTCGACCGCCCCTACGCGATGCTCGGCTACAACGTGTATGCCGCCGACTCCGACGCCGAGGCCCGGACCCTGGCCAGCTCCATGGAACAGGCCTTCGTCAGTCTGCGCCGGGGTCGCCCCGAACCGATCCAGCCGCCGGTCGAGGGCTACCGCGAGCGCCTCGACCGCGCCGAACGCGCGATCGTCGAACAGACGATGGCCTGTTCCGCGATTGGCGCGCCGGACACGGTGGAAACCGAGATCCGCCAGTTTCTCGACCAGACTGGCGCCGACGAATTGATCGTGACCACCTCCACCTTTGACCATGCGGCGCGCCGGCGCTCGCTGGAACTAACGGCGGAGGTGCGCGACCGAATCACCATGTGAAAACCGGACCACCTGTTCACCCGACCGAAATGGGGCCCTATGCTTGAGGCAACGGCCGGAGTGGCCGAGCCCATTCAGAAACAGGGGGACACATGCGCGTCAAGGTCCACGGCATCACCATCGAATGCATCACCGGCAATATCGCCGCCCAGCGCGACATGGACGCGGTCGTCAATGCCGCCAACGCCTGGCTGCGGCCCGGCGGCGGCGTGGCCGGGTCCATCCACCACGCCGCGGGGCCCGGTCTGGAGCGTGAATGCCAGCCCCTGGCCCCGATTGAACCCGGCCAGGCCGTACTGACCGGTGCCCACAACCTGCCCAATCGCTTCGTAATCCACTGCCTGGGACCGGTCTACGGGCACGACGAACCGGCCAGCCGGTTGCTGGCTGCCTGCTATCGCAACGCCCTCACCCGCGCCGAAGAAGCCGGGGCCTACAGCATCGCATTTCCCGCGCTGTCCACCGGGGCCTTCGGCTATCCCGTCGAGGAAGCCGCCCGCATCGCCCTGGAAACCGTGATCGCCGCCACGCCCCGGCTGGATGCCGTCGGCCATGTCCGCTTCGTTCTGCATACCGAGGGCGATCTGGAGATCCATACCCGCATCCTTGGCGAACTGACGGCATGATCACCGCCGTTCCCACGGCTTCACACCTCCACGAGCTCCACGCATGAACCCGCCGCGCAAGATGCCCGTGCAGTTGATCCCGGTCGAGGAGGTGGTCCACCGCGCCGACGACCTGGCACGCCAGATACGGGCCAGCGACTTTCGGCCGGACACGATCGTGGCCATCACCCGCGGCGGGTTCATGCCCGCGCGATTCTTGTGCGACTTCCTCCGAGTGCACAAGCTGCTCAGCCTCAAGGTCGAGCACTACACCTCGGGCGCGCGCGAAAAGCAGCGAGCGGCCGTTACGGTCCCGCTGGCCGGGGATGTGCGCGGCGAACGGGTCCTGCTGGTCGACGACGTCAACGACTCCGGCGACACCCTGGTGGCCGCCCGCCCCCATCTGGAGGGCTTCCAACCGGCCGCCGTGCGCACCGCCGTGCTGCATGAAAAGGCCAGCACCCAGTGCCCCGCCGATTTCCACAGTCAGGCCGTGCAGGAGTGGCGCTGGATCCTCTACCCCTGGGCCGTCATCGAAGATGTCGGCCAGTTCGCCCGCGAAATGGACCCACCCCCGACCACCGCCACCGAGCTGCGCACGCGTCTGCAGCAGGACTACGGCCTCGAGCTCGACGCGGCCCAGTTGGACCGCGTAATCCGCTACAACGACCTGCCCTTTTCCGCGTAGGACGACGCGGACCGGGATCCGCCCGGGTTGGCAATCGGGTTCGGGGAACGGATGATATGGACCCGGCCCGGTCACCCCGGGTCACGAAACCCGATCCAACCCAACGGGCCCTTCCACCCGGCCCACCAACCTGGCATCGAGACTGCCCATGTCGTATCTCAAGGATTTCCCCAACCCGGAAGGCTACTTCGGCGAATTCGGCGGCGCCTTCCTGCCGCCGGAGCTGGAACCGCATTTCGCCGAGATCAACCACGCCTATCGGACCCTGGCGCGCTCCGGCGATTTCCTGAACGAACTGCGCTACATCCGCAAGCACTATCAGGGGCGCCCGACGCCGGTGTACTACGCCCATAACCTGAGCCGCTCGGTGGGCGCGCATATCTACCTCAAGCGCGAAGACCTGAACCACTCCGGCGCGCACAAGCTGAACCACTGCATGGGCGAGGCGTTGCTGGCCAAGCACATGGGCAAACGCAAGCTGATCGCCGAGACCGGGGCCGGCCAGCACGGCGTGGCGCTGGCCACTGCGGCGGCCTACTTCGGCATGGAATGCGAGATCCACATGGGCGAGATCGACATCGCCAAGGAAGCACCCAACGTGACCCGCATGAAGCTGATGGGGGCCCAGGTGGTGCCCGTCTCCTTCGGCGGTCGCTCGCTGAAGGAGGCGGTGGATTCCGCCTTCCAGTCCTATCTCTCACAGGCGGACGAGGCCCTGTTCGCGATCGGTTCCGTGGTCGGGCCGCACCCGTTCCCGCTGATGGTGCGCAACTTCCAGTCGGTGGTCGGCATCGAGGCCCGCGAGCAGTACCTGGAGATGAGCGGTGGCGAGCTGCCGGATCACGTGGTCGCCTGCATCGGCGGTGGGTCCAACGCCATGGGCATGTTCGCCGGCTTCATCGAGGACGACCAGGTGCAACTCAACGGCGTGGAGCCGCTGGGACGCGGTACCAAGCTCGGCGAGCACTCCGCCACCATGACCTACGGCAAGCCGGGCATGATCCACGGCTTCAAGTGCATGCTGCTGGCCGACGAGGAAGGCAATCCGGCCCCGGTCCACTCCATCGCCTCCGGCCTGGACTATCCCGGCGTCGGCCCGGAGCACTCCTACCTCAAGACCACCGAGCGCGTCGCCTACCACGCCATCAACGATGACGCGGCCCTGGATGCCTTCTACCAGCTCTCGCGCACCGAGGGCATTATCCCGGCCCTGGAAAGCGCCCATGCCGTCGCCTGGGCCATGAAGCACGGCCGCGAGAACCCCGGCACGACGATCCTGGCCAACCTCTCCGGTCGTGGCGACAAGGACATCGACTACGTCGCCCGCGAGTTCGGACACGGATAGCCCGCCTCGCCAATACGGCTCGAAGGCGGCGCTACGGGAACTTCAGGCCAGGTTGCGCCGGTCTCAGTCTTGTTGGCCACGGGCGGAGGCCTCGCGATGGCAGGCGGATGGGCAAAAGACGGTGCGGAGCAGGAGCAGATCGACAACACGGTCGAGGACGCCCTGCAACGGGTGCGCAGCCAGATTCCCACCGGGGAAGGTCTGAAAGAGTGCGAGGAATGCGGGGCGCCGATTCCCGAAGGCCGGCGCCAGGCCCTGCCGGGCGTGCGCCTGTGCGTGGGCTGCCAGGAGGCGGAGGACGCGGCGCAGCAGGCCACCAGCCCCTACAACCGGCGGGCCTCCAAGGACAGCCAGCTGCGTTGATCTCGCCCCAGGGAAACACTGATTAATGTGCACGCTCGCGTTGGCACCCCAGGTTTTCCGAGACCAGGCGCGTCGTGCAGCGGGTAGTGGTTCTACCCGCCCGTTTTTGATGTCTTCGGGGCGCAACGCAGGATCGGGGAACCCGGGGTGCCAATCCCACAAGCTATTGAAAGACGCGGCTCGGCCGCCCGTTGTTGATGAAAACGGGCGCGGGAACGGCGTTGCGGCTCCCTTGTGCAGAATGACTGCACGGCAGTCACCGCGACTTGTTCGCACGCAAAAGCGACTCGCGCGCGAGCGTGTACATCAATCAGTGTTCCCCTAGAGATACTTCATCCGGCCCCGGATGGACTCCAGATCGGATGCGACGTCCTTAAGGGTCGCGCCATCATCGTCACTGCCAACCACCAGCCCCTTGCCGGAAACCGGTATCACGCTGTCGATCTGAAAACGCCCGGTGGTTCCGCGCAGGAAGCACTCTTCGTCGAAGAACAGGCGATCACCATCCGGCCCGATCTCGTCGGACTCGAGCGTGTCGTACCCGATCAGCCGGGCAATGTCGTCACGCCCTTGGACGTCCACGGCTTCGATCGTCTGCTGCTCCGGATCAATCAACAAGGCCTTCATTCGGTTCCCCTCTGCACATGGGTTCATCGTCGCTACTACGGTAACGGTGCGTGGACCACGGGGCCACTGCGAGCATGCACCGTGTGCGCCTGCCGCCCCCGGGAGACGCGGATCCGTGTCCCCAAAACGGCCGTGCAGCCAATCGGCCAAAGGGCTTTGCAATTTGCCGATTGCCCGTCTTTACTCAAAGAGGTCGCCGCGCGCCGAGGCTGACGCAGGCACCCGATAAAAACAAGAAGCGAGGAGGAGACGGTGAACGAGAATCCGCACGATCTCGAAGAGCAGAAAAAGGAACTGGAAGCGGAATACGACACCGAGCACGAGATCGGTGATCAGAACATCAACCCGCTTGGGCTGGACCTGCATAACCCGGTCTTCGTCACCAGTGCCCTGCTGATTGTTGTATTTGTCATCCTGTCCCTGGTCTTTCCAGAACAGGCCAACGAGCACCTCGACAACACGCGTCAGTGGATCGGGCGCACCTTCGACTGGCTGTTCCTGTCGGCCGGCAACATCTTCGTCCTATTCTGCCTCGCCCTGATCATCCTGCCTATCGGGCGCATCCGCATCGGTGGCCAGGACGCCAAGCCGGAATTCTCCGTCATGTCCTGGTTCTCGATGCTGTTCGCCGCCGGCATGGGCATCGGCCTGATGTTCTGGAGCGTGGCCGAGCCGGTGGGTTACTTCACCGAATGGTTCGGCACACCGCTGGGGATCGAAGGCGGGACCGAAGAATCCCGGCAGGCGGCGCTGGGGGCCACCATGTATCACTGGGGCCTGCACCCCTGGGCGATCTACGCGGTCGTCGGCCTGGCGCTGGCGTTCTTCGCCTACAACAAGGGCATGCCGCTAACCGTCCGCTCGGCGTTCTATCCCATCCTCGGGGAGCGCATCTGGGGCCCGATCGGCCACGTAATCGACATCCTGGCCGTGCTGGCGACCATGTTCGGCCTCGCCACCTCCCTCGGCCTGGGTGCGCAGCAGGCCGCTTCGGGCATCGGATTCCTGTTCGACATCGATACCGGCCTGAACACCCAGATCGCCATCATCATCGGCGTGACCATCATTGCCCTGCTGTCGGTCATGCGCGGCATCCATGGCGGCGTCAAGCTCCTCAGCAACATCAACCTGGTGTTCGCCGCAGTGTTGTTGCTGTTCGTGATGGTCGCCGGGGGCGTCCTCGCATTCCTCTTCAGCATCGGCACCACGGTCACCGGCTACGTGCAGTACATCATCCCGCTCAGCAACCCGGTCGGGCGCGACGATGAAACCTTCTACCACGCCTGGACCATCTTCTTCTGGGCCTGGTGGATCTCCTGGTCGCCGTTCGTCGGCATGTTCATCGCCCGCGTCTCGCGCGGGCGCACGGTGCGCCAGTTCGTCACCGCGGTGCTGCTGGTGCCGACCCTGGTCACCGTGGTCTGGATGAGTGCCTTCGGCGGTTCCGGGCTGACCCAGTCCCGCGATGGCGTTGGCGCCCTGGCAGACGGCATCTCCGATTCCTCCCTGGCCCTGTTCCAGATGCTCGAACACCTGCCCTTCACCGCCATCACCTCATTCCTGGCGATTGCCCTGGTGCTGGTGTTCTTCATCACCTCGTCGGACTCCGGCTCGCTGGTGATCGACGCCATCACTTCCGGCGGCAAGACCGACGCCCCGCAGTCCCAGCGCCTGTTCTGGGCCACAACCGAAGGCGTGGTCGCCGGTGTCTTGCTGGCAGTTGGCGGAGCCGCGGCCCTCAATGCCCTGCAGGCCGGGGCGGTGAGCACCGGACTGCCGTTCGTCATCGTGCTGCTGGTAATGTGTGTCAGCCTGATGAAGGGGCTGTTCCACGAGCTGGCCCTGATCCGCATCGAGGAAGCCAAGACCTGACGCAGTGCGCCCCTCGATGGCCCGGCAAGGGCCGTCCGGATTTGCATCCCGAGCATCCCCGCGCCCGCTCCGGCGGCGCGGGGATTTTCTTGTCCGGGACAGCAGGCCCCGAAATCGGGCATCCTCGCGCGTGATGCATATCCGTTTTCCATTGACGCGACTGTGAGCCGGCGCCACAGCATCGCCCGACACCCGCTGCTGGCCGGCATCGCCTTCCAGGCGGCGCTGATCCCGCTGGCCCTGATCCTGGCCCGAGTTGCGGATATCTCGCTGGGCGAGCAGATCGACTGGAACCTCGACGCCGTCGCCCTCGGTGCACTGGCGGTGCTGCCCATGCTGGTGCTCCTGGGGGCGCTCGCGTCCAGCGGCTGGGGACCCTACCGTGCGTTGGCCGATCAGGTGCGGGATTTCGTGCGGCAACTCTTTCGTCACGCGCTCCCCGGCGCGGTGTTGCTGATCTCGCTCCTCGCCGGCGTGGGCGAGGAGCTCCTGGTGCGCGGCGTGCTGCAGGGCTGGCTGACCGAACGCTGGTCACCCGAGTGGGCGATCGTCGCCGCGGCGATCGTGTTTGGACTCGCCCATTCGATCAGCCGCCTGTACTTCGTGTTCGCCACCGTCATCGGGCTCTACCTCGGGGTGCTCTATCACCTGACCGGCAACCTGCTGGTGGTGATCGTCACCCATGCCCTGTACGACTGGATCGTCATCCACTGGTACCTGCGTTCCCGCGATGCCGGCAGGGGCGGCGCATGATCGTCCAGCAGTTATCCAGGGGGAACGGGCCCGCCAAACCCCGCCTTGCCACTGCTGGATGACCATCCACGGGCGGGTGGTCGACGTCACCGACAGCCTGCCCCGGGAGCACGTGTCATGCTTCCAGACTACGGGCTCGGTGCACTGGCGCGCCGCAACGAGGACGGGTTGGGCGGGTTCAGCACGCGCCCGGGTCACGGCCCGCGCGCGTCTGTTCCATGAATTGCGCCAGGCGCGCCGGCCGGCCGAGATAAAAACCCTGCACCAGATCACAGCCCAGAGCGCGCAGGCGGTCGAGGGTTTCCTGATCTTCCACGCCCTCGGCCACCACGCTCAGGCCCATCTTCTGGCCGAGCCCGATCATGGATTCCACGATGCGCTGGTGCGGCCGGCTGGACACCAGTTCGTGGACAAAGGTCATGTCGATCTTGAGCTCGTCCAGCGGCATGCGCAGCAGCCGCTCCATCAAAGAATAGCCAATACCGAAGTCATCCATGGACACCCGCAAGCCCAGGTCCTTCATCCCGTGCAGGGCCGCACGCGCCTCGGCGTCGTGGCTCTCCATCACCGCCGTTTCGGTCAGCTCCACCGTGACGCTCTCCGCCGGCACCTGCCAGACCTCCAGTGACTGCGCCACCAGATCCACCACCTCCCGTTCCTGCAGGTCGTCGGCGGAAAAGTTCACCGAGATCCCCGCGTCCAGTCCGGCCTGGCGGTACTCGGCACACTGGCGCAGGGCCGTGTTGAAGACCCAGTGCGTCAGCCGGGGCATCAGGTCCGTTCCCTCCGCCGCCCGCACCATGGTGTCCGGACGGATCGAGCCATACTGCGGGTGATCCCAGCGCAACAGGGCTTCCACCGATTGCACGCAGCCCGATGCCAGCGCGACCTGTGGCTGATACTCGAGGTGCAGGCTTCCCTCCTCGATGGCCTGCCCCAGCTGGGACCACAGATCCACGCCCTCCAGCATGGTCGCCGCCGCCTCCGGGGCATACAGGCGCAGGCGCGCCCGAGCCCGTCGCGCCTGCCGAACTGCGGCATAGGCATGAGCCAGCAAATCCTGCGGGCGCACCACCCGGGGGCCCGCCAGCGCCAGCCCGGCACGCGGCCAAAGCAGCACCTGCCGCTCACCACAGGCAAACGGTTCACTCAACACCCGCAGCATCTTGTGGGCCGCCAGTTCGGCGAACCCACTCCCGGCCACGGCCGGCTGCGCACAGGTGATCTGATGACGTCCGGTGATACCGACCAGGCCGTCGCTCAGAGCGCTCGCCAGCGCCTGACCCGCGTTCCGGATCAGTTCGTCTCCCGCGGCGTACCCCAGGGCCGCGTCCACGTCCCTTAGCCCCTCCAGTTCGATGACGGTCACGGCTGCTTGCGCCCCGGCCTCCTGCGGGCGCGGGGAAATCCCGTCCAGGGCACGGAGAAAATCGTGATATTCAAACAGCTTCGACATCGACAGAAGTCCGGCGGCTACGCCCATGCGGCGAAATCAGTAGATGCGATCCCCAATACGGAAGCGCATCTACTCAAAGATAATAGCGCGCCGGATCGACCCCGTAGGCACCCGCCGGAAGGTCGCGCAGGATCTGCCGCCGCGCCCCCTCGGAATCCGGCGCAGGCGAGCCCAGATCCAGCTCCCACGGGTCGGGATACGGCATATGGGACGGATCGAGGATGCGCATCACCCGGGGCATGAAGCGCTGCGTGCGGCGGTGACTCAGCACGATCGCGACCTCGCCGTTGTCCAGCTCCACCAGGCTGCCCACGGGAAACAGCCCCACGCAGTGGGTGAACTGATCCACGAGCGCCGAATTCAGCCCCCAGCGCGCGTTCTCCCGCAGTTCCTTCAGGGCCTCGAAGGGGGGCCCGGCCAGGCCGCCCTCCGTCAGCATCTCCTCGTAGGAATCCACGATAGCCGCCATGCGCGCATAGGCACAGATCTGGTTGGCTACCAGACCCCGTGGGTAGCCACGCCCGTCCTCGCGTTCGTGGTGCTGGGCGACAATGTCGCGCACGCCCTCCGGGATCCCGTGGGAGCGCTGCAGGATCGCCTCGCCATATTCCACGTGGCGCTGAATCTCGCGCCGCTGATCCGGGGACAGCCGCGTGCGGCGCCCCAGGAGCGTCCGCGGCATCTGCATCTTGCCGATGTCCATCAGCAGACCACCCAGCCCGAGGGTCGACAACTCGGCTCGATCCAGCCCCATGTGCCGGCCCAGCGCCAGAAGATGGATCGCGACATTGAGCGAGTGGGCGTACAGCACATCGTCCGAGTGGCTCAGCCTGGCCAGCAGCAGCAGGGCGTCCGGGTTGCGTTCCACGCTCTCGCGCAACGCCTCGGACGCCTCGCGGGCCGCCGCCAGACGCACCCCGGGGTTGCGCTCCATGCCGGCACGGATCTGCTCCAGCACACGCCCGGCGATCGCCTGAGCCTCCTTGGCCGCCGGGAGCTCCTGCTCCACCGAGCAGTGATCGCGATACACCGTCATGCCGCGGAACTGGGCGGCCTCGGCCGGGCTCGAGGCCGTCACGGCAGTCCGCGCGGACGCCGCAGCCGATGGCAGCCGGCTCAGCGACGCCGGCGCGCTCTTCTCCAGATCAACGAACACATGCACACAATGGCGAGCGAGCTCGTCGATATCGTCCTGCGAGCGAATCCGCACCCCCTCGACCAGATAGGGCGTCTCCAGCCACGGACGATCGAGCCGGCTGACGTACATACCAACCTGCAGATCGGAAACCGGGATCTCCTGCTGTAACAGTCCCCAGGGCATACCACTGTTGTCCAACTGTCGCATCTGGCCGCCATAATGTTCGACCAGCCTTGCATCATCTCCACCTTAGCGCCACTTATCGAGGGGCAACAGCGATTGAGTGCAGAATCCGTTAGTCGTTCGCAAAAGCCGGCATCCGCCGGTCCCATCCGGCGGACTGAGGGGGAGCGATCGACACTGTGCAGACCGCCCCCACCCGCGCGCGTCCGCGGGTGGGGGCGGCGTCAATCGCGCGCCTGCCGAATGGCCAGAGCCATCTGATTGCGAACGGCCTTCAGGGCCCGCAGGACCGTCGGTTCCACGGCTGCGCCGGCCGGCAATTCCAGATACAGCAGCCCGATACAACGATCGCGCACCGCCAGCGGCAGCAGGAGAAAACTGCGCGCATCCAGGGCCTGGCGAAACTCGTCGGGGATATAGCGACTGATCGAGGCCTCGTGGCTGTCGGTGATGACCAGGTCCTTCTTCTGTTCCAGGGCCAGCGACAGGATGTCGCCCTTGCCCGCGAGCGCGAGTCGCAGCCGTCCGGACAGCGTCTCGGCATCCTTTCCGAAGGCGGTATGCGCCACCAGCACCCGATGCTCGCGATCGGCGAGCATCAGCATTACCCGCCGCAGACCGAGTGTCTGGTACAGGGTCTCGAGCGTTGTCTGCATCAATGTGTTCAGCTCGAATTCGCCCACCATGCTGTCCAGCATGTCGGTGAGGGTCTCCATCAGTGCCGCGGCCTGGGCGGCGGGATCGGCGGTTGCGGCTGCCGCCGCTTCGCCGCCCCCGTCCGCGGCTTCGATATCCGCCGCGTCGCTGTCATCGATCTGCACACCCAGATTCGCCTTCAGCCGGTTCAACGGCTCGCGGCCCTCCGGCGGCAGCTTGACCACCGTCAGGAAGTGATCCATATGCTCGCGCCCGGACTTGATGGCCCGCTGCATTCCGCGGGCATCCACGCCCAGGGCACGTTCGTAGCGCCTGCGCAGATCGGTCAGCAGAGCGCCCTGCTGGTCGCGATCCGCCTGGGTAATGCATTGCCCCATCTCCGACGCCAGGGTGACGATACGATGCAGGCGCTGGTCGGCATCCCGCGCGGCCGGCAGCGTGCCCGAGGGAGCCCGTTCCACCGACGTAACGATCTCGCGCGGGAAGTTCCAGTCCTCCAGCACGCTGCGCGCCAGGGCCTCGTAGGAGATCCCCAGGACCTGGCGGGCGGCACTGCCCTCACCCGTACCCTGCCCCACACGAATGCGGATTTCGTCCGCCTCCTCCGGCAGGTAGTACAACACCAGCATGCGACCGATATCGTGGAACAGCGCGCAGACGAACGCCCGCTCGCTCTCCACCCCGCCGACCTGTTCCGCCAGATCACGCGCCAGCATGGCGCTGAACAGGGTGCCGACCAGCGCCTCCATCAGGCGTCCGGAATGACGCCCGCCCTTGAGGTTCTCGAACAGCACCAGCCCGAGCGCCGCCGTGCGCACCTGCTCGAAGCCCAGCAGCACGATCGCGCGCGAAACGGTGCGGATATTGCCGCCAAAGTTGCTGTAAAAGGGGGAGTTCGCCAGCCGAAGCAGCTTCTGCGTGGTGGCGTAGTCCTTCAGCACGGCATTCGACAGCTCGGCCACCGAGCGCTTCATGGTGTCGTCGGAACACTGGGTGATCTCGCGGATGTGGCTGGAGATACCGGGGAAATCAGGCTTGCGCCGGATCCGCCGCAGGATGAAGTCCTGCGATCCGTCGCCCGTCTGGCCTTCGCCCTCGACGGCCACCACCAGCGCCTCGCGAAACTCGCGGGCCGATGCGAAACGTTCGGCGGGATCCGGGCGGGTGGCCCGGAGTACCAGGGCGTCGAAGCGTTCGTCGCCATTGCCGGTGCGACCGGAGGGTGGCTCCAGCGCCCCCGCCTGCATCGCCTGCCGGATCGCCGCGGGGCTATCACCGGCAAACGCGCGCTCGCCTGTCAGCATCTCGAAGAACAAGGCCCCCAGGGAGAACACGTCGGACCCTTCGGTCGCGGCCTCGTTCGCCAGCCGTTCCGGCGCCAGGTAGTAGGGTGTATCCGGCAGGTGGCTCTCGCCACGCGCGGCCACGTCGGGCAGCGCCATGCCCAGCCCGGTGATGCGCGCATGTCCCTCGGGGTTCACGGTCACGTTCGCCGGCTGCAGGGCCCCGTGCAGGATGCCCTGCTCGTGCGCCGCCGCTGCCGCATCCAGCAGCTCGCGCATCAGGGCCAGGGCGCGATCGATCGGCAAGGGTCCGCGCGCCAGGATCTGCTCCAGGGTCTCGCCCTCGACGTACTCGAACACCAGGTAGACGCCGTCGGCGTAGTCCCCCGCCTCGAAGATGGGAGCGATGTTCGGGTGCCGAAAGCGGCTTAACCGGCGGGCGTCTTCAAGCAATGCCTGGCGGGTCGAAGCGTCCGCCGCGACGTTGGTCAGCGTTCGAATCGCGACCTGCCGATCCAGCAGCGGGTCGTGCGCGACATAGAGCCCGTCGCGGGCACTCGTACCCAGCGTCCGCGTGATCCGGAAGCGTTCGATCTCGGGCACGGCCATGCGGTCAACCACCGGCCACCCCCCGATTCCCCATGCCCACGTTATCGACCCGAGCGATTGTCAGCCCCACCATGTACGGATCCATCCGTCTTCTCCCTGTATTTCAGCGGGGCCCACCCCGGCCCCCCACCGACCCTCCGAGGAGGGCCTCCATCTCAATCAGCTGGGTCGCGCGCGTGTTCCTTGAGGATGTCCAGCGGGATCACCGCCAGGGTCTCCTCGTGCGTCGCGCGCAGGAAGACCCCGGGCGCCGCCCCCGCCCGGTAGGCCTCCAGCCAGCGCGCGGCGCACAGGCACCAGCGATCCCCGGCCTCCAGGCCGGGGAAGCCGAATTCCGGAACCGGCGTGATCAGATCATTCCCCCGTGCCAGGGAGAAATCGAGAAACTCGCGGGTGAGCTCGGCGCACACGGTATGCATGCCCTGGTCGTCGTAGCCGGTGGCACAACGGCCGTCGCGATAAAAACCGGTGACCGGCCCGCGACTACAGGGCTCCAGGGCCCCGCCAAACACGTTCTTCGAGGGAAATGGCTGCATTGAGGGAATCTCCGTCTGCTATTCCTACAGGATAACGGAGACCCGGCCTCCCAACGCGAGCGTTTACTCCATCCGGGGGAATTCAGTCGGCGTCCGGCCAGCCCCATTCGTCCAGAAACGCGCGCAGGTTCTCGGGCTGGTAGTCGACATCCTTCCGGTAGCGTTCCAGGGCACTCGGATGCACCTCGGTCGGATGACCCGACTGGTACAACGGACGCCGATAGCGCCGTCGCAGGCGATAGATGTGCCGCCGCGAGCGGTGCAGCGACGCCAGCGGGTCGGGGCGCAGGTTATCCGGCAGATACCCCTCCACGTGCAGCCCGGCCATCCGGGCTTGCTCGATCATCCAGGCCAGCGGGGCCTCTGACGCGAGACGCCCCTCGGCATCCGGGGCGTAGCCGCCGCCCACGTCGGCATGCACGCCACTGAACCACAGCTGCTTCAGGTCCAGCCCCGGGCGCGGATCCCACAGGGTGGGCTCAAAGTCGGCTCGTGTCTCGTCGATCGCCATGGCATGGCGGGCGATGCGCACGTTGGGCCCCAGCTTGGTGTCGTAGAACTCGTCCGTACGATCGAACATTCCCAGCAGAGAGAACGGGATTCCCAACGCGCCGACCGTATCCCAGACGCCAACAAAGCGGATCTCTCGCGAGGGATGTGCATGTTTCGCGCGAAAGGTACGCGAGGCTTCGCCCTCGGGCGCATGGCTGGCGCCGGTGTTCTTGTAGTGCCGAAAGGCCTGCTCGATCAACCGTGCATCCGGGCGCTTCAGGACCCCGCAGTTGTTGATCAAGCCGCACAGGCTGCGAACGGTGTACGCCCCGCGGCTGAAACCGAACAGGAATATCTCGCTGCCGGGGGCGTAGTTCTGCACGATGTAGCGATAGGCATCCTGGATGTTCTTGTGGATGCCACGTCCGGTCACGCCACCCGAGATCTTTGCGTAGTACGCCCCCACGCCCCAGTCGTAGTAGACCTGCTGCGGGTCGCCCATGGCATCGACGGGCGCAATGGCCCGCGCCAGGCGCAGGACATTGGTCGGCACGTCCGACTCGACGTCCTCCTCCGGGCGATTCCAGGTTCCGTCCGCACAGATCACGATCCGTCGTGTCATTCGCTGGTCTCACATCCTTGTCGTCGGGCGGTCCCGGCGATCATTCAGCGCACGGCAGGCCGTCGTGTGATGCCCCCCCCTCAGGAGCCGATCTCGATCCGGCGCACGCCCGGCCGGGCGTCATCCTTGCGCCGGGGGATGTCGATCTTCAGAACACCGTTCTTGAACCGCGCCTGGATGGCATCGATATCGGCGTCCCCGGGCAGGCTGAGGATACGGCGAAACTGTCCGTAGGCCCGCTCCACACGATGATAGCCCGCGTCATCTTCCTCGGTCTCCTAGGGAAACACTGATTCATGTACACGCTCGCGCTCGAGTCGCTTTTGCGTGCGAACAAGGCGCGGTGACTGCCGTGCAGTCATTCTGCACAAGGGAACCGCAACGCTGTGCGCGCGCAAAAGCGGCCGAGCCCCTTCGGGGTTGGTACCCCAGGTTCCCCGATCCTGCGTTGCGCCGCTTACAGGTAGAACCACTACCTGTTGCACGACGCGCCTTGTCTCGGAAAACCTGGGGTGCCAACGCGAGCGTGTACATGAATCAGTGTTTCCCTAGCGCTTCTCGCCGGAGATGATCAGGTCGTCGCCATCCACCGTCAGGTCGATCGCGTCCTCGTCGATCCCCGGCACCTCCACCGTGATCCGGTAGGCCTTGCGGGTCTCGGCGATATCCACACTGGGCTTGAGCAGCAGCGAGGCGGCGGCATCACCCCCGCGCATCCCGAGGGCCGAGCCAAAGAAGTCCTCGAACATCCGGTCCATCTCGCGGTGCATGCGCATCAAGGGGTCGGCGCCCTCGCGCCGAGCCGGCACGACCTCCGGACTCGCGGTCTCCTCGCGCTTGAACCAGTTCCACGGCTTGAGCTTTTGCAGGTCCATGGTGATCACCTCCGTTGCAGATCCTGTCTACCGAGTTAACTAGGTCGCGGAGAGGGCCTTTTCAAGCCCTGCGAATCAGCCCCCCGAAAATCGGCTAGCCGCACCGGCTGACGCCGGGCGCCCCAGTTGCCGGGGCGCGCCTCGAACACCCCGGGCACCGATGCCCCGCAGGCGTTGCAACAGCCATCGGCGGTCAGGTTCCAGTCCGACAGCTCATACCCGTCGCGGCCAATCACGCGTTGCCCGCACCCCGCGCACCAGGTGCTCTGGCCCTCCGTGTCATGCACATTACCGGTGTACACGTGATGCAGACCCTGCTCGCGAGCGATGCGACGCGCCCGCTGCAGCGTCTCGATCGGCGTGCGCGGGTGTTCGGTCATCTTGAAATCCGGATGGAAGGCGGTGAAATGCAGCGGCACATCCGGCCCCAGATGCTCCCGGACCCATTGCGCCATAGAGGTGATCTCCACATCGCTGTCGTTCTCTCCCGGGATCAGCAGCGTGGTGATCTCGACCCAGGTATCGGTCTCGTGCACCAGCCATTCCAGGGTGTCGAGTACCGGCTGCAGATGGGCCCCGGTCAGCTTGTGATAGAAGCGCTCGGTAAATGCCTTCAGGTCCACGTTCGCCGCATCCATGGCGGCAAAGAATTCGCCGCGCGCCTGCTCGGTGATGTAACCGGCCGTCACGGCCACCGTGCGGATATCCCGCGCGCGGCAGGCCGCCGCCACGTCGATGGCGTACTCGTGGAAGATCACCGGGTCGTTGTAGGTAAAGGCCACCGCGCGACAGTCCAGCGCCTCGGCGGCACGTGCAATGGTCTCGGGATCGGCGCGATCGGCCAGCGTGTCGATCTCGCGCGACTTGCTGATGTCCCAGTTCTGGCAGAACTTGCAGGCCAGGTTGCAGCCGGCCGTGCCGAACGACAGCACCGGACTGCCCGGGAGGAAGTGATTGAGCGGCTTCTTCTCGATCGGATCCACGCAGTAGCCGGAGGAACGCCCATAGCTGGTCAGCACCACGGCATCGTCGAGATTGGCGCGCACAAAGCAAGCGCCGCGCTGTCCGGGCTTCAGCTTGCAGTAGCGCGGGCACAGATCGCACTGTACGCGGCCATCCTCCAGGGCATGCCAGTAGCGCGTGGCGACGGTGAATGCGTCGTGTTCGGGGATGTCGTTCATATCCAGTCCAGACCGTGATTCATGGTCTTGAATATGAGGGCACAACCCCAATATTCAACAACATAATGCTTAATGGAGCCCCTCAATGACGGCACAGCCCCGCATCCGCGAGCCCGCCATCGCGGGCCAGTTCTACCCGGCCGAGCCCGAGGAGCTACGCGCCACGGTCACCCGCTTGCTCGATGCGGTCCCGCTCGTAGCGGACGTGGCGCGGCCCAAGGCCCTGATCGCGCCGCATGCCGGCTACCCGTACTCCGGCCCGGTGGCGGCATCGGTCTATGCGCACATCCGCCCCCTGGCGGGAAAGATCCGGCGCGTCATCCTCTTGGGTCCATCGCATCGCGTGCCCTTCCGCGGCATCGCGACCACTACGGCAACGGCCTACCGCAGCCCGCTGGGAGACATCCCCGTGGACCACGAAGCCCTGGAAGCCATCGCGGACCTGCCCGGCGTCCAGTTACTGGACATCGCCCACGGACCGGAACACAGCCTGGAGGCCCACCTGCCGTTCCTGCAGGTGGCACTGGGGACATTCGAACTCGTCCCGCTGGTGGTCGGGGATGCCTCGTCCGAGCAGGTCGCGAGCGTGCTGGAACGGCTGTGGGGCGGCCCGGAGACCCTGATCGTCGTGAGTTCGGATCTCTCCCACTTCCACGACTATGCCACCGCGTGCCGCCTGGACATGGCCACCACCCGTGCCATCGAACAGTTGGACGAACACGCGCTGGGGCCGAAACAGGCCTGCGGCTGCCGGCCGCTGGCTGGCTTGTTGCGGCTCGCGCGGCAGCGCGGTCTCACCATCACCACACTGGACCAGCGCAACTCCGGCGACACCGCCGGCCCGCGCGACCAGGTGGTCGGCTACGGCGCCTGGATGCTGCAATGACGGACGCCATCGACCTGCCCGCGCCGGCGCGCGAGCGCCTGCTGGAACTGGCCGCGGATGCCATCCGGCGGGCCGCACACCATGCCCCCGCCCGCCCCATTGCACTGGAACAGGAGCCCGACCCGCTACCCGATCCCGGCGCCAGCTTCGTCACCCTGAAGCAAGGGGAAACCCTGCGCGGCTGCATCGGCACGCTGGAGGCCCACCGGCACCTGGCCGCGGACGTCCTGCACAACGCGCGGGCAGCCACCCTGCACGATCCACGCTTCCCGGCGCTGCGCGCCCCGGAACTCGCGGGTCTTGACTACTCGGTGACCCTGCTGACGGCCCCGCGGCCGATCGAGGCCAGCCACCGCGAGGTTCTGCTGGATCGACTGCAACCCGGTCGCGACGGACTGGTCATCCAGGCGGGCGCCCGCCGCGCCACCTTCCTGCCAGCCGTCTGGGAACAGCTGCCGAACCCCGACGCCTTCCTGGATGCCCTGCTGCAAAAGGCCGGCCTCCCCCGCGGGGGCTGGCCCGAGGGGCTACAGGCCTGGTGCTACGGCTCGCTGGAGATTGCCGGTGAACTTTGAACCGAGCGTCACGCTGTACCTGATCGTCGCCACGGTCGCGGTCTCCCTGCTCGCGTGGCAGAACCAGCGCTGGCTGCAGGCGATGATCCATCACCCGCCGTCGGTGCAGCGCGGCGAGTACTGGCGCCTGGTGACCCACGGCTTCATCCATGCCGACGGCACCCACCTCGCATTCAACATGATCACGCTGTTCTTCTTCGGCATGGCCATGGAGCGCGTGCTGGTTCCCGCGATCGGCATGGGCGGCTTCGTGCTGTTCTACCTGGCCGCCATCGTGCTCGCCAGCCTGCCCAGCCACCTGCGCCATCTGCGCGATCCCGGCTACCGCTCCCTGGGGGCATCCGGCGCGGTCTCCGCGGTGCTGTTCGCCTACATCCTGCTGCAGCCGTGGTCGCTGTTGTTCGTGTTCTTTATCCCGGTCCCGGCCATCGTGTTTGCGGCGCTCTATGTCGGCTATTCGCTCTATGCCCAGCGCCAGAACCGCGACAACATCAACCACAGCGCCCACCTGTGGGGCGGCGCCTGGGGCATCGCCTTCATGCTGTGGCTGGAACCCGGCCTGCAGGCGCGGTTCTTCCAGGAACTGCTCTCGCCCCTCGGGTGACCCCGGTTACTTGTCGCACGCCCCGGGCAGTTCTAGCCTCTGCGCACTTTCCTCCCCGACACCGCAGGATCCCGCCATGCAAGACGCCATCGCCACGCTCCCCAAGGTCGAGCTGCACCTGCACATCGAGGGCTCCCTGGAACCCGAGCTGATGTTCGCCCTGGCCGAGCGCAACAATGTCGAGCTCCCGTATGCCTCGGTCGAGGAGGTTCGGGCCGCCTACCAGTTTCACGACCTGCAATCCTTCCTCGATATCTACTACGCGGGCGCCTGCGTCCTGCTGACCGAGCAGGATTTCTACGACCTGACCTGGGCGTACCTCGAACGCTGCCAGGACGACCACGTCCGCCACACCGAGATCTTCTTCGACCCGCAGACCCACACCGAACGCGGCGTGCCCTTCGCGACGGTCATCGACGGCATCCACCGCGCGCTGGCCGACGGCGAACGGGAGCTCGGCATCACCAACCGCCTGATTCTCTGTTTCCTGCGCCACCTGAGCGCCGAGGCCGCGATGGAGACCCTGGAGACCGCCCTGCCCTGGCGCGAGCACATCCACGCAGTCGGGCTGGACTCGGCCGAATTGGGCAACCCGCCGGAGAAGTTCCAGGCCGTGTTCGAGCGCGCGCGGGCCGAGGGATTCCCCGCCGTCGCGCATGCCGGCGAGGAGGGACCACCGGACTACATCTGGCAGGCACTGGACCTGCTCAAGGTCGCGCGCATCGACCACGGCGTCCAGGCCGAGCAGGACCCCGACCTGATGCAGCGCCTGGCGCGGGAGCAGATCCCGCTGACCGTCTGCCCGCTGTCCAACATCAAGCTGTGCGTGTTCGAGCGCCTGGAACAACACAACCTGAAGCGCCTGATGGACGCGGGGCTGTGCGTCACCATCAGCTCGGATGACCCGGCCTATTTCGGCGGCTACGTGGGGGAAAACTTCCGCGCCACGGCCGCGGCCCTGCAGCTGGACCTGGATGACCTGGAAAAACTGGCACGCAACGCCGTCGACGCCGCGTTCCTGGAAGCCAGCGCAAAACAGCGCCTGCACGACGAGATCGGCGACTGGCGGTCCCGGCAGGCCGCCTGAACCGCGAGTGCGGGTCCGGGATTCCTATCCGGAGAAGCGCGTCGGGCGGGCCGGAAGACGCCCCTTCGCCACCAGGCGCTCGATGCGGGTGAACACCTCTCCGCGGCCGAAGGGTTTCTTCATGAAGTCGTCGGAGCCGATGCGATCGAGGAAGAACTGCTCGACCGCGTCCTCGTTGCCGCTGATCATGATCACCGGCACCTTCGCGGTGGCGGGGTCCCGGCGCAGTTGACGCAGCATGGCAAACCCGGTCATCCCGGGCAGGAGGATATCCAGGAAGATCAGGTCCGGTGGATTCTCGCGCGCCAAAGCCAGCGCCTCCTCGGCATCGCCGACGCCAATCGGCTCCAGCTCGTTCTGCTTGAGCATGCTGGTGAGCAGCGCGACCACCGTGCGCGAATCATCCACCACCAGCACCCGCAGCCCGCGAGCGGCCTCCTGGCGTGCCTTTGTACGCCGCTCGCCGGCCTTGCCGAACCGCAGCAGACTCCCCATTCGCTGCATGTAGCTCATGCCGGACTCCTTTCCCCTGGCCGTAGTGTGTTGTCGCACGCCAGATGACCGCATTGTTCCCGTGCCCGCACGCCCTGTCCAGCGCGCCTTGACGGCCCGTTTGAAGCCCGGCGCGAAGACGCGCATTATCCGGATTTGCCTGCGGATCACTGAATGGAGTCAGGACCCAGCATGACGGCAGACACGCTCCGACCGCCGGTCACGACCGCGCCCCGGCGAGACCGCCCAATGGACGGCCGGCCATGAAGATCCTGGTCGTCGACCACTCCCGTGTGTTCCGGGCGCTATGGAGCCGAATGGTCCTGGCCGCCGGACACAAGCCGATCATGGCCGCAAGTGGTGCGGAGGGCCTCGCCCGCATCGAGGAAAACGACCTCGAGCTGGTCTGCGCCTCCATTACCCTGCCCGACATGAGCGGGATCGAGTTCTGCCGCCAGGCACGCGCCAAACCCGCCGGCCATGATCTGCCGCTGATCCTGCTGACCACCAAGCAGGACCACGACATACGCCGCGCGGCCTTCGAGGCCGGCGCCACCGATCTCCACGACAAGACCAACATCCGTGACCTGTTCCACCAGGCCGCACGCTACGGCCGGCCGGTGGAACACGCCCACGAGGGGCATGTGCTGTATGTCGAGGACAGCCCCACCGTCGCCCGGGTGATGACTCGCATCCTCGAGGGCATGGGTCTGGAAGTAGCGCACTTTCGCAGCGCCTCCGCCGCCCTGACTGCCTTCGACGAGGGCACCTGGGATCTGGTCCTGAGCGATATCCTGGTCGAGGGCGACATCAGCGGCATGGGGTTGGTCAGCCGCCTGCGCCACCGCTTCCCCGACAAGACCAGCCTGCCGATCGTCGCGATGTCCGGCCTCGACGACCCGAACCGACGCGCCGAGCTCTTCCGCCTGGGGGTCAACGACTTCGTGACCAAGCCGGTGCTGGAAGACGAGGTCCGCGCCCGCATCGGCAACCTCCTGGCGAACAAGCGCCTGCTCGAGGAAGTCCAGAGCCAGCGCCAGAAACTCTACGACATGGCGATGATCGATCCCCTCACCGGCCTGCGCAATCGCAATGTCCTGGCCGAATGCGCCGCACGCTTCTTCACCGAAGCCAACCAGAAGGACATGGCCCTCAGCCTGATCCTGCTGGATATCGACCATTTCAAGCAGATCAACGACAGCCACGGCCACCTGGTGGGCGACGAGGTCCTGGTTGGCATCGGCGAACTACTGCGCACCACCGGGCGCGAGGTCGATGTCGCCCTGCGCTTCGGGGGCGAGGAATTCCTGCTGGTCCTGCCCGAGTGCGACCTGTTCGATGCCCATACCCGTGCCGAGGAGCTGCGCCAGCAACTGCGCGAACTCCAGCCCGCCGGACTGACCATTACCGCCAGCTTCGGCGTGACCAGTCGTCCCTGCGGTCGCGAGATCGACATGAACGACCTCTTCCGGGTCGCCGACCAGGCCGTCTACCAGGCGAAGAGCGAGGGGCGTGACTGCGTCGTCTCGCGCACCCTGGATGCTGGAGCCGAATCCGACTTCCAGGACACCCGTACCGCCGACAACTCGCCCGGGCCGGGGCAACCGACCCCCGAACCGTCTGTCTGAGACGCGGACCAGGCCCGCCACTCAGCCCTGGATACGCCAGCTGCCGTCCGGCTGCCGACAGGCGGTCCCGTACACCTGCTCGGTCTGGCCTCCGATCACCGCGTCGATGGTGTATTCGCGGCACGGGCCGGCGGTGGTCTCGTAGGTCCGCGTTGGCACCACGGTGTACTGGTTGCCGCTGTCGGGATTGACCCACCGCGAGGGCACACCCGTCCGCACACTCTCCAGGGTCTGGGCCGTCTTCAACCGGTCGACCTCGTCCATGGACTGGCCCACCGAGCCACCGATCGCCGCGCCCGCGAGGGTGCCGGCGATGATCGCCGCGGTCCGGCCACGCCCGGAGCCAACCTGCGAGCCAAGCACGCCCCCCAGCACGCCGCCGATCACCATTCCGGCCTGTTCCTGCGACCCCTGATAGGTCGCACAGCCGCCGAGACCCAGGGCCGCGGCCAGGACAATCGCGAAAGAAACATTGCGCCACATGAGCATTCCTCCACCGGCGACCCGTATCCGAACCCGTGGGGGACCGGGACCCGTACCGGCTCTGGCGTCCCCCTGACCGGAGTATAGGCCACCCAGGGCCCACGCTCCGGCGCCCGGAAAACCAGGCCGGGCGGTCAGCCGGGCGGCTTCGGCGGGCCGGAGGCGGCGCCCTTCGGCTCCGGCTTCGAGGCATTGATCGCGCGCTGGAAGACCCAGCTCTTGATCTCGCGGATCTGCTCCACCATGGTCCGCGACAGCGGTACCGTGTTGATCACGTTGCGGATCACGTCGCGCTGGTTGAACACCCGCCCCTCCTGGTAGGCGTCGATCCGCGCCGACTTCACCGCCTGCTCGATCTCGGCCCCGCTCCAGTCCTCGGTGCTGGCCGCCATGTAGTTCAGGTTGAAGTCCTCCAGGTTGCCGCCGTGACGCTCGACGTGGATGCGCAGGATCTCCTTGCGCTCCTCCACGTTCGGCAGGTCGAGGAAGAACAGCTGGTCAAAGCGCCCCTTGCGCATCAGCTCGGCCGGGAGCTGCTGGATGCGGTTCGCGGTCGCCGCCACGAACACCCGGGGCGACTTCTCCTGCAGCCAGGTGAGAAAGCTGGAGAAGATGTTGACATTGCCGGCGCTGCCCGCGGCGTGACTGTCGAAACCGAAGGCGTTCTCCAGCTCGTCGACCCACAGCACCATCGGCGCGATCTCCTCGGCGATCCGGGTGGCCCGGGCAAAGGCGTATTCCGGGGTACCGAAACTGCCGGACAGCACCAGGCTCATGTCCAGCCGCACCAGCGGCAGCCCCCAGGCGGTGGCGATGGCCTTGGCGGCCATGCTCTTGCCGCAGCCGCTCACCCCCATGAACAGCACCCCGGCCGGCAGCGGGACGTTGTCGTTCCAGGCCTTCTCGGTGAACAGGTCGGCGCGTGTGCGCACCCATTCCTTGAGGTTCTCCAGACCGCCGATATCCTCCAGCGAGCGCTGTGGCGGATAGAACTCGAGACAGCTCTCCTTGCGCAGGATCTGGCCCTTCTCCTCCTGGATCTCGGCCAGCATGTCGGCCTCGGGCAGCGGCTTGCCACGGAACAGCCGCGCACTCAGGTGCCCGACCTCGTTGAGCGACAGGCCGCGCATTCCCGCCGCCACCCGGAACAACTGCTCGCGCGGGACCGTCTCGGCGCCGCGGGTGTGTTCGAGCTGCTCCAGCACCTCGGCCTCGGACGGCAGGTCCACCTCGACCAGGAAGACCTCCTTTTTCAGGATCTCCGGCAGCTTCAGCAACGGGCAGCTGAGGAACACCACGTTGCGCCCCTTCTTCAGCTGGTAGTACAGGTCGCGCACTCCGCGCACCAGCGCCGGGTTGTCATCGAACCACATGGGCAGATCCTTCAGCAGGACCATGCGCGGGGCATCCGTCTCGCCGGCCGCCACCCGCGCCACTGCCGCTACCGGGTCCGTCGTCGGTGCATTCGGGTCGTCGTGCTCGCCAAACCCGTGACTCGCCGACCAGACCTCCAGGTGGCCGTCTTCGCCGTAGAACGAGCGTGCGACCGAACGCAGCAGCCGCTCCATGCGATCTTCGTCCCAGCCGAGAAGGTAGAACACCGGATAGTGCGACTTGAGCCCGCGCAGGATCTTGTGTGCCGTCTGATTCTCCAGCTTCTTGCTCAATGCGCGTCTCCTCCCCGGGTACCTGAGCCGAGTGTACCGATCCGCGGCGCCGATGCGACCTGCCACCGAACCTTGGGATTGCGCATCCGCTACTCTGACCGCATCACGCCGGACGCTCCCCGGAGGCCCCGCTCAATGACGCACCCCCGCCCCCGACCCAACGGGTTTTCCCGCGCCAACATCGGGCGCGGCCTGCTGGTGCTGCTGATCGCGCTGGGCATCGGCAGCGCGCTGTGGGTGGGCGATCCGGTCCGCCTGCTGGCCTGGGGCGATGCCGTCGCGGGCGGCCCCTGGGCCACGGCAGGACTGGTGCTCCTGATGGCCCTGATGCTGACCTTTGCTCTGCCCGGCACGCTCATCCTCTGGTTGATCGCCCCATTCCATCCGCCCCTGTTAGCCATCGGCCTGCTCCTCGCAGGTAGCGTCAGTGGTGCCTGGGGTGCGTACCGCGTGTCCGCCCGCCTGGCGCGCCATCCCGATCACGAACGCCGCGAAGACGCCTGGCTGGCCGATTTCCTGCACCGCCACAGTGGCCTCGCCACGCAGATCGCGCTGCGCGTGCTCCCCGGCTTTCCCCATTCGATGGTCAACTACGCCGCCGGCGCGCTGGGCCTTCCACTTGGCCGTTTCCTGCTGGCAGCCGTGCTCGGGCTCGCCGTCAAATGGAGCGTGTACGCCACCGCCATCCACGGGACCACCGACGCCCTCGCGAGCGGCGAGGCCCTGCAACCGCAAACCCTCCTGCCCCTGTTTGCGCTGGCGGTGCTGTTGCTACTGGGCGCCGCGCTGCGCCACCGGATTCAGCGCCGCCACTCACGGCACATTGAGACCGACGAATGACACAGCGGATGGCGCTGACCCGCCCGCCAAACCGAGAACGGCTTCCCGGAGTCTACCCAGCCAGCCTGTGACCACCCGTCAGGTTGGTTACACTGTTGCGCACCATTCAAGCCCGGCCACCGCGTGACCCACGATACTGCCCCGCAGCAACATTCGGACATCGGCGACGTCAACCAGCGCTTCTACGATGGCTTGTGGGCGGACACGCGTCTGGTGCACCCCGAACGCTTCAACACCTGGGGCCTGGTATCCAGCCTGGCCAAATCGCATACCCGCCGGCTCGAAGTAGGGCCCGGCATGCGCCCGCGCCTGCCGATCGCCGGCACCCACTTTGTCGATATCAGCCCACCGGCCCTGGCCGCACTGGAAAGCGCGGGCGGCATCACCCACACCGCCCCCATCTCCGCCCTGCCCTACGCCGACGAGAGTTTCGACCTGGTGTGCGCGCTGGACATCGTCGAGCACGTGGAAGACGACGAGGCGGCCCTGGCCGAGCTCTCGCGGGTGGCGGCACCCGGGGCTCGGGTACTGCTGTCCACCCCGCTACACCCGGAATACTGGACGCCATTCGACGACATCGTCGGCCACTACCGGCGCTATGAACCGGCCAAACTGACGCAACTGCTGGAACGCCACCACCTGCAGATCGAGCAAAGCGCGATCTTCGGCATGAAGCCCAAATCCTCGCGCATCAATGACCTCGGCATGTGGTTCCTGCAACGTCATCGGCCGGTCGCGATGAAGGTCTACAACCGCTTCCTGATGCCCCTGGGACTGCGCCTGCAAAAGCCCCTCGAATTGACCCCCGGCATGGTCGCCACCGACGGCGTCGAAGAGGTCTTTCTGGTCTGCCGTCGCGCATCCTGAAGCAACACGCCCCCGGCTGCCCCTGACACGACCCGGGTCGGTGGCAACTCAAAGCCCCGCTCCGAACCGGGCCTGCTTGATGGAAACCCTCGTCCGGGCGTACTGTCTATGCAGGCAAGACTCCCGAGAGACCATCCAATGCTCGACCTGCTGCGTTCACGTTCCACCTACAGCGATCAGCGCTTCCAGTTTTCCCTGCTGGTGCTGGCCACCGGCTTCGTGCTGACCCTGCAAAACCCGCAGGCGCAGGAATCCGCCGCGGAACTGTTCTCCAAGGTGGAGTTCCCGAATTTCGCCCAGGTCCAGGACATGCGTCCGCAGCTGCCGCCACCGTGGATGGAAGGCGATCAGCTGGTGAACGAAGACAGCGAGTCGGTCCCGGTCGTCACCCTGCTTGAGCGCGAAGATGCCCGCTCCGCCGATCCGCGCGAACGCCCGACGCGCGCCGCCGGCGCAGAATAACCCCGGCGGGGGTAATCATAGCCCCGCCGCGCAGACCCGGTTGCGTCCCTCGCGCTTGGCGCGGTAGAGCTGCCGGTCCGCCTCCCCCAGAAGATCCTCCGGCGCCACGGATCGCTCCCCGTCGACCGCGGATACCCCGAGACTGACCGTCACCGCATCCGTCACGTTATCCGGGTGGCCCAGCTGCAACGATTCGACCTTGCGGCGCACCCGTTCGGCGACCGCCCGCGCACCCTCCAGCGTGGTGTCCGGCAGGATGCAGGCAAACTCCTCGCCGCCATAACGCGCCACCAGATCGGTGGGCCGGTGTGCCGCGGCGCGCAATACCTCCGCGACCTGGCGCAGGCAGTCATCCCCACGCAGGTGGCCAAAGCGGTCGTTGTACGGCTTGAAGTGGTCTATATCGATCATCAACAGCGCAAGGTTCACCTCGCGCCGCGAACCGCACTCGCGCTCCAGGACGGCATCGAATTCGCGCCGGTTGGCGAGGCCGGTCAGGCCATCTACCCGCGCCTGGCGGGCCAGCTCCGCCTCCACCTCCTTGCGCGCGAAGGTGCCGGCGATGATATCGGCTACCACCTGCAGCGCGCCGATCTGTTCGGGGCTCCACTCGTAGTGCCGGGCCACCGAATCAAGGCCCAGAAACCCGAAGGCCTTCTGATCGCTGATCAACGGGATGAGCAACAGGGACTCGATATCCTGGCGCCGGAACTCGGCCTGCTCCACCACCGCAGCCTCGGGGAGCGCACCCACATCGGGGACATGCACCGGGTGTCCCTGCCGAATCTGGCGGGTCACCCAGCCATGCGCCTCCATGGGTATCCCTTGCATCTCGTCGAGGAAGGGGGCAATACCGGGCGCGCACCACTCGCTCACCAGGTCCATCGTCTCATGGTCCGGGCAAAAGCAGATCACGTAGGCTCGCCCCATCCGGAAGAACTCGCCCAGACGTTGCAGGGCCTGCACAACGGCTGCGTCCACCGCGTCCGCCGACAGGTCCGCAAACTGCGCGGAGATCGCCGACACCACCTCCTGCAACCGGTACTGGTGCTGTGCCCTGAGTTCCAGTTGCTTGCGCTCGGTGATGTCCTCGCCCATCACGCTGGCCCCAAGCAGCGCGCCCTCGGTATCGAAAAACCGCTGGGCATACCAGGACAGCGTGCGCTGTTCGCCACTACGGGTGCGGATGGTGGACTCCAGGCCCGCGATCTCGCGGCCTTCGTGAATGATGGCCTTCCCCTCGGCGAAGACCGCCGCGCGATAGTCCGGGTCGGGGAAAAGCCATTCCCAGATACTCGCGTGTCCCACGACTTCCTCGCGGCTATAGCCACTGATCCGTTCCGCCGCCCGATTCCACAGCGTCACCCGCCCCTCGGGATCCAGGGTATTCACCCAGACCGGGGCGTATTCAATGATCTGTGAATGGAAACACCCGGAGGGGTCTGCCGCCATGATGATCCTCGCAACGGGAAACAATCGGCGCGTGGCGCAACGCCGCCCGGCGAACACGCGCAATCCCGTTCGCCCATCTCAATGAGGTTAGCAACATTCCCCGCCCTTCGCGCCAGAAAAGACGGCCGTTTGTTAGGCTGCCGTTGCATTCCCTGACGAGACGCTGATTCGCATGACCGAATCCTTCAAGGCCCTGCTCCTGGAACCGCAGCCCGACGGCCCGGTGGCCACGATCCGGACACTCACTCTCGACGACCTGCCCGCGGGCGAGGTCCTGCTCCAGGTTCACTATTCGGGGCTCAACTACAAGGACGGCATGATCCTGCAGGGGCGGGGCAACCTGGTGCGGGATTATCCCCACGTGCCGGGCATCGACCTGGCCGGGACCGTGCTCGAATCGTCGGACCCGCGCTACCGCCCGGGCGATCCCGTCGTGCTGACCGGCTACCGTGTCGGCGAGGCCCACTGGGGCGGTTACGCCCAGCGCGCGCGCGTCCGCGGCGACTGGCTGATCGCTCAGCCGCCCGGCTACAGCGCGCGCCAGGCGATGGCCGCGGGCACTGCCGGCTTTACCGCCATGCTGGCGGTGCAGGCCCTGGAAGACCACGGATTGCAACCGAGCACCGGCGAGGTTCTGGTCACCGGTGCCTCCGGCGGCGTGGGCAGCATCGCCGTGCGGCTCCTGGCACGCCTGGGCTACACGGTCACCGCCGTGACCGGACGCCCGGAGAACGCCAACTACCTGCACCAACTGGGCGCCAGCGCCATCGTGGCTCGCGAGGCGCTGGCCGACGCGCCGGCCAAGCCGCTGCTGGGCGAGCGCTGGGCCGGCTGTGTGGACACGGTCGGCGGCGACATGCTGGCCCATGTACTCGCCGGGATGGCGTACGGACGTTCGGTGGCCGCCTGTGGCCTGGCCGGCGGCGCGCAGCTCCAGACCACGGTCCTGCCGTTTCTGCTGCGCGGGATCAACCTGCTGGGGATCGACTCGGTCCTGTGCCCCGCCGAGCGGCGGCGGGGCACCTGGGAGCGCCTGGCCGCTCTGCTCCCCGGGGATGATCTCGACGCCATCACCAGCGAGATCGGCCTGGAAGACCTGCCGGACTACGGCGAGTCGATCCTGAAGGGCCAGATCCGCGGCCGTACAGTAGTCCGGCTGGATTAACCCCCGTCGAACGCGAACCGACTATGCTGGGCATACCACCCTGGAGGCGCCCGTGACCGAACTCGAAACCCGTCTAAAGCACATCCGTGACCGTCTGGCCGAGCTGGAGGCCATGGCCCGCGAGGACACCACAGAGGCCGCCCACCGGGTCACGGCCGAGTTGACCCGGGAGCTCAATCAGGCAATGGAGGACGCCGCCGACAGGACCGAAGGCACCGACACGCCTGCGGCCAGCGAGCCACGTGCGCCCCGCGACCCGGTCGAAAAATGCCCGCGCTGCACCCTGCGCAGCTTCACCTTCCAGGACGGTACGATCCGGGAACGTGCGAACCAGCCGGGGCGTTTCGAGGCGCAATACCACTGCATGAGCTGCGGCCACGAGGCCTGGCGCGAACTGGGCAACCGCTGATTGATTACCGTCGGCATCCTACGATGCTGACGACCGCGACGAAGCCACCTTTGCCCGGCTAAACCTGGCTCTGGGTCCAGCGCACGATATCCGCCGCCCCCATCGCGCCCGCCTGGCGCGCCACTTCGCGTCCGCCGCGGAACAGCGCCAGGGTCGGGATACTGCGGATCGCAAACCGCCGGCCCAGCGCCGGCTCCGCCTCGGTATTCACCTTCGCCAGCCGCACGGTCGGCTCGAGATCCGCTGCGGCCTGGCGGAACTGCGGGGCCATCATCTTGCAGGGGCCGCACCACGGCGCCCAGAAGTCCACCAACAGCGGGATATCGTTGCGCTCGAGGTGGCGGAGGAAGTTCGTGGCGGTCAGTTCCAGCGGATCCTGGCCGAACAACGACCGATGACACTGGCCACACTTCGGGCCGGCACCCAGCCGTGTCGCAGGGATTCGATTCACCGCGTCACAATGCGGACAGACCACGTGCAGGGCTTCACTCACGGCAGCACCTCGTTCCAGGCAGAAGAAGAAAAGGCCAGCACCCTGATCTTACTCCGCGAGCGCGCGCATGGATCCATCAGGCCGCAGGATGCCGGGCGAGAAAGTGTTCGGTGCGTTCCACCGCGCGACGTTCGTTGCGGTCGTTCCAGGATTGCCCGACCAGTCTGCGCATGGTGCCCTCGATGGTCCGCGTCACCAGCAGGTTGCTCAGCATCCGCGCGACATCCGGCAGGTCACGCGGAAACGCCCGCAGTGCCATGGAAAAGCCGATGTCGTCATACAGCACGTAGTGCCAGAACCCCGGCGGGATATAGAGCACGTCCCCGTGGCGCAATTCGGCCAGGTGGCCCCGCACATGCCGCAGGGCCGGATGGCGCTGGTAGTCGGGATCCTCGAAGTCCACCGAGGCCAGCGCACTGAACGAGAAAGGCACGTGATACATGTACGGCGTGTACTCGGGAGCGACCAGCAGTACGCGTTTCGGCCCGCCAAAGTGGCACAACAGGATATCCGGGCGGTCGATGTCGAAGTGCATCTGCACGCGCGCGTCCTTGCCGCCCATGAACAGCACGGGCAGCTTGCGGAACAGGTGCAACCCGATTTCGGGAAACTCGAAGTCGCACGCCAGCGCCGGCCGGGCGGCAACCAGGTTGAAGAAGAACAGGCGCAGGTCGCGCTCGCCCCCCTCCAGAAGGTCCAGGTACTCCGCCATCGGCATGTGCAGGGACGCGGCGTGCTGATGCCCGTTGTCGCGCGCAGGCCGGCTGTCATACAGCGGCACCACGGCATCCCCGGCGACCTCGCGAAAATAGTCGGGTGTCCAGCGCTCCCGTGCCGGCCACTCTCGGGTCAGCTCCTCCAGGATCACCGGTTGCGCGACCGCCTTGTACTGCCGCAGGAACGTGTCCGGTTCGACAAACCCGACCCGCTCTACCGGCGTAGTCTCGATCATTTCCGCTCCCGTTTCCTCGCTCGGGGAAGCCCGTCAGCCTACCAAGCCCGCCCGCAGCGCGCGGTGCTGCGCTGCGGCAACAGCCAGGCAGACAGCAGATGCGTGAGCCACCACACCCCGGAACATACCGCCATGACCACCGCCAGCCATGCAACAGGGTGCATCCACTCCTGCACCTGCCCACCCGGACCCAGCACCCAGTTCACGTTGTTGTCGGCATCCGCCAGCGCGAAGGTCAGCAACAGGATGGCCCAGCCCAGCCCCACCATGTAACGCCAGGCACGGGGGTCATACCCGAGACGCCAGACCATCCAGATCAGCACGAACGGAAGCGGCAGGTGGTAAAGCGACAGCAGGCGCACGAACAGCGGGATCTCGGGGTTGAACATGTAGTGCACAACCCCCAGCGGGGCCCAGCCCCAGACCGCCATGCTCAGCAGGAAATCCAGCACCCAGCCCAGCTCCAGAAGCACGACGGCTACCAGCATCATGCTCGCGATCCGGCGACTCTCCAGCCAGGCCGCCAGCAGCCCGCCCAGTAACGCCACGTTGGAAAACCAGAGAAAATTGAACCAGCCGTGCACCACGGCATACACCGGAACCAGCACCAGCACGAAGGCGAGATAGCTCCACTTGAAGGCGCGGGGGACCCTCTCGCCACTCCCTGTTGTGACCCGCATGCGCGACCCTCTTCTTGCCCGTCCGTGCATTCGGGCTCAGGGTAGCAGCATGACCCACACGCCCCGGAAACGCATCGCCCCATGAGACGGCTGTCGTTCCTTTTCCTCGCCCTGTTCCTGGCCACCGCCCCGGTCGCACTGGCTGCAGACACCGCTGAACCGCCCGCCCCCACCATTGGCCTGGCGCTGGGCTCGGGCGGGGCCGGGGGACTGGCGCATATCGCCATGCTGCAGGTGTTCGACGACCGGGGGGTCCTTCCCGACCGCATCACCGGCACCAGCATCGGCGCCGTGATCGGCGGCCTGTACGCCGCCGGGCTCGATGCCGACGAGATCTTCGACCTGTTCGACGACTTTTCCGGATCCGAGCTTGATGCCCTGACCGGGCTGGCGCGCTCCGAGATCAATCTGCTGGACCTGGTCCCCCTGCGACTGGGCCGCAATGCCCTGTTCGATTCGGGCGAGTTCCTGCGTTTCCTCGCCGAGCACACCGAGGCGCGCGACTTCGACGATCTGCGCATCCCCTTCGCCGTGGTCGCCACCGACTTTCGCACCGGCGAGAGCGTGGTGATCGACCAGGGCGACCTGTTCCTGGCGATCGAGGCAAGCATGGCAGTGCCCGGCCTGTTCGAACCGGTCCGGCACGACGACGGCCAGACCCTGATCGACGGCGGGGCCTCCAATCCGCTGCCCTATGATCTGCTGCAGGGCGAATACGACTACGTGATCGCCGTGGACGTGTCCGGCAATGGCTCGCCGAACGCCACCGAGGAGATCGGCATCACCGACCTGCTGTTCAAGAGCTTCAGCATCATGCAGGGCTCCATCATCCGCCACATGACCCGCCTCGACCCGCCGGATCTCTACCTGGTACCGGATACCGGTGGCATCCGTTTGCTGCACTTCAACCGGATCGACGAAATCCTGGAGAAGGCGGAGCCCGCCGCCGGGGAACTCCGCGCCCAGCTCGATACCTGGGGCATCCAGCCCCCGGCCCCCAGCCGGTAATCCGTGCCCAGAAGCCCGGTTTCATGCCCTATACTCGCGGCATCCACCGTAACGGACGCGGTGCCAAGGGAAGCCAGCAAGAACCGTGACCAGCGATAACCCCGATCCCCGGCCAGACGCAAAAGATCCGCCCCCGGGAACCGGCGACGGACGCCATGAGCTGTGGTTTACCCGACGCGATGATCAGGTCTGCGGGCCCTACCCTCAGCGCTCGATCGGCCGCTTCCTGATCCTGGGCCGGCTGCGCCCGGATGACCAGGTCAGCCTCGACCGCGAGACCTGGTGGCGCATCGACCAGCGCCCTCACCTGATCCCCGAAGAGTTGCAGAACGCCCACACCCCGGAGGGCCGCGAACGCCTGGAGCAGGCCCGCCTGCGCGAGGACGAACGCCGGCGGGAACGGCGCGACGACAACCCGCCCGCCGAGATCCGCGAACGCCGCAAGGGGGACCGCCGCTGTCCCGAATCGCCCGCGACGATCTCCCATCGCCAACAATGGGCCGAGATCCTGGAACGGCCGGCGCCGCCCTGGAGTGAGTGGGTCCGCGGGCCGCGGCCCTGGATCGCGGGTGGCCTTGCAGTCACCCTGGCCATCGGCCTGCTGCTCGCCTTCGGGATTGCCTTCGAGCGTGACTCCGGGCCCAACTGCGAACAGGCCGCGGGGCCCGGGGTCAACTGGAACTACTGTGACAAGGCCGGCGCCGACCTGCGCGATGCCGACCTGACGGGCGCGTCACTTCACAGCACCCGCCTGGCTGGCGCGCGCCTGCATGGTGCACGGCTGACCGACGCGGATCTGCGTTTCGCGGACCTCGCCCTGGCCGGACTGGAGGGCGCGAATCTGGCTGGAACCAACCTGACCGGCGCGGACCTGATCCAGGCTCGCCTGGTCGACGCCAACCTCGAGAATGCCAATCTCGCCCACGCCAACCTGACCGATGCCGACCTCTCCGGTGCCCGGCTGGACGCTGCTTACCTAAGCCGCAGCATCTGGACCGACGGCCGCATCTGCGCCCGTGACTCAGTCGGGAGCTGCGACTGACCCCCGGGCGCGCCCTCCACGTGCCACGCCCGGATCCGGATCGATTCCCAGCTCCTCCGCCACCTCCGCCCAGTACGGCTCGGCCTCGCAGGAACAGCAGTCGCACCAATCGGTGACACCGTCATGCATGCTGATCCGGCTGCGCTGGGCCTGCGGCATTCGCGTTCCGGATGTTTCGTGCGACGTCGTCGCGCCCCCATCTCCGCCCTCTTCCCGATCCTGGTTCATGGCAACACCTCCCGACACGGACTCCTCATTCTGACCATAGACGGTGCCGAATCTCCGTGACATTACGGGTACCGGCCTGAGGTCCGCCCCGTGCTACTCTCGATCCGTTCGATTCCAGCCCCTGGTGAATATGATCACCCGACGCGACAAGGTCCTGCTCTCGGTCTCCGCCGCGACCCTGCTCGGCATCCTGCTGCCGCTCGCCGCCCTGGCCTGGTTTCTGTGGCAGGAGTCCGTGGTCGCCGAGGAGAAGCGCCTGGCCGAACTCTCCCAGCGCCTGGGCGAACAGACCGAAGCCACGCTGGTAGACGCCCGCGAACTGCTGGACAGCCTCAATCAGCTGGACCTGGAACCCTGCTCCCCGGAGCACCTGGAACGCCTTCAGGACGCGGCCATCGCACGGCCTCATGTGCGTGCCATCGGGTACTGGCGCGCGGCCGAACGCCAGTGCGGTGCGGGGTTTGTCCAGGGCGAGGCCCTCACACCACCGCGTGCCAGCCGCATCTACGACACCGGCGTGGTCGCCTGGTGGCCGAGCGCGGACACCGCCGTGGGCGGTTTGGAGCTGTTCCTGATGCGCTTCGGCCGGCACGACGTCGCGATCGACCCGCGCCTGCTGATCAGGCCCGGCCTGCTGGACAAGCAGCGGGTCGGCCTGTGGGTCGAAGGCCTGCCCATGATCCGTTATCCCGTTGACGCCGATCTCCCATCACCCGATGCCACCCCCGTCGGCCTGAGCGTCGACCGCGCCCAGGGGCGCATCGTCAGCCGCTTCTCGCTGGACACGATCTTCCCTGTCGACATCATTGTCGTGCAGCCGCTGGCGGCCTTCTGGGATCGCTACCTCCCCACCCTGATCGTGGCGGGTCTCTTCGGGCTGCTCTTGGTGACCCTGTGGCTATTTCCTGGTCCTGCACTACCTGCGCCGTCACCTGAGCCTGGCCAGCGAGCTGCGCGAGGCCATTGCCAACGAGCGCCTGAGCGTCGAATACCAGCCCATCGTCGACCTCGCCGACGGCCGTTGCCGGGGTGCCAAGGCCCTGGCCCGCTGGCATCGCGAGGGCGACGAAACCATCCGCCCGGATGTCTTTGTGCCGCTCGCCGAGGACACCGGGCAGGCCACCGCTCTGACCCTGGCGATCCTGCGCGACCTGGGCGACAACCTGCGGGCGCATCCCGAGCAGACCATCAACCTCAACATCACCGGCCACGACCTGGCCTCCGACCGCTTCGGGGATGCGCTGCGCAAGGCCCTGCGCGAGGCAGGTGTCTCGCCCTCCGCGATCAAGCTGGAGCTGACCGAACGCTCCCTGCTCAACGAAGACGCCATACGCGCCCGCCTGCGGGAACTGCGCCAGCGCGGCCACCGCATCGCCATCGACGACTTTGGCACCGGATATTCGAGCCTTTCCTACCTGGAACATTTCGAACTCGATACAGTGACTGCTCCCCGCCCTAAGCGCTGACGCGCCACGGGCGAGGCTTCCCACTTCTTAGGCAGCAACCGGCGACATGCCGGATTTACGCGAGCCTCCATGGGCAGAGACGGACAGCCCTTCCGCCTTCAAATGGATCATGCCTTGGTGCTTGATGTTCAGTTTACGCCGCAGATTGGCTGCGGCCTGGGTGAGAAAGCGCGGGTTGGAGGTCTTATGGCCGGTGGAGTCAATGGCCAGATGCGACAACCCCATGTCGAGGCCGACGACACCGGCGGCGTCGACATCCTTCAGCGGTGCCGGGGCGGCCTGTTCGGTTTCGAAGAGCAGCGAGGCGTAGTGCTTCCCGGTGACCGTCCGGGTCAGGGTGATGCTTTTCAGCTTGCCTTCCACCTTGCGATGCACCTTGGCCTTGATCGGACCGAGCTTGGGCACCCTGATCCAGTTCCCGTCAGCCTGGATACCCACACAGTGGTAACTCGACTGCTTGCCACGCTGGCTCTTGAAGCGCGGATAGCCGGCTTTTTGCTTGGGGTCGAAAAAGCGCTGGAAGGCTTGGTCGAGATTGATGCACGACTGCTGGAGAGCCATGGAATCCGCTTCTTTCAGCCAGCCATACTTGCGTGACTTCTTGGCCACCGGCAGCAGCTTTTTGATGTCGTGTTTTGCACTCAACGACTGGCCGTGGCGCTGGTAGCGATGGGACATGATGCGAAGGCCGGTGTTGTAGCAGAAACGCACCGCGCCGAACTGGCGGTTCAGAAACGCCGCCTGCTCGGTCGTGGGGTAAGTGCGTATATTGGTGGCCTTCCGCATGGCGCGCCATGGATGCATGGATGCATGGATGCGTGTGCAGCTTATGCCGCCGGACCCCATACCGTAAACCCAGCAGCGCTATCGCGCTGCCCGCTTGTATCCCCGCCCGAGTGGGCGAGGGTTTACGCGGATTTTTGCTAAAGATCGACAAATCCTTTACCGATGCCATCGCCCACGAGGCGGTGACCAGCAATGTCATCGCCCACATCATCGAGATGGCCCGCACCCTCAGGCTGCAGATCGTCGCCGAGGGCATCGAATCGGCCCACCAGGTCGAATGGCTGCGCGCGCAGGGCGTGGAAGGCGGACAGGGCTACCACTTCAGCCGCCCCCTGTCCGCCGAGGCCTTCCTTGACTGGTGCCGCCAACACTGAGGAGACCATATCCCAATCTTCGAACACCCGTCGCTCAGGCCACATCCTGGCGCTCCCCCTGTTGCTGTCCGCAATGGCCTCGGGCTGTGGCCTGTTGCCGGTGGAGCAGGATGCCCCGGCTCCCACTAGCGACCACCCCGCCTCCGAACCCGCCGCGCCGGAAACCGATACGGCGACGACCGAAGGCACCGATAACCGACCCGAAACAAATACGGTTACGGACGCAGCTTCAGCCGCAGATACGGATACGGACTCGGAAACCAGCTCAACGGAACCCACCGAACCGTCACTGGGCCTGCACATTACCCGATCGTCCAGCGCCGAAAGTGAACGACGCGCCATCCTGAGGGAACAGGGTCACGAGACCCTGAACCCCGGCCGCCTCGGTTACTACATGGACGTCCTGGGCGCCCGTCTGCGCCAGGAACTGGCGGGACAGTCCACCGAGATCGATCATCAGGATTCGGGCATCCGTGTGGCCCTGCCGGGAGGTGCGGACCAGGCCCGCGCACTGGACACGATCGGCCGGCTGCTCGACGAGTTTGGTGCCAGCCCGGTGACCGTCATCGCGCATGGCCCCGGCATCGAAGCAGTCGACGCCAACTCGGGGGGCGCAGAGGACGATGCAATGGCCGCGGGCCGCCACCTGGAGAACGCCGGGGTCGCCCCCGAACGCTTGGTGCTGCGCATCTTCGGCACCGCCAGCCCGGCCACGAACCTCGGTGACGAGGTACCCTCCCCTGGAATCGAACGGCTGATCCAGCCCCTCGCCGCCAGCTGAGACCCTGCAGAAGGACTTGATTCGCCATGAACACGACCACGGCCGCCGAGCCGGAGAACACGGGAACGGCACTGGGACCGGACATCGAATCACCCACCAACAGCCCCGAGATGGAGCCGGACAGCACTGTCTATCGCACGCTACTCGAATCCACCCGCGCCATCCCGTGGAAGATCGACTGGGCGACCATGCGCTTCACCTACATCGGCCCGCAGATCGAGGCGTTGCTGGGCTGGACGCCGGAAAGCTGGGTCAGCATCGACGACTGGGTGGAACGCATGCACCCCGACGACCGCGACTCGGTCGTCAACTTCTGCGTGACCCAGTCGAAGTCCGGGGTCGACCACGAGGCCGACTACCGCGCCCTGACCCGGGAGGGCCACTACATCTGGATCCGCGACGTCGTCCACGTGGTGCGCAAGGACGACGAGGTCGAGGCCCTGGTCGGCTTCATGTTCGACATCAGCGAACGCAAACAGCAGGAAGAGGAACTCCTGCGCATTAAAAGCGAACTGGAGACCCTCTCCTACAGCGACTCGCTGACCGCCATCGCCAACCGGCGCCAATTTGATCTGGTGCTGGAACGCGAGTGGGCGCATGCCCGGCGCGATCAGCGCCCGCTCGCCGTCATCATGCTCGACATCGACCACTTCAAGGAATACAACGACCGCTACGGGCACCCCGCCGGCGACGTCTGCCTGCAACGCATCGCGGCCTGCCTCGCCGGTGCCGTCAGCCGCCAGCAGGACCTGCTGGCGCGCCTGGGCGGCGAGGAATTCGTACTGGTCCTGCCGGACACCGACATCGATGCCGCCCACGCCCTGGCGCAACGCTGCCTGCAGCAGATCCGCGATGAGGCGATCGCTCACACGAGCTCCCGGATTGCCTCCACCCTGACCGCCAGCGCCGGGGTCGCCAGCATGATCCCCGACGACAGTGACAGTGACACCCAACTCGTCGAGGCCGCGGACCGCGCGCTCTACCAGGCCAAGCGCAGCGGTCGCGACCGGGTCACCATCGCCGCAGCCGACAACCCGCCGCCCGCGACCTGAACCAATACCCGCCGCAGCGATCTGAACGGAGTATCAGCGCCTCCCGCGCGCGAAGCCGACCGGTTGGGGGTTCCAAGATGCGTGTTTCAACCATCCTGCTGTTTGCATTGGCCCTTCTGCTCGGCAGTGCCCAGGCGGGAGACCTGCGTGTCGGCCAGCCGGCACCGGCCTTCGAACTCCCCGACCAGCACGGCGAGACCCACCGCCTGGCGGACTACGCAGACGGCTGGCTGGTGCTCTACTTCTACCCGAAAAATGAAACCCCTGGCTGCACCACCGAGGCCTGCAACTTCCGCGACGCCATGCACCGCCTGATCGCCCAGGATACGCAGATCCTGGGCGTCAGCATGGACAGCCAGGCCAGCCACCAGGCCTTCGCCGAGAAGTACGAGCTGCCGTTCTCGCTGCTGTCCGACCCGGATGGCGTCACCGTGCGCGACTACGGAGCCCTCTCCAATTTTCTCGTCGTACGCTTCGCCAAACGCCACAGTTTCATCATCGATCCGGATGGACGCCTCGCGAAGATCTACCGCGACGTCGACCCGGACGAGCATGTCTTCGAGGTCCTCGCCGACCTGCGCCAGCTGCGCGCGCAGGTCGGCGAGGACCCATCCAGATCCGTAATCCCAGCCGAATCCTGGCGTATGGTTCGCTTAGCCACGTGGAAAACGAGCGGGTTTCGGACCAGACTCTAGAAGTTCGGCACCCGGGAGGAAGAGACGGACATGACCAGCCTGCATAACCCCGCGCGGGAACCCACGCTCTACTATATTCTCGGCGTAGCCCTGCCCCCGGTGGGTGCGTATCGCTACGGCGCGGCCGCCCACAGTTGCGCCGCCCCCATCGCCATCGTCTGGGCCGCCGCGCTGGTTTCCCTCGCCTATGCGCTGCTGACCGGCCTGGCCGGAGTCTCCGTCTACGGAGGCTTCCCACTGGCGATCGGCCTGTTCCTGTGGGTGTTCGCCACGGTGTGGACCTTCCTGGTCGTGCGCAATGTCCACGCCGACACGTCGCTCACCGACCGCCAGATGCACGCACGCCGCGTCCGGCAGCAACAGGACGACCACGACCCGATGGATCAGCTCGACTCCCACGAGGACCCACGCTGACAGGCGCCGCCAACGTGTGCGCGGCAAAACGGCCGGTTAATCCTGTGTCCGAATTACGGTTTGCGCATTACCCCCCCCCAGCCAGACTCTTAGCAAGGCGATCGGCAGACTCAGCCATCGGATCGCGAGAAGCAGGGAGAGTGCATGAGCGATCCGTCCGGACTGGAGGTCCACTATCAGGATCTGGTGGAACACCACCCCTACATCATTATCTGCTATCGACCCGATACGACCATCTTCTACGCCAACCAGGCGGCCCACGACTACTTCGCAGCACCGCCCGACGGGCTGGTCGGACACCGCTGGATTCATGACCTGCCCGAAGACCGGCAACCGGAGAACCGCGCCGACCTGCTTCGCTTCACCCCCGAAGCCCCTGTGCGCGCCATCGAGAATCCCGTCCAGCGAGGCGATGGCTCCAATCGATGGGTCCGCTGGACCAGCCACGCCTTTTTCGACGACGGCGGCGAGATCACCCACTTCCAGACCCTCGGGATCGACGTTACCGACAGCAAGCAGGGCGAGCTTCTGCGCGAGAACCTGCTGGGGAGCCTGGCCGAGGGCGTATTCGGCATCGATTCCGACGGCAATTACACCTTCCTGAACCCTGCGGCCTGCGAACTGCTCGGGTTTGCCACGCAAGCCGAGGCCCTGGGCCGCAGTTCACATGAGCTGTCGCACCACAGCCGCCCCGACGGACAGGCCTTCCCGGCCACGGAATGCCCGGTCTACCGGGTCTTGCGCAGCGGCGACTCGCTCCAAGCCTGCGAGGAGTATTTCTGGAGTCGCGCGGGGCACGGATTTCCGGTACTCATCAATGCCGCCCCCCTGCGTGATGCCCGTGACCGGATCACCGGCGCCGTGATCTCGTTCCAGGACATCACCGAGCGCCAGGCCGCGCGCGAGGCACTGGAAAGGCGCGAGGCGGAACTGGAGGAGGCACAGCAGATCGCCCACCTGGGCAACTGGATCTCGGACTTCGACGCCGGGGGCATCCGCTGGTCCAACGAGGTCTTCCGCATCTTCGGCCTCGAATACGACCAATGGGGTGCCACCCACGAGTCCTTCATGCAGGCGGTTCACCCGGACGACCGCGAGCGGGTGCAGCGCGCGGTCGACGACGCCCTCACCCCCGGGGGTCCGGAATACGACATCGAGCACCGCATCGTCCGCCCCGATGGCTCGATCCGCATCGTCTACCAGCACGGGAGCGTGGACTTCGACACCCAGGGCCGGCCCCAGCGCATGGCCGGCGTGGTGCATGACATCACCGAGCGGCGCGAGGCGGAGCGCCGCCTGCAATTCATCACCTACCACGACGCCCTGACCGGCCTGCCCAACCGCACCCGCTTTGCCGAACGCGCCGACCAGGCCGTCGCCGATGCCGAACGCCTGGGGCGTCCGCTGGTGCTGGCGCACATCGGCCTGGATCGCTTCAAGAGCGTCAACGAAGGCATGGGCCAGGCCACCGGCGACGAGGTCCTGCAACACGTGGCCCGACGCCTGGAGAACCGCCTGCCGGTCGGTGGCGTACTGGCACGCCTGGGCGGCGACGAGTTCGGCGCCCTGCTCCCGGTGGAGGCCCCCGGCTCGGTCGGCGGCGCGGTGACCCGCCTGCTGGAGCCGCTGCGCCAGATCATCAAGGCCGGCGACCACGAGCTCTATGTCCCGGGTTCCGTCGGGGTCGCCGTGTATCCACACGACACCCAGGATGTACCCGACCTGATGCGCCGCGCCGAATCCGCGATGCACCAGGCCAAGCGCACCGAGGGCAATGCCATCGAGTTCTGTTCCGGCGAGCTCAACAACGACGTGCGGACGCGCGTCTCGCTGGAGGGCCAGCTGCGGCGTGCGGTCGATCACCAGGAAGGGTTCTTCCTCCACTACCAGCCGCGGGTGGCGGCCGGCAATGGCCGTATCGTCGGCGTCGAGGCCCTGCTGCGCTGGGAAGATGGAGCCGGCACGGTACATTCGCCGGGCGCCTTTATCCCGATCCTCGAGGAGACCGGGCTAATCGTGGAACTGGGCCATTGGATTCTGACCGAAGCCTGCCGTCAGTGTCGGGAATGGCATCAGGCTGGGCTGCCACCGGTCCGCGTGTCCGTCAATCTGGCCGCCCCCCAGTTTCGCGATCGTCAGATAGCGCACAGCATCGTTCGGGTATTGGAAAACACCCACCTGAGTGCAGACGCGCTGGAGCTGGAGGTCACCGAGAGCATGCTGATGGCCGATACCGATCAGGTCATCCGTACCCTGGGCCAATTCCGCGAGCGCGGGGTCCGGGTCGCCCTGGACGATTTCGGTACCGGGTACTCCTCACTGGCCTATCTGCGCCGCTTTCCGCTGGATGTGCTGAAAATCGACCGCTGCTTCATCGCGGACCTGGAGACCGAGTCGAGCGCGGCGGCCATCGTGCGCACCATTCTCAGCCTCGCGGACAACCTGGGCCTCGAATCCGTCGCCGAGGGCGTGGAAACCGAGGCGCAACAAGCCTTCCTGCAGGAGGCTGGTTGCCAGGCCCTGCAGGGCTTCCTGTTTGCCCGCCCGCAGGCCGCGGCCAACTTCGAACGGGTGCTGGCCCGATCCGCATCGACTGTCGCGTACCCTGACGACAGCGCCTGAATCGGCCCGGTCCACACGGCCCTGCATGGCCGGAACACCCTCGGCCATGCAGGGCCGCATGAAGTACCGGCCGCCCGGACGCTACGATAATCGATCGTCAACGGGAGACCACCGCGTGCGCCGAGCCATTATCCTTGCAGGAATCATGCTGATCGCCGGCTGCAGCGCCCTGCCGCGTGGCGATGACGCCCCACGCGAGGTGGCCTACATCTGCGCCTACGGCCCCGAGCTCACCGCCACCTTTGAGGGCGAGCAGGTCGTGCTGGCCTTCAACGGGGCCCGCGCGCGACTACAAGCCACCGAGACGGCCTATGGCGGGCGCTACGCCAATCCCACCGACGACATCGTTTTCTGGACCCGCGACGACGCCGCCATGCTCGAGATGCTGGGCGTGTTCTGGAGCTGCCGCGCCCTGCCCCCGCGCGGATGACGGACGCCCCCACCCGCTTCGTCCAGCAGACCACCGGTGCCCGCAAGGCGGTGCGTGACCACGTGATCCAGATCCTCTGGAGCGGTTATGGCGAGATCGTCCGCTACCGCCTCGAAGGCGCCGACGTGCCCACGGTGATCCTCAAGCACGTCGTCTTTCCCGGCAATCTGGACCATCCTCGCGGCTGGAACAACGACCGCTCGCATCAGCGCAAGGTGGGTTCCTATCAGGTCGAGATGGCCTGGTATCGCGACGGGTCCGGCCAGTGCGACGCCAGCAGCCGCGTACCCCGCTGCCTGGACACCGCCACCGTCGGGGACGAGCACCTCATCGTGCTGGAGGACCTCGACGCCGCCGGCTTCCCGCTGCGCAAGGAACATCTGACCCGGACCGAGGCCCGGCAGTGTCTGCGCTGGCTCGCCCGCTTCCACGCGCGCTTCATGGGGCGGGAGCCCGCAGGCCTCTGGCCCGAGGGCAGTTACTGGCATCTGGCCACGCGCCCGAACGAATGGGCCGCCATCGAGGACCCGGCGATTCGCGAGACGGCAGCGGCCCTCGACGCCGCCCTGACCGGCGCCCGCTACCGCAGCTTCGTCCATGGCGATGCCAAGGTCGCCAACTTCTGCTTTGCGCCGCAGGGCGATGCCGTCGCAGCCGTGGATTTCCAGTACGTCGGAGGCGGTTGCGGCATGCGCGATGTGGCCTATCTCCTCGGAAGCGGCCTCGACGAACACGAACAGGAGACCTGGGAGGCCGGACTGCTGGAAGACTACTTCCAAGCGCTGCGCGAGGCCCTGAACGAACATGGCAAGGGCGCGGAAGCCGACGCCATCGAGCACGAGTGGCGTGCGCTGTTTCCCATTGCCCAGGCCGACTTCTACCGCTTCCTGGTCGGCTGGATGCCGGATCACTGGAAGATCCACGACTACAGCCGCGGCACGGCACTGGCCGTGGTCCGGCGCCTTCAGGAAGGTGGCTTGCCCGGCATCCCATCGGGGACGGATTCGAGCGCTTCCGCAACCTCCAGCCAGTAGGGCTCGGCCGCACAGCTACCCCACGAGCAATCTGCGTCCGCCGGCGCATCCGGGGCCGGGGCCTCGGGGTCATTCGGGATCGGCAAGTCGGCCGTGGTTCGGGCCTTGGGTCGGCTCACTTCGTTCATGGCGGGCCGATGATGGCATACCCGAACAGCCCTTACGGGGCGGCAGCGTCAGCCGCGGCGGCCGCCGCCGCCCCCGAGAAACCGGGCCCACGGACATCCGCGGTCGCCCAGCCGCGCCCGCTGTCCCGACCGGTCACCCACCACTCGTGCACGAATAGCCGCAATGGCCCGCGCACCCGTTCTTCGAAGCGCGTGGGCAGGGTGTACCCCTCGATCTCCGCATACTCCAGGAAGGTCGTATCCACGTGGGCACCCTGGGTTGGGCCAAAGCCGTTCAGGGTGACATGCACGCGATAAAGCAGGTCGGTTTCGGGGTGGATCCACATCACCACCCGGTCTTCGTCCGCCTCGCCGAACCCCGGCTCGATGGTGGCCAGTACCCGGCGGTAGTTCACACCGCCCTCGCGCTGGTCCGCCAGCCGCTCCATGGCGGTCGCCCGGTGTTTGACGAAGCTCGGACCGTAGTGGAACAGCTCGCCGGCGTCCGTGGTCATCGCGCTGGCGCGAATCCGGTCGCGGTCCGAACTGCGCTCGCCATCGTAATACAAGCGGAATTCGTCACCGTGGCGAAAGACGCTCTTCGTGCCCTCGGGACCGGTGTAGTGGACCGCATACACATCATCGGCGGGGCGATAACGCTCTTCGCCCTGGCCGCGGTATTTGCCGTCGGCCACCAGCGGCTGGAGGCGCTGGATCATGCGCCCCCACTCGCCATCGGTCGCCTGGTTCAGATCGCCCGGGTATTTGCGCAGGTCCCCGCCGTGGGCCGCAAGCGTTCGCTGAAACAGGGCCTCCGCGCTCAGTCCGTCGTCGAATTCCGGATCCGGACCGGGCTGCGGGAAGGTCCCCCCACACCCGGCCAACAGGACCGAGAATCCCAGCCAGAAGGCGGCGGCTGGCACCCCGATTTTTGCCCAATTACCCATTGCATCGCTCCTAACAGGAAACCTCTGTACTGATCTTGTACAGCTCATGTACATTGTTCTCAACGGCCCCTACCGTAACCTGTCTCACGGAGCTCGCCATGCTCTCCAGCCCCGCCGCTTCGCCGACTGCCCATCCTGCTACGGGAACCGCCGACACGGCCGTGCTCGACGCGATTCGGGAGGCCGTCGCCTACATCGAGTTCACCCCGCGCGGCCAGATCCTCGCGACCAACAAGCTCTTCCTCAAGACAGTAGGCCACTCCCGCGAGGAAGTCATCGGCCAGCACCACCGGATGTTCTGTAGCGGCGCCAACTTCGTGGTCGAGTCCATATCCTCCATCCCTCGCGATGACCAGTAGGGACTGACCCCAACGTCCGCATCTGCCGGGCCGGGCACCTTAAGCGCGGGCCGAGGTCTGACGATCGGCTCGCATGCATTCGTGAGGCATCATGTCCTTCGCTCGCACACTCTGGCTTGCCGCCCTGCTCCTGTTCTCGGCGCCGGCCCTGACGCAGGCCGACGAGCCCAAACAGGCGGTGCTGGCCGGCGGTTGTTTCTGGTCCATGCAGGCACCCTTCGATGCGCTGGAAGGCGTGCTTGAAACCGAGCTCGGCTACACCGGAGGCCATACCCTCGATCCCGGGTACTGGCAGGTGGTCACCGGGCGCACCGGCCACGTCGAGGCCGTGCGTATCCTCTTCGACCCCGAGCGCATCGACTTCAGCGAGATCCTGGAGACCTTCTGGCGCAGCATTGACCCGCTGGATCCGCACGGGCAGTTCTGTGATCGCGGGCCCCACTATCGAACCGCCATCTTTCCGCAGGATGCCGCCCAGCGCGCCATCGCCGAAGCCTCAAGGGCCGAGCTGAACCGCTCGGGCCGCTTCGACCAACCGGTGGTGACGCGCATACGGGACGCTGCACCCTTCTATCGCGCCGAGGACGAACACCAGAACTACTACCGCAGCCACCCGGAACGCTACGCCGACTACGTGGCCAATTGTGGCCGGGAGGAACGCCTGCACGCGCTATGGGGCACACCGAACAGGTCGGAACCCGACGCCACCCGACCGTAACGGCACACCCGACGGGCCCGGGCCATCATGGAGCGGGATCGGGCGACCCAACCCTAAAGTTCGGCTCAAGACAGCCGTTAACGCCCTGTAGCTGGTGAATTCCGGCTGCATGATCCCGTCGGCATGGCACCGGGTACAGGTCGGTCCGGTGACGGGCCGCGAGACCCGACAATAATGTCTCAGGTGATCAACACGAATCTCCTGTCGCTGAACGCCCAGCGCAACCTGCGCCTTTCTCAGGGTGCGTTGCAGGTTGCCCTGCAACGCCTGGCCTCCGGGCGCCGCATCAACTCGGCGCGCGACGATGCCGCCGGACTGGCCATCAGCGAACGCTTCACCACCCAGGTTCGCGGCCTCAACCAGGCCATGCGCAACGCGCAGGATGGCATCGCGTTGACCCGCACCGCCGAGGGCGCGCTCGGCTCCATGAGCGGCAACCTGCAACGGATACGCGAACTGGCCCTGCAGGCCGCCAACGGCACCCTCTCCGCATCTGACCGTCAGGCCGTCAACCGCGAGGCCCAGCAATTGCTGGCGGAGACCGACCGGGTGGTCACCCAGACCACCTTCAACGGCCGCACCCTGCTAGATGGCAGCGCCGCCACCGCCTTCTTCCAGGTCGGCGCCAACGCCGGGCAGACCCTGGCGGTGGATCTCGGCGACGGCATGCGCACGCGTCAGCTCGGTGCGGTCGCGATCAGTCGTTCCGGTGACCTGGCGGCATTGTTTGCCAACGGCCCGTTCACGGTCTCCGGCGACTTCCAGATCCGCATCGGCGACGGGCCAGAGATCGGTGTGCCCGACGGCGACTACGACTCGGCCGCGGCACTGGCCATCGCCATCAATCGCGAGCTCGGAGGCCCAAGCCGCGCCTCCGCCACCCTCGACGGCCGCCTGGACATCACCGCACGCAAGACCATCACCATCAGCGGCAACGCCGGTCTCGATGTGCTGGGCATGCCGGCCACCCGCGCCGTGGACGGAAGTCTCGCCACGCTCAACCTCGACACCGCGCAGGGCGCCAGCGACGCCCTCGCCCGCCTGGACAATGCACTGGACCAGATCAGCGCCCGCCGCAGCCGCCTGGGTGCGGTGCAAAACCGCCTGGAATCCATCATCGACAATCTCGGCATCGGCAGCGAAAACCTCCAGGCGGCGCGCAGCCGCATCCTCGATGCCGACTACGCCGCCGAGGTCGCCGCCCTGATCCGTGCCCAAATCCTCCAGCAGGCCGGCGTCGCCATTCTTGCCCAGGCCAACCTAGCACCCCAGCTCGTCCTTCGCCTGTTCGGGTAGGGAGACGCGGCTCCATGTAACCCTTGCTTTCCTTCTGGTTTTGACATAAAAAACAGCAATGGCAGGGCACAAGGATCAAAAAATGGCCCTTAATTGCCACTTCCGGTCCGATAACGCAGGAAAGCCGCACAGCCCGGGAACCGCCAAGTTAATCGCTTACGGCATGGAGGTCCTGCCATGAACACTCGATTCTCGCTCTCCGTACTGATCCTCGCTCTCTCGCTAACGCTGGCCCTGACCGGCTGCGCCACCACCTCTCACGCGACTACCCCCGAGGCGCGCGCTTCCGAAGACGCGCTATCCCACATCCTGTTCGACTACGATGCAGACGCCTTCACGGCCTACAACATGCGCCGCAGCGGCAGAGTCGACATCACCTTCGCACGGGATGTCCCGGATGGCCTGTATAGCGAAATGATGGACGACCTGCGCGCCCACCCGGACATTCGCAGCGTCCGCTCGGCGCGCACAGGACCCGCCTGCGGCCTGTTCTGACGACCCGCCACCGGCGGCGGCGAAGCGTCTCCTTTATCCGTTGCCGGCGGGCAGACCGGACCACAGCTCATCCAGGTCCGGGAACGGCCATGCCGTGGGGTCCTCGCGCCCGGCAATAGCCTCCTGAACGTGCGTCGCCGAGAGGTCCACGACCTTCGGGGGAATCCGGCACCCCGAGCTGGTTGAGTAAAAGATCTTCACGACCGGCTTGAGCAGCGAACCGGCGGACTGGTCGACGACTACAGCAAGGCGTCCGGATTCCAGGCGCACCAGGGACCCCACGGGGTAAATCCCCAGGCTCTTCACGAACGCCTGGAAGACGGTCGGATCGAAATGGCCGTTCGCCCATTCGGCCATCCTGCGGATGGAGTCGCCCGGGTCCCAGCCCGCCTTGTAAGGGCGATTCGACGTAATCGCGTCATAGACATCGCAGACCGCGCCCATCTTCGCGTACAGGGTAATCTGATCCCCTGTCAGCCCCTCGGGATATCCCGAACCATCCATCTTCTCGTGGTGATGCAGACAGACATCCAGGGTGATCGGGTGGAGCTCTTCTTCGGCGGCCTGCAGGATGCGGCGCCCTTCCTCCGGATGGCGCTTCATTACGGCAAACTCCTCGGCGGTCAGCTTGCCCGGCTTGTTGAGCACATCCAGCGGCATCGCGGCCTTGCCGATGTCGTGCATCAGCCCCGCCTCCCCGGCCGCCAGCACCGCGGCGTCCTCCAGTCCCAGTTCGCGGCCCAGCGCCACCATCAGCGCGCACACCGCCACCGAATGCATGTAGGTGTAGTCGTCGGCGTTCTTCAGGCGCGCCAGGCTGACCAGGGCACGGGAGTTGCGGGTCACGGAGTCGGTGATCTCCTCGACCACCTTGCGCGCCAGTTCGGTGTCCACTGCGCGCCCCATGCGTGCCTCGCCGAAGATCGAGGTCATCGCCTGCCGCGACTTCCGGCAGATGGTCGCCGCCCGTTCCAGCTCCTCCCGGGTGGATGCGGGCTCCCGATCGCGCCCGGCATCCGGGACCGACTCCAGCGCCGCCTGCACCTCGGCATCCCGTTCCGCCGGCGTCATGGCGGTCTCCGCACCCTCCACGTCCCGCCCCCTGGTGGTGTCGATCCAGACCTCGCGGATACGGCTTTCACGCAGGATCGCGAGATCCTTCGCATCGTCCAGCAGGAAGCGCGTGCGCCAGAAGGGATGCTCCATCCACGAGCCACAAAGTTCCCGGATGTACATTCCCTCGACGACATGTTCCAACTTGATCTTCTTCAGCATTCGGGTCCCGGGATCGCGCTGGCAGGCCGAGGCCGCGCCTCGGAGTGCGGATTATCGCGGCAGCCCCGAACCACCACAACTCACGCCTAACGGCAGCTAACGAGGAGCCTTGCTACCATGCGGCCAGCCGCAGGGAGAGGGATCATGAGCAGCAAGATCATCGAAGTGGTAGGGCCCGCCGGGCACATCGATACCGTGCTCGGCATCGCCGAAGGGCTGGCGGTCGATGTGCTCTGGCACGGCGTGGACGAAAACCGCGACCGCATGGCGGTGCACATGCTGGTCAGCACCGAATTCCGTCAACACCTGATCGACGATCTCTACCGCGTGCTCGGGTTCTCCGAAACGGCCCGCATCCTGGTCCTGCCCGTGGAGGCCGTGCTGCCAGATCCCTTTCAGGAGCCGAAAGAGGAAGACGCGGACAAGGAACAGGCGCGCCGGAAGGGCCGGGCCGTGTCACGCGAGGAACTCTACACCAACGTCGCAGGCGGTGCGGACCTGACCGGCCAGTTCATGCTCCTGACCGTGCTGTCCACCATCGTCGCGGCGATTGGCCTGCTGGAGAACAACGTGGCCGTAGTCATCGGCGCGATGGTGATCGCGCCCCTGCTGGGACCGAACCTCGCGCTGGCGCTTGGCACCTCCATGGCTGACACCGGCCTGATCGGCCGCGCGTTGCGTACCAACGCGGTCGGGTTGGGCGGCGCCATCCTGATCGGCATGGTCCTCGCCCTGGTCATGTCCGTGGATGTCGGTGCCCGCGAACTGCAGATGCGCACCGAGGTCGGGCTCGACTCGGTCGCCCTGGCACTCGCCTCCGGGGCCGCTGCCGTGCTGTCGCTGACGACCGGCCTGCCCACCGTGCTGGTGGGCGTGATGGTCGCCGTGGCACTGCTCCCGCCCGCCGCCACGGTGGGGATCATGCTCGGCTCCGGCGAATTCTCCGCTGCGTACATGGCGGCATTGCTGCTGGCCGTGAACGTGGTCTGCGTGAATCTCTCGGCCAAGCTCGTCTTCCTCTACCAGGGGGTGCGACCGCGCGGCCGCGCCCAGCAGACCGCCGCCGCACAAAGCATGGTCGGCTACCTCATCCTGTGGGCTATCACCCTGGCCCTGCTGGTTTTCCTGATCCTCGAAGCCGAAGTCACCCTGTAGGCCCGTCACCCCCAACCGGTCGTTGCGGAACCTCCCACGCACTGGACCCGCTTCCAGTCCCCATCGACGGCGGCTGTCCGGACGCAGTGCGCTACTGACCGAAATAGTCGCGCAAGAGCTGGGTCGTGCGGGCGGCCGGGTCCTCGCGGATGCGACGCTCCTCGTCCGCGAGGATGGTAAACAGGCCATCCAGGGCGTGATCGGTCACGTAGCGATCCAGATCGACGTCCAGCCCCGACAGGCCCGGAATGCGGCCCGCCGCGTCGCGCAGCGGCTGGTACACCCGATAGACGTCGGCCCGCTCCATCTGCTCCTGCACAATCGGCATGTAGCGCTCGCGCAGGGTGGACTCCGACGCATCGCGCAGATACTGCGTGGCGGCATCATCGGCCCCGCGCAGCACCCCATACACGTCCTCCGGCCGCATCCCGCGGATGGCGCTGACAAACACCGAAACGGCCTCCTGCGCTGCGGACTCCGCCGCACGATTCATCCGCCGCTCCAGATCGTCCACCTGGCTGGCAAACCCGACGCGCCGCAGCGTATCGCCGGCCTGCTCCAGCTCCGGCGGAAGACCGATGCGGATCAACGCGTTGCCCCAGTAGCCATCCTCGCGGCCGGTCCGCTCCACCGTGCGCTCGGTGCCCACCCGCAAGGCCTCGCGGATCGCCTCCTCGGCACGATCATCACCCCCATCGAGGCCGAAGTCGCGGACATCCAGTCCGGCGCACGCGGTCAGCAAGAGGGGGACCAGAAGCCAGGGGAGCAAGTACGCGCGTCGCATGTCGAAACTTCCATGAGGGACTTCCCGCCATGATACACAGGGCATCCAATCGCCCGTGCCGGGCCCTACTTGCCGTAGCGCTCGGCTTGTCCGATGGTGATCGTCCATGAATGCCAGCCGTCCCGATTCGAACCGGCGCCGCCGGCGCCTCGGCGCCTTCCTGTTCCTGGTGGGCGTGCCCCTGCTCGCCCTGGCCATCTGGGTCGGCTGGGCCGAGCAGAACCCGGAACAGGAGCGCGAGCTGCGCGTCGAAGTCCAGGACCGCCTGCACGAATGGTTCCCCGAGACCATGGAGCTGCCCGACGATCTGCAGGGCTTCCTGCCGCGTTCGGACCGGTTCGATGACGAGCGCCCGCCGGACGTCCTGCTGCTGCACGGACTGGACGAGCCCGGCGATATCTGGGACGCCCTGGCGCCCGCGCTGGACGACGCCGGAATCAATGGCTGGGAATTCCGCTATCCCAACGACCAGGCCATCGACCACAGTGCGGACCTGCTGGCGGAACACTGGGCGCAGCTCGAAGGCGACGACCCGCTGGTCCTGCTTGGCCACAGCATGGGGGGTCTGGTGATCCGCGATTTCGTGACGCGCTACCGGCATCCGGAGGATGCGACCCCACGTGTCGGGGGGCGCCCCGTCGCCGGCGTAATCCTGGTGGCCACCCCCAATCATGGCTCCGAGTGGGCCCGGCTGCGGGTCTGGCTGGAGGTACGCGAGTGGCTGGCCGACATCCAGCAGCAGCGCTTCTCGCTGTTTGCCGGCCTGCGCGACGGCACCGGCGCGGCCAAGATCGACCTGCGCCCGGGCAGCCACTTCCTGGCCGAACTCAACGCACGCCCCTGGCCGGACGACATACCGGTCCGCATCATCGGCGGAAAACTGCCCGAACCCACGCCCGCCATGCGCGAGAGTCTCGCCGCGCTGAACGAACAGATCGACCTCGAGGCGGTGGCCGGGCGCATCAGCGAATGGTGGGAGCAGACCGACGACGAACTGGGCGACGGCGTGGTGCCGGTCGAATCCCTGCACCTGGACGGGCATCCGGACCCGCTGATCCTCGAGGCCTCGCATCGTGGGCTGCTGGTACCCGGCCCGCTGACGGACGAGCCCCCGGCCATCGACGCGATCCTGGAGATCCTCGACCACTGGCACCACGGCCCCGACACGTGAGACCCGCCACCAAGCGACCACGCCGGCCGCACGCCGCGCCACCCTGCGGGCGGTCACCCGGTGTCCGCGCGGAACCTGGGTCCGCATCGCGGTTCTCAAGGGAATGGACATCCCGCTGCTCGTCATTGGCGCGTTGCTCGTCGCCAGCCTGACCGCCTTCTTCTCCGGCGTACTGCCCTATCCCATTGGCTGGATCATCCTGGGTATCGCCTTTATCGCCCGCCTGCTGTATCTGCGCGGGCGCTGAGCGAGCCGTCGTCCCCCGGATGCGGACTTGTTGTATCGTCGAGACTCCGCGCCAGCCCGGGAGTGCCCCTGCATGACCACCACCCGACTCATCGGCATCTACACCGGCCGCGTAACCGCGGACTACGCCAGGGGCCGCGCCAGCGCCATCGACAAGCAGCCTGTGGAAGGCCCAGTCGTGCTGGGCCCCCTCGGCCTGGCCGGTGACGAACAGGCGGACCCGGAAAACCACGGCGGCGCGGAGCGCGCCCTGCTCCACTACAGCCTCGATCGGTACGCCGGGTGGCAGGAGCAGTACCCCGATCGCGCCACCCGCTTCGTGCCCCCCGGCTTTGGCGAAAACCTGGCCAGCCACGGCATGGACGAACACAGCGTGCACATCGGCGACATCTATCGCATCGGCACCGCCCGGGTACAGGTCAGCCAGCCCCGTACCCCGTGCTGGAAGCTCGACGCCCGCTTCGACGTCCCGGGCCTCGCGCGCGACGTCCAGGAAACCGGGCGCTGCGGCTGGTTCTACCGCGTACTGGAACCAGGCACCCTCACCGCGGGCGACACGATCGAACGGCTCGAACGCCAGCCCGAAAGCCTCAGCATCGCTGCCGCAATGGCCGCGGTCTATCGGCGCCGGAATCACCAGCACCTGCAGCAACTCGCTGATTGCGAGACCCTGGCTCCCAACTGGCGCGAGAAGGCCCGGAGAAAGCTGCGCCGCGCACCTGATGCCAGCAGCCAGCAGCGCCTCGCCGGTGAGCCCGCCAAACGCTAATCCGCCCCCTGCCAAACGGGAGAACACGCGTCCCGCCCGCGCACGCCGTTGCGGAAAATCGTGCTTCGGCGGCGACGTAGGTCTCGTTCCGACCCCTCAAGCACCGCGACCATCCGCTCGAGCGATGTGACGCCTACGGTCGGAAGAAGCCCCAACCGCTTGTAGCGGCAAAACCCTCGGGTGCCATGGCCCCGTGCTCCGCCCAGCGCGAATGAAGCCGGGCGCCCGGCACAAGCAATTCGACCCTTCCGTAACAGCTCCAAGCACCCCTTCACCTTCCGCAATCCCGCGCCTACACGCTTGCCCATCATCACCCGCCATTCCATCCGCGCAGAGCACCCGCTCCAGCTCCAGCTCCAGCTTCACGTGGGACTCGGGCCGCTCCGGCACCGAAACCGCGAAATGACATTCGACACGTGCAAGGCATGCGCCTGCAGGATGGTTGCCGGCAACAGGCCGGCCAACAAGCCCCCCATCGCGGATCTGAAGAATTCCTTCAACCCGGATTGCCGAAGTTGCTGTCTGCCGTTCTGCTGCCCCCGGGACAGCCCCCGCGCCTGAACTGGCGCCACCGATAGACTCGGTTTAGAGTACCCATGCCCGGAACAGGGGTGTAACGGGCGAACCACCAAAACAAAACCAATAACGAACGTTGAAAACTCATCAAAGGAGACTCAAATGAAACATTCGGAATCCCCGGCCAGGAACCGCCGGGCTCCCGCCAGGCCGCGACCCCGGCTTCTGGCCGCACTTGCCTGTGCCGCGCTTGTCGGACTCGGATGGAGCACGTCCGCGGGGGCTTTCGAGCCCGAGGCCAAGGTCGTCTACCACGTGGACTATGGCGATCCCCAGCGGCTTTCGTCGATGCTTACCAGCATCAACAACATGATGACGCACTACCAGAACGAGTTCATGGAAGTGGACGTGCGGGTCGTGTTCATGTCGGATGGCATCCGCTTTGCCACCGACGACAACCTCGAGGAAACCCCATTCGAGGTGGATGCCGAATTTCAGGAGGAGCGCGACGAACTGCGCACACGACTATCCGGCCTGCACCAGACGCATGGGGTCAAGTACGAGCTGTGTGACATCACCCGGACCCGTGTCCGGCTGGATGCAAGTGACGTCCACGGCAACGTGGATCTCGTGCCATCCGGTGTAGTTCGGCTCGCCGAACTACAAAATGACAAGGGCTTTGCCTACATCAAGATCGATTGACGCAAGGCAACGCCCATCAACTCGCCGGGCCTCGGAAGAGACCCGGCGATTTTCCCGGTCACCAGGCTTTCACGTCCCATTTTCCGATGGCCCGAGCAGGCGAGACAGGGATTGCCCTCATGTCCGTCCGCACTGGAATTCCATCATCGGCGTCGGACCCCCTCCCGCCTGATCAGCCCGTTGCCCTCACTCGCATCCACCCTCTCACGCCTGCGCTCCCTTGCCGGGCGACCACTTTATGCCGGTGGAGAACGGCCGAGACCATCGTCGCGAACGCATTCTTCCCGGGATCGCGAGTAAACCCGGTTGCCCATCCGGGATACACCATCCGCATCAGGGCGTAGCCCATTCGCCCGCCCGATGGACGCGTACCGGACCGGCCAATGATTCCGGACGCGCCAGGCCGTAGCCCTGCCCGTGAGTAACGCCAACCTCCGCGAGGCGCGCCCGGATGGCATCATTTTCCACGTGTTCCGCAATCGTGGTCAGCCCCAGGATCTGTCCCACCTCGTGAATGGCACGCACCATTGCGAGATCGACCGGATCGGTGTTGATGTCCCGAACAAAGTCACCGTCGATCTTCAGATAATCCACCGGCAGATGCTTGAGGTAGGAAAACGAGGACAGGCCGCTGCCGAAATCGTCCAGCGCGAAGAGGCAACCCGTTCGCCGCATCTCGGTCATCAGCCGGGCGGTTCGCTGCAGGTGCCGGACCGCTGCAGTCTCGGTGATCTCGAAGCACAAGCGGTCACCGGGGAGGCCGGACTTCGCCACCGACTCTTGCAGAAACACCAGGAAGGCATCGTTATTCAGTGACGAACCCGAGAGGTTGATCCCCATTACCGGAAGGTCACCACATCCGGCAGCCTGGAGTTGCTGCATGTACGCCAGCGTCCGGGACACCACCCAGCGGTCGACCTGCCCCATCAGGTCATAGCGTTCGGCCGCCGGGATGAAGGTATCCGGCCGGACCAACTGGCCATCGCTGTCACGCAGGCGAAGCAGGACTTCGAAATAGGCATCCGTGTCATCCGCCAGCGTGCGAACTGGTTGTGCCCAGAGTTCGAAACGCTCCTGCTCGATCGCGTCCGGAATGCTGCTGACCCAGTGCAGTTCGCCCGCCCGGTCACGCAAGTCCTCGTCCTCCGCCCGGAACACGCGCACCTGGTTGCGTCCCGTGTCCTTGACCACGTAGCAGGCCGCATCCGCCTGCTGCAGGATCAACTGGGTCGACTCGCTCGCCCCGCTGACTTCGACCAGCCCCAGACTGGCGGACACGGAGAAGGTCGACTCGTCCCAGTAGAAACGGAAGCTGGCCAGTTCGCGGCCGATCTCCTCGGCCAGGGTTCGTCCGTCCTCGATGTCCCGGTCAACCATCAGGATCCCGAATTCATCCCCTCCGAGGCGCGCGACGATATCGCGTTCGTGCAACAGATGAGGCAAGAGGGCCGAAACCTGACGCAGGAGCTCGTCGCCCGCGGTGTGCCCACGGGTGTCATTGATAATCTTGAACTGGTCGAGGTCGAGATAGCACAGGGTGTGCCGGGTGTCGTGCGTACGCGCGGAACGTAGCTGGTCCTCGAGACACGCCTCGAAGGCCGGCCGGTTCAGCAACCCTGTCAGGGCATCGTGTGTGGCCTGATAGTCGAGCCGGCGCATCACCTCGCGCAGATCGCTGATGTCACGCATCACGAGGACGCTCGCCTGGCTGTCGGCGGCACGATTCAGGATCGGGGTAAAGGAAAGCTGGACCGGGCGGGTCTGGTCGTTCGCGGTGTGCAGGCGCATATGGGCAGGGTGGCCTGCTTCCGCGAGCACCTGACCACTGGATTCGAGCCGCGCGGACATCGAGTCCCCGCCGCTCTCGGCTTCCAGACATACCACCTCGTCGAGGGGCCGTTTCGCCAGTTGTGCCGCAGGCTCGCCCAGCAACAGGCTGGCCACCGGATTGGCGTAGTCGATACGGCCATGGTCGTCGGTGGTAATCACCGCGTCGCCAATCGACTCCAGCGTGGTCTGGGCCCGCTCCTTCTCGCGCCGGTTTTGTTCCCGTTCAGTGGCGATGATCTCCCGCTGGTGCATGTGGGTCAGGGTCATGCTCAACCAGTCGGCACTGAGCTGAAGGAACCGCCGTTCCAGCGCGTCCGGTGGCTTGCGTCTCGCATCGTCGCGATAGAGCACCAACAAGCCACGCTGGTTGTCGGGAAGCGGAAGTTCGACCGTCTCGAGGCAAGCCGGAAGCGAATCCAGGCCCCGGGAGCGCAGTTCCTCGCAGGTACCGGACCGGCCTTCCTCAAGGGACAATGCCGAAAGCTCCCGCAGCGCACGTTCGGACAATGGCGAGGCGCGGTGCGGCGGGTAGTGCCGGAGTCGTCTTGCCTCCATCCCGGCCGGGTCCAGTTCATAGAGGGCCACCCCGTCCATCCGCAGCTGCTCGGCAACCACCCGCAGCAAATGCCGAATGGCCTCCTCGTGATCACTGCTGGCCTGGGTCGCTTCGACAAAGGTATTCAGGAGGTCGGTCTGCGACCGAAGCAGGTGCATGCGCGCCAGCATGAACCCGAAAAGGATCCCGACAACGGAAGGGATCGCCAGCAAGCGCGGCTCGAAACGATCGGCCCCATAGACAAACAGGATCTGGACCACCGCCAGCAGAGTGACGATCGCGACCGAAATGCCGATGAACCGCGCATAGGCCGGCCAGGTGTTCCGTAACCCGAGTTGTGCCCGCATCCCCCCTCCCCTTGCGTGTCGATGCGTCGTCTGGCATCAACGGGGTCTTCCCGCAATAGCGGTGGAAATGCCCCCGATCATTGTGACTATAACGGGTGCCTGATCGGGCCGAAAGAATGCGGCCCGCCGAAAATTAACGGCCCATCGGCTTCGGCACTCCGGGAAGGGCTTTCTGCACGTGCCGTTGCGGCCAAGATCGACCTGCCGCCGATTGCTAGATCTTGGCCCCCAACTGGCGGGAGAAGGCCCGGAGAAAGCTGCGCCGCGCACCCGATGCCAGCAGCCAGCAGAGCCTCACCGGTGAACCGCCCTCCAAATAACGCGTGCCACGCACTGGCCCACGATGGCTCCCACCATCAGCCCATGACCAGGTTCACCAGGGGGAACAGTCCGAACCAGAGCACATAGCCCAGGGAGGCCGCCATTAATCCATCAATGCGCCCTCTGGGGCCTTCGCGGTACAGCGCACGCCACAGGAGCCAGACCAACCAGGCGGCATACGGGACCACCACATACCCGATCCCGGCATAGGCCCCCTGTACCCATCCCAGCGCATCGAACAATGCGCCGCTGGCGGACGCCAGGATGGTGAACGACAACGCCACCCAAAGCGCACCGTCGTTCCCCAGGCGCACGGCCAGGGTGCCCTTGCCCACCGCGGCGTCCGCCTCGCGGTCGGGAATCCCCGAAAGCGTGATCGACGGCACAATCGCCAGGAACAGCGGCAGGCTCAACAGCCAGGGCAAGGACGCGGTCCAGTCGCCCGCCAGGAACACATAGCCGTACAGCAGCACGCCCAGGCTGTGCGTCAGCGCGACATCGAGCTCGCCCAGCCCCCGATAGCTAAGCTTCAGCGGCGCCGCCGTGTAGCCGATCGCCAGGATCGCGAGGACGGCCATCACCGTCAGGATCGGCCCCGAATCTCCGGGTGCGGTCGCCAGCAATGCCACGAACGCGAGGGCGAAGCCCACCAGCGCGACGGCAATCCCCACGCCCAGCTCGCGCGCGGACAACAGCCCCTCCACCAGCACGCGCGACCCACCGGTAAAGGGACCATAGAACCGGTTTTGCCGGTCCGAGCCAAAGTCCACGCGTTCGTTCACCAGCACCGTGGCCACTTCCAGTAGAAACAGGCACAGGTACCCGAGCCAGAACACCGGATTGCCGAACACCCCACCCGCCGGGGCGGCCACCAGCGCCCCCACCGCGTAGGCCACAAAGGTCATCGGATAGAACTGCAAGCGCAACGCCTGGAGCCAGGCACCGGCCTTGTGCGCGAGCCACTCGCCCGCACTTTCGCGCCCCCTGGCCAGACGCAACCCTTCCTGGCGTGCGCGCTGCAACCAGGCCTTGCGCTGGGCTTCGTCGCTATGGCGCACCGAGCCGAACATCAACGAGCGCACCGGCCGGACCCCACAGAACCCAAGCGTGGCGCGCGCCATCGCATTGGCACCTGGCTGGCGATAAACCAGCCGGTGGATCAGCGGCGGCGTATCCATGGTCGTGATCAGTTGCGCCGAGCGGCCCTGCAGCAACCCTTCGTACCCGGTACCGCCCTCGCAGGAGCGAAAGGCGAATTCCGGCGTCATGCTCCGGTCCAGAAAACCCTTGAGCAGCGCCGGCATGGTGCCCCACCAGGTGGGATAGACAAACACCAGATGATCAGCCCACGCGACGAGGCCGCGTGCGGCCTCCAGATCCTTTTCGAGTGGCTGCTGATTGGGCGAAGGGGTGTGGACGTGCGGATCAAACTCCAGACTCGCCAGATTCAGGGACTGCACCTCGGTCCCGGCCGCACGCGCCCCTTCGCTGTAGGCTTCGGCCAGCGCCCCGCACAGGCTATCAATGCGCGGGTGGCCGAGGATGACGAGCACCTTCAAGCGGGGTCACTCCGTGCGGTGGTCATACCTTCGTTCTCCAGCCCGCCGCGGTGACAACCACCGACGTCATGGGTACCGCAAGCCAGGCCCTGCCCGCGAATCGGATTCCACCCTGCCGACGACGTATCCCTGCATGACGAAACCCTCCGCACCACGCTACTCATCCATACCCACGACCCCACACAAGTCCTCCGTCCGCGCCGACCGACCGTTTTAGGGCCGATCCCGCGAGTCGAGGAATTCGTCCACCACAGCGGCTCCACCCAGAACATAGCCCGCGTCGGAGAGGCTTGCTACCGATCCTTCATACCCGGAAGCGCCGTTCCGTTAGAGAGCTCACAAGATCCGGTCCACCGGAACAGTTCACCGGGCGTACAAGAAGCGGTCGCGGCGACCTGCGTCTGCGGGTGGCTCAGCGACGCGGGTTACGGATTCCGAGCGCATCGGTATCCCGTTGCGGTTCGGACGGCCGGCGCAGTTCCACGACGATCATGCGGAGCGATACGGCAAACAGAACCGCCCCCAGCACCAGCATGCCGTCGACCAGCCACCCATTCGCCAGAAACGGAAAGATCGGACCATCAGTACCCCCGAGTTTTTCAGCCAGTCCCAATCCCAGCAGGAGCGACCCCGGCGTCTGCACCAGCGCCGCACGATGAAAGGGGTGCATCCGCACAGTCGACCGCTGTGCCGCGGCCACCGCGGACTCCTGGACGGCATCCGGCGCGGCCGATCGGGCGGCCTCCGGCGGCGGTGAGCCCGGCGCGATGCCCCTCTCAGCAGTGTCCTCGGGGCCCCCTGCAGGGTGGCGATAGGCAAACACCCACCACATCAACAACGGGCTGCCAAGGAACGCGAACAGCACCAGCCCGAAAGCCCCCGCCCCGGATGTCTCGCCACCGTTCAGCGCATGCGCGAGCCATACCGTGGCAAAGGGCAGCACCAAGGTCGCGAAGGCATACAACACCCGCACCCCAAGCGCGGCGCGCCGCCGCGATAACAGCATCGCCAATGCGGCCAGTACCGCGAAACTGTATACAACCAGAAGAATCATGAACGCCTCCCTGCGTCACGTGATTGGAACGGTCCGTCGCTGCGGGGCCTGGCGACCCCACCTGCCGATCCTACCGTCCTGGACCATCCGTTGCCCGTGCCCCCCCTGCGCCTTGCCCACTTGGCTGCGTTCTTCCCGGCCGTACTAGCCAAGCCTATCGGCTAAACCATGCTGCTTTGGCCTTGGTCAAGCGCTACCGCTCGCCGGCCGGACGGCTGACCCTGCACTCCGTATCGCCCCACGGCATCGACGTTGCCCCTTCCTGCAACGGTTATTCCCGAACCGAGCCCCGGGTTAGGATGACGCCTTGCGCATAACGGGAGAGGGATCGTGCTGTTCTGGCTCACGTTGGTGCCGTTCGTGTTGCTGTTCGTGTGGCTGGTGCCGTTGCGGCGGCCGGCCTTTGAAGCGGCGCCCATCGCCTATCTCGCCACCCTGGTGCTGGCCGTTCTGGTCTGGCAGATATCGGGCACGGTGCTGGTAGCGAGTCTGCTGGATGCTGCCATCGTTTTCGTGGAGGTCCTGCTGATCATCCTGATGGCACTGCTGGTGCTGAACGTGATGATCGGGACCGGGCACATGAGTGCAATCCAGTCAGTCATCGCCAGCGTCTCGCGCGACCACCGGGTGCTGGCCATGCTGCTGGGGTGGGGGCTGGTCGGTTTCGTAGAGGGCATCGCCGGCTTCGGCACCCCCGCGGTACTGGCGGCACCGCTGCTGGTGTATTTCGGCATGCGGCCCCTGAAGGCGGTCGCCATCGCCCTGATCGGCAACAGCACCGCCGTCCCCTTCGGTGCGGCCGGAACGCCCGTGATCATCGGCTTCGCCGGCCTCGGCCTGGATGCGGAGACCACCCGCTCGGCCGTGTTGCAGACGGCGGTCATCCACACCGTCCTCGCACCGTTCATTACGCTATTCATGGTCTGGGTGGCGACCCTCGGCGAGGAACGCGGGCGCTTCCGCGAGTTCGTGCCCTTCGCCGTGCTATCGGCGCTGGCGTTCGGCATCCCCTATCTGCTGGTTGCCTGGCTGGTGGGGCCGGAACTGCCCGCGATCATCGGCGGCGTGGTGGCAATGGCGGTGATTGCCCTGGCGGCCCATCGCGGCTTCCTGCTACCTGGGCACGAACGGTGCCCAGAGGTCGAGCGGGCCCCAGTCGGGCGCGTGCTCCTAGCCTTTGTGCCGTTCGCGGTCATGGCCGTGGCACTGATCGCCTCGCGCACCATCATGCCGCTGCGCGAGGCCCTGCAGTCCGTGCGCTGGTCACCGGGCGAGTTCCACGGCATTGAGCTGGGGCAAAGCCTCGCCCCGCTGTACACACCCTATTTCTACTTTGGCCTGGCCCTGCTCACCGCGCTGATCCTGTTCCGCGTAAGCCGCGCCACGCTGGGTCAGGCGGTGGCCGCCACCTGGGGCAAACTGCGCGTGGCGGCCACCGTGCTGGCATTCATCATCGCCCTCACCCAGCTCCTGCTGAGCTCCGGCTCCAACGCCGCCGGCCTGCCGTCGATGCCACAGGTGCTGGGGCAGGGCCTGGCGGAATCACTGGGCGGGACCTTCGTGATGTTCAGCGCCTTCCTCGGCGCGCTGGGCTCGTTCATGACCGGAAGCGCGACCGTCTCCAACCTGCTGTTTGCACAACTCCAGGCAGACACCGCCGATGCCCTGGGCATGGCGCTCCCGACCGTACTCGCCCTGCAACTGATCGGCGCCGGGGTGGGCAACATGATCTCGCTGCACAACATCGCCATGGCGGCCGGGGCCGCCGGCCTGCAGGCACGCGAGGGTCAGGTGATCCGCGAGACCATCATCCCGGTCATCGTCGTCTGCCTTGGGGCCGGCTTGCTAGCACTCGCCTAGTAGGCGCGCGAGCGGGGGTGCTTCCGCCCCCCACAAAACCCGTGCCCATAGCCAATGGGTCAGCCCCCTCGTCTGCTGGCTCACCCCCTCCCGATGCGGCCGCATTTATCGAAATCAACCGTCCGCAGCGGTGGACTCCGGCGGGATGCGGTGGAAAGTCGCGTACAGCACAGGCACCACGCCAAGGATCAGCACGGTGCCGACGGCGAGGCCGCTCATCACGGCGATCGCCAGCGGTGCCCAGAACGGCCCGGACAGGGCCAGCGGGATCATGCCGAGGATCGTGGTCAGCGCGGCCAGCACCACCGGCCGGAAGCGGCTCACCGAGGCTTCGACCAGAGCGGTCGCCGCATCCCGGCCGTTGCGGCGGAACAACTCCACCTGCTCGACCAACACGATGGCGTTGCGCAGCAGCATACCGGCTAGGCTCATGGTCCCCAGCAAGGCGATAAAGCCAAATGGTTGGCGAAACAGCAGCAAGCCGGCGACCACCCCGATCACCGCCAGCGGCACCGTCAGCCCGGCCACCAGCGCATTGCGGTAGCTATTGAACTGCCACAAAAGCAGCAGCGCAATCAGCACCAGCACAAACGGGACGGGAGCCAGCACACTGGCCTGTGCATCCTGCGAAGCCTCGAACTCGCCAACCCATTCGCGCTCGACGCGCGGCGAGGCCCCGGCCTCTGCCAGGACCTGAGCAACCGCCGCATCCGCGGCACGCACGAAACGCTCGGCGTTCACCCCCGGGGCCGGGTCCGCTTGCACGGTGATCGCCCGCCGGCGGTCATGGCGCCAGATCGCGGCATCGTCCCAGCCGATGTCGACGCGCGCCACCTGCCGCAGGGGAACCGGCGCGCCACCGTCACGCGGCCAGATTTCCAGGGTGTCGATCCGCGACAGGTCGGAGCGCTCGGTTTCCGGGAAGCGCCAGAGGATCGGCAGCGTCTTGTCGCCGTCGCGGAACACGCCGATCGGTCGCCCGGAAAATCCGGCCTCCAGCGTCTCGGCCACTTCTGCGCTGGATAGCCCGGCGGCGCGCACCCGGTCCTGGTCCACCGCCACGTCCAGGGTGCTGTTGCGGTCGCGCCAGTTGTGGCGCGCGGCGACGATTTCCGAGTGTGCATCCAACCATCCGACCACCGCCTCGGCGAGGCGCCGAAGTTCACCCGGGTCCCCATCTCCGGACAAGCGCAGTTCCACCGGGTAACGCACCGGATCCCCCAACTGCATCGGACGTACCCGGGGCAGCGCATCAGGGAAACGGTCCCCCATCCAGGCGCGGACATCCGCCATCACCGGATCCAGCACACCAGGATCGCTCACCTGCACCAGGACTTGGGCAAACGCCGGGTTGGGTAACTCTAGGATCATCGGCAGGTAAAAGCGCGGCAGCCCTTCACCGACCAGGCTGGTAGTGTTTTCCACCTGTGGATGCTCCGCCAGATACGACTCCAGCCGTGCAACGTCCGCCGCAGTGGACTCAATGCGCGTACCCTCGCCGCGCCAGTGGTCGACCGTGAACTGGTCCCGCTCGGCCGGGGGAAAAAAGATCCGCGGTACCGCCATGGAGGCCAGCGCCGCGACCAACAGCGCCCCCGCGACCGCCGTCAGTGTCCCGCTGCGGTGGCGCAGCATGCCTCCGAGGACCCTGCGATAGCCACGCAGCCAGCGCGACTCTGGGCTGTCCGCGCCCGCCGCCCGTGGCGGCACCCGCAGATACCGGTACCCAAGCAGGGCAACCACGCTGATCGCCAGCAACCAGCTCAGACCCAGTGCGATCGCCACGACCCAGAAAAGGGAGCGAGTGAACTCGCCAACCACCGTGGGCGTCATGCTGATCGGCGAGAAGGCCAGCGCCGCGATCAGTGTGCCGATCAAGAGCGGACCGGCGGCCTCGCCGACGGCCTCGCGCGCCGCCTGCAGCCGCTCAATTCCGCGCTGCATCTTGGTCATCATTAACTCGGCGACGACGATGGCATTGTCCACCAGCATGCCAAGCACCACGATCAGCGCGCCCAGCGACACCCGATGCAGGTCGATCCCCGCTGCCCACATGACGAAAAAGGTAGCCAGGATCGTCACCGGCACGCCCATGCCCACGATCAGCCCGGTCCGCCAGCCCAGCGCGACCAGTAGCACGGCCAGCACGATCGCTACCGCCGTGGCCAGGTTGCCGCCAAAATCAACGATCGCCGCGCGCACCGTCGCGGGCTGGAAGTTGATCGGCGCGACCTCGATGCCCACCGGGCGTTCGCCCTTGAGTTCTTCCAGCCTCTGCAACACGTCGTCACCCAGACGCACCACGTTGACACCCTCGCGCGGGCTGACGCCCAGCGCGATGGCTGGCCGGCCATTGAAGCGCAGCATCCGCTCCGGCGGATCGGCGTAGCCGCGCGCGACCTCCGCAAAGTCGCGCAGGTACAGGCGCTCGCCGGTCTCCGGGTTAAGGATCGCAAGGTTGCGCACATCCTCCACCGATTCGAAGACCCCGGAGACGAACATCCGCAGCCGGTCGTCACCCAGGTCGATCGCCCCGCCCTGCGCCACCACGTTCTGGCCCTGCAGCGCCTGGATTATCTGCCCGGGATGCAGACCCAGCGCCGCCAGCCGGGCACGGCGGGTCTCCACGAATACGCGCTCGCCGCGTTCACCGAACAGTTCGGCACGTGCCACCCCGGGCAGGCGCAGGATCTCGCGGCGCAGTTCGTCGGCGTAATCGTGCAATTCACGGTGGGTGTAGTCTTCGCCGGTCACCGCCAGCAGGGTTCCGAACACATCGCCGTAGTCATCGTTCACCAGCGGCCCGAGGATGCCGTCGGGCAGCTCCACCGTGGCCCGCTGCACCTTCTTATTCAGCTCGTCCCAGACTTGGCGCAGGCGCTGCCCGGAGAGCGCCTCGTCAACATGCACATAGATAACCGACTCGCCAGCGCGACTGACCGACTCGAGTTCGTCCAATGCGTCCAACTGCTGGATGTGGCGCTCGAGGACCTCGGTCACCTCCTCCTCGACGCGGCTTGCCCGGGCACCGGGATACGCGGTCTGCACCAGTGCAGTGCGCACGGTAAAGTCCGGATCCTCCAGCTTGCCCATGTCGAGGAATGCCCAGGCACCTGCCAGCGCCAGCAGCGTGGTGGCGAAAACGACGATACGGGCGCGGTGGATCGCCCAGTCGGCGGGATTCACGGTGTTGCGCCCCGCGGACTGTCGAGCTCGAACAACCGTGTGCGCTGACCCTCGCGCAGATGGCGTACACCGGCAATCACTACCTGCTCACCTGGATCCACACCGTCCGCGACCAGCACCCCGCTCCCATTGAGTCCGACCACATCAATTCGCCGGCGCACAACCTCTCCGGAATCGGGATCGCGAACCCAGACCGCCATGCCGGCATCATCCTCCAGCAATGCGGCCAACGGCAGGCGAATGCCCGCGCCGCGCTCAATCCGGGCCCGGAAAACCACCTCGGCGGTCATCCCCGGCAGGATGGCGCCGCCACCTTCTTCCGCGGCCACGCGCACCGGGTAAGTCTGGCGCCCCGGCAGCACATCCACCCCAACCGAGATCACGCGCCCCGGGAACACACGCCCACCCAGAGCCAGGATGCGTACCTCCACGTCGTGCAGACGGTCGCGGTAGGCCAGCAGGTCCTCCGGAATGCCCACCTCGACTTCGACCCGGTCGACGTCTTCCAGAAGGATCGCCGGCTCGTGCGCCTGAACCGGTTCGTGCATCTCCAGCCGCCTTTCCGCCACATGGCCGGAAAACGGGGCGCGCAGCGTGGTGTAGTCAAGCCGGTCGCGGGCCTGATCGAGCTGGGCGATCAGCTGATCGATGCGCCCGCGAGTGGCCTCGATTTTCTCGACGCGTGCCCCGATCTCCGCGATCTCCAGCGCCTCGCGCGCACTGCGTAGATCCGCCTCCGCCTCGCGCAGGCTACGGCGGGCATCATCGTACTGCGCATCCGAGACATGGCCCTGCTCGTGCATCCGCTCGATGCGGCGGTAATTGGCCGCTGCCTGGTCGCGGCGGGCCTGGGCCGCCTCCAGCGCCGCCTCCAGCTGGCGCCGTTCCTCGGCACGTGCGCCGATTTCCTGTGCCTGCAACTGCGCCCGGGCCTCCACCAACGCCCCCTCCAACTCGCGCACCTGATTGGCATAGTCGCGCGGGTCCAGCCGCGCCAGCACCGCGTCCTCCTCCACGCGATCGCCAACCTCGACGTGCAACTCCTGCACCGGGCCGACGACGCGAAACGCCAGCCACGCTCGGTCTGCGGCCTCCACACGCCCAGAGAAACTACGCTCGGCCAGGGCCTCCGGATCCGGCACCGTCATCACCTTGACCGGGCGCTCCAGCGCCGCAACTTCCGGCTCGGAATCGCCGCACCCCACCATCAGCAACACCAGCACCAGCCCTGACGCGATGGCCGCCCAAGCCCGTGGAAATCCCGTCACGCGGTCGCTCCCTTGTCGTGGCCTCAGCCCCCAGACTAGCGGACGTTTCCGGGACCCGCGAATCGGCCACCCCTCGCGGATTTAACAGCACCGGGGTCAGACCACGATAACCCGCTGAATAACAGAATCTTTACGCGCCTCCACCACCGTTTTGGCACCTTATCCGGGCCATATCGCCCTCAAAAAGAGGTATCTATGTGGTAACTCGCGGCGTCCTCTCGCACAAAAGCCGTATGAAGTGGACCCCATATTAATTGTGGCGCAGGTGTTTGGCCCTTTACCTCCTGCACTGCTAAACGTGACCTATAGTTCTTTCAAAAACCCCGCCGGGCCGCAGATCCCATGACCGAGACCTCAGACATCCGCAGGAAGAGCTTCGTCGCCCACATGTCGACGGTCTTCATCAACGCCCTCAACGACAACTTCTTCCGGCTGGTGGTCATCTTCATCGCCATCCGCGAGTTCGTCGCCGAGGGCGAAGGCACCTTCTACTACAGCCTGGTCGGTTTCGTGTTCCTGCTTCCGTTCGTGCTGTTCTCGCCATGGGCGGGCTACATCGCCGACCGCTACAGCAAGAAGATCGTGATCGTCTGCACCCGCATGGCCGAGGCCGCGGTGCTGCTGACCGCCGCGCTGATGCTGATCACCGACAACTTCCCCGGCCTGCTGGTGACCACCTTCCTGATGGGCCTGCAGAGCACGTTCTTCAGCCCGGCGAAGTTCGGCATCCTGCCGGAGCTGGTGCGCTACCCGCAGCTTTCGCGCGCCAACGGACACATCCAGCTATGGACGTTCCTGGCGATCATCCTCGGCACCGCGCTGGCCGGCTTCGTGATGGAGTTCGCCGGCGAGGCGCTGTGGGTCCCGGCGGCCCTGATCGTGGCGCTGTCCGTCACCGGTCTGGTGACCAGCTTGTTCATCGCCCCGACCCTGGCCACCGACAACCCCGCGCCGTTCCGCCTGAACCCGTTCGCGACCGTCATGCAGTCGGTCACCGAGATCCGGCCACACCGCGTCCTGTTCATGGTGATCCTCGGCATCGCATGGTTCTGGGCTCTGGGCACGCTGTACCAACTCAACGTCCCACTGTTCGCCGAGGTCCATCTGGAGCTGGGCGAGCTCGCGACCGGCATCATCCTGACCACGCTGGCGCTCGGCATCGGAACCGGCAGCATCCTTGCCGGCTACCTGTCACGTGGCGGCATCGCCATGCACCATGCCCCGGCCGGCATGATCGCGGCGGCCCTGATCAGCGCATTGCTGTACTTCGCCACCGACAGTTACCCCGCAACGCTGGTGCTGATGGCCCTGCTGGGCATTGCCTCTGGATTTTTCATCGTGCCGATCACCGCCTACCTGCAGGGCCACAGCCCCGCTGACCGGCGCGGCCGCTTCATCGCCGCCAGCAACTTCCTGGCTTTCTCCGCCATGCTGGTGGCACCGGTCCTGTTCTGGCTGCTTACCGGGCCCGCCGGTGCCACGCCCGCACATGTGTTCATGATCGGTGGACTGGCCTCGCTGCTGGTCGGGCTAACGGCCCTGCGGCTGTACCGCCGCCATCGCGCGGAGGCGGATGCCTGAGCCATCAGCCTGCATCCCGCAGCCGTTCGATCAGGCGCTGGGCGTCCCGGGGCGCGGCGCCCTCGGCATCGTTGTCGAAGTAGACATGCACCTCGCGCCCCTGCGCCAGCCACTGCCGGACGCGGTCGGCCCACTGGTCCAGCAGGCGGTCGCTGTAGGCCGAGGCATAGGTGCGGGTATGCCCGTGCAGACGGCAGTAGACCAGCGGGCCCGCTATGGCCTCCCAGCACGGCCAGTCCGGGGCATCGGAATGGCAGATCCCCACTCCGGCCGCGTCCAGCTGCCCCGCCACCGCCACGGTAAACCAGCTGGGATGGCGAAACTCGATCGCATGCCGCACCTCCGGCCAGAAGCCCAGCGCGTTGGTGAACGCCTCCAGACGCTCCTGGTTCACCGCGAAGTTCGGCGGCAATTGCCACACGACCGCCCGCAGCCGGCTCCCCATCGGTTGCATGCGGTCGCGCAGCAGCCGAACCGAGTCCCCAGCGTCCTTCAGTCGGTGGATATGCGTGACGAACCGGCTGCCCTTGATCGCGAAGCCGAAATCCGGCGGCGTCTGCTCCGCCCATCGCTGCACAGTCGTACTCGCGGGCAGGCGGTAAAAGGTGGCATTGATCTCCAGCCCGCTGAAATGCCGCGCACAGTGGGCGAGCCACTCGCGCTGTGGAACCCCGCGGTAGAAGTCGTCCTTCCACGCCCGGTAGTTCCAGCCAGACGTCCCGACATACGCACAGGCCATCGAGACCTCCTTCAGGCTTGCCTGCAACGAGTGTAGCCACAGGCCTGACGCCCTATCCGGAGGGTGCCCCAATCTCGCCTGCACTCATGCAGTGGAGTCGCGTGCGGAAAGCGGGCGGCCCAATGTCCGCCCGTTCCCGGACGGCTCGCGCCCCCGGTCAGGGACGGTGACGACTCGCCCCGGTCGTCACACCGCCTGCGATCATGTGCGCCACCCGCAGTGGTTCCGGCAACCGGCTATGGACGCGCTGGTCTTCCAGAAGCCTCTGCGCCGCCTCGGGACTCAGCCCGCAGCGCTGCACGTACAACCCCGCCAGCGGTTCCATGACGCCGGCGGCCTCGATCAGTCGCCACTTGCGCACGCCCCCTGGAACAGGCCCGAGCAGCGCGCGACGAATCGCGGGCAGATCCGGTGCGTGGCGCGCCACCGCGAGGATCGGTAACCCGGTGCGCGCGTGCAGCGCCGGCAGGTCCACCACGTTGAATCCAGCCAGGGTGATCCCCTGCAACAGGATCGCGTGCAGTTGCGGTGCAAACGGACTGTCCAGCACGCATTCGGCCAGACGCGCGGTGGCGTTGGCTCCGTCACGGCGCACCCGCGTCGAGATCACACCGTCCAGCCGCATGCCGGCGAATACCGCACCGACCACCAGCACATCACCCCGATGTGGCCGCGCGAACGGCGCATCATCGAAACCCACCACGTGTGAAAGACGCTCCTGCATCCGCTTCCCGGTCTGCCGCCTCTCGCGCCGCGGCGTTTCACAGTTCCACTGGTGTCCGCCCAGGCCTCGCCAACCCGGAGCGCACTCGGGGCGGGCCCCACCCGCAGCGGCCCCGCCCGCTCCGGCGGCCCATAACGGACTCGCCTCGAAGGGCCACCGGTTGCAGAGGCGCACGCAATACCCTACATCATGGCAGATACAAGCCCCGTTCCAGAGCAGACCGTGACCGACGAACTGCAACGCATCCGCTTCCTGATCAAGCGTGACGGCGAGGCCGCCACGCGGGAATGGGTCGAGCGCACATTGAACATCTACCGCGAAGCGCTGGCCGGTGCGGGCAATCACCCCCCGGCAGCGCACTACCGCTCGGAGTTCGAGCACTCCATCCGCCGCTTCGAACAGTGGCTGCACGGCAACATGAGGGACGACACGATGACGTTATCCGTCGAGGAGTTCTCCCGGGCGCGGGAGATGGTCAGCGGCCTGCTGGAGGAACTGCATTTGGCGACCTATACGTTCGATGTCGAGCCGCACGACGATGGCTGGGAGATTCGGGTCGAATGCGCCGCCGAGGACGGCTGGATGACCCAAACCTTCGCCGCTAGCCGCGAGGAGCTGCGGCGCGGCGACGACGCCGGTGTGCGTCAGCGGCTGCTTGATGCCTGGGCCGGGCAGCTGGCCGGATGTCGACGCACGCGCTGACTGGACGCCTGACCGTTCCCAAAAGGCACAGACAGCCCTTGAATCCACGCCGGCCCGGGACATTTCGTACTTCTGCCCGGTCTCACCCAGTACCTGGACGACTGATCATTGACACCCCACATCTGGCGCCAACCTAGAGCGCACAAAGGGGGCTCGCCATGCGCCCGGACCTGATCACGGTATTTGGTGGCACCGGCTTTCTCGGCAGCGCGATCGTGCACGAGCTGATCGACGCCGGACACCCCGTGCGGATTGCTTCGCGCCGGGCGGCGTTACCCGCCGCGCTGGAACAACATGCCCAGGTGGAGCACTGCAGCGCCGATATCCGTGACGATGCCGCCGTCACCCGGGCCCTGGAGGGGGCCAGCGGCGTGGTGAACGCGGTCAGCCTGTATGTGGAACACCGCGACCTCCGCTTCACCACCATCCACGTGGAAGGCGCTGCGCGTCTCGCCCGATCGGCGCGCGCCGCGGGCCTGGCGAGAGTCGTGCAGATCTCCGGGATCGGGGCCGACAGCCAGTCGCGCTCCGCCTACATACGCGCCAGGGCCGAAGGCGAGTCGGCCGTGATCCGCGCGTTCCCCGACGCCTTGATCGTGCGTCCCAGCGTGCTCTTCGGCCCGCATGATGCCTTCCTGCGCAACCTGGCCGGCCTTGCGCGCCTGCCGGTGATCCCCCTGTTCGGCCGCGGAGAGACCCGCCTGCAGCCGGTGCACGTGGCCGATGTCGCCCGCGCCGTGGCCAGGCTGTTCGCCGCCACCCCGCCCGCACACCCGGTCTTCGAACTCGCTGGCCCCGACATCATGACGTACCGCCAGATCCTGACTCGGGTACTGGTTCACCTGGAACGCCAGCGCCCGATGGTGCCTGTGCCCTTCGCGCTCTGGCACGCACTGGCCCGGCTCGGCTCGCTGCTGCCGAACGCACCCCTGACCCGGGACCAGATCTTCCTGATGCAGCAGGACAACGTCGCCGACGAAACGGCGGGAAGCTTCGCCGACCTCGGCATCACGCCCCGCAGGCTGGAGGATTCCCTTCCGGACTGCCTCCCGGCGGAATGATTCCCGGATGCGCCGCCGCGCCGTGTGAAACCCAGGAAGCAGGGTGTCCTCTTCCTGCTCTCCTCCTGTCCTTTCCTGTTCGCCGGAGATGCGGCACGCCGGACCGCGGCTATATCCGGCGGCGCACACATCACAAGCCCGCCAAATGTGCACCGCAATTGCACCATCGTTGAAACCGCCCTATGTTCCTGAAGATAACGTCCTGCAATCGTGGTGACCCAATGGCACGAGCGCACACCTTCAACCGAATCACTGTCCGGCCACTCGCGCTGTTAACCGCCCTGTGGCTGCTGGGCGGCGCCGCCGTCGCCGAGGACGCCCCCGGCGCCCAAATTGCGCAGGAAGGCAATGATCGCGGCGCGACCGCCTGCATCCAGTGCCACGGCGAACAGGGCCAGGGCCAGGCACAGCCCCCATTCCCACGCCTGGCGGGGCTCCCGAAGTCCTACTTGGTCGAACAGATGACGGCCTACCGGGAAGGCCAGCGCCCGAATGCCACAATGGCCCAGATCGCCCAGCATCTGGACGATGACGAGATCGAGGCGGTCAGCCGCCACTACGCCGAGATGAAACCGGCGGGCGGGCCGCACCGGGTACCCGAAGACCTGGTAGAAAAAGGGCGCGAGATTGCGCTCGAAGGGCTGCCGGAGCGAAACATCCAGTCCTGCGCCTCCTGCCATGGCGAACAGGGGCGCGAGCGCAACCCCAGCCTGCCACCGCTCGCCGGCCATCCCCCGCGTTATCTCATGGCACAGCTCCAGGCCTATGCCCAGGGGGCCCGCAAGACCGCCCTGGCCGGTTTGATGCAGGGCATCGCCCAGGAGCTGGAGGAAGAAGAGATGGCCGCCGTGTCGGCCTACTTCGCCTCGATTCCCGCCCGCGAGGAATGACCCCTTTGCTGCCGCCCGGACCGGACATCAACGAGCCCCGGGGGCGCAGGGCCGTGGGGGCCCGGCTTCCGTCCATCCCGCCGGCGGGCTCAATCCCTAGATAGCCCCCCGACGCGTAGCGAGCCTCGACCGCAGTGCGGAAATGTCCCGGAGTGGGTATCTTGTTGGCGCGGGACAAGGCAATCCCGCTGTCGGGTCCGGTATCGCGCGGCCCGGATGAGTCAAAACAGGGAGAGAAACATGCCAGGGAAACTGATCGCGGGCGGCCTCGTGGTCGCCGCCGCCGGTGTCGGGTATTACCACTACGAGGTCCGGCAGGTCGAGCAGAAGCTCGACGACATGGTGGAGATGCTCCAGCCGCTCGGCACGTTGCACTACTCCGACGTCGGGTTCGGCCTCGGGGGCGAACTGCACGTCAACGGGCTGCTGTTTGAACCCAACAACACGGCCATCGGCCGCATGCGCGCAGACCGCATCACCCTGGAAGCCGGAAACCTGTGGCGGCTCGCCCGGCTTCGGCACACGCTGGATGCCCGACGCCTACCGCGGCAGCTCGGGTTTTCCGTGCACGGGCTGACCCTGCCCGCCGGCATCGCCGCAGGCGCGCAGGGCGACACGCCTGCGCTGTGGCTCGACACTGCCGGCTGCGGGGCCTATCAGGCCGCCCCGCCGGATGCGCTGATGGCCGCCCTCGGCTATCGCGACATCCCGCTGGACTTCGGCGCCCACTACCACCTCGAAGAGGACCGCAACAGCCTGACCGTGCAAAGCACGTTCGGCATGGGCCCACTGGGCCAGGGCTCCTCCACCGGACACTTCGACATCCAGGCCACCTCGAACCGGGTTCGCGATCTCGCTCCGGCGCTAGTGACCGCCTCGCTACAATCCTTGACCGTGGGGTACGCGGACCGGGGGTACTACCCTGCACTGATGGAATTCTGCGCGAACGAGATGGAGATGGCTCTCGAGGACTATACCGAGCACCACAAAGGCGCCTGGGTCGAGGCCTGGCGACCCTTCGGCGTGCAGCCCGGGCCCGGCATGGTCGATGCCTACGGACGCTTCATCGAGGATCCCAAGGACGTTTCGCTGCGCATTGGCCCGATCGACAACCCGACGCTCCTCTGGGCCAACGCCGACACCCCGACCCACCTGCTACGTCGGGTCGAGTCCAGCCTAACCGTGGCCGGAAAACACTACGGTCGCGTCGATCTGCGCCCCGTCACCCCGGGCCCCGCCAGACCGACGACGACCGAGAATACGAACTTGCATACGGGCCCGGCCGCCTCGGCCACGGCACCCGATTTATCGCCAGTCCCGAACATCGCACTGAATGCCCTGGGCGACCACATCGGCCGCAATATCCGCATCCAGCTCGCCGACGGGCGCACCCGCGATGGCGAACTGCTCGGAATCGAGGAGGAGCACATCCGTGTGCGCCGACGCTTCGGCAGCGGCTACATGGTCGTGCCAATCGCGCTGTCCGACATTGCCGAGGTGCGCCCACTCCGCTGAGGCCTGCGCGCCCCGCCATTGTAGAAAGCTGCTGGAGCACAACATGGCATTGCACCACGCCACACCCGGAGAGATCGTGGACGTCCGCCCCCTGGGGAAAGAACTGCGCGGATCAAAAAGTGCAACGCTGCTGCGTTCGGAACACTTGCAAGTCTTCCGCGTCGTGCTCCCCAAAGGCGAAGAGTTCAGTGATCACGCCGTACCCGGAGAGATCACGGTCCAATGCCTGGAGGGCTCGGTCGATTTCCGTATCGGGGAAGACAAGGTCCAGCGACTCACCGCCGGTGCCCTGATCTATCTGGATGGGGGGCAGTCCCATGCCCTCAAGGCGCTGGAAGACGCGTCAGTCCTGGTGACCATCTACCACCCGCGATAGCCAGATCAACCGATATTTGGCGTGATTCCACGCCACCATCCCGGACTGCACCGGGCCGGTTCCAGGCCCAGGCGCCACTCAGCGCTTGCTTGAGACGGAACCGACTGCCTCTGCGCGCTCGAGTAGACCGCCCCCCGAGTCCCATCCTCGCGCAGGCGAGATGACCGGGGCTGACCTTGCCCTTTGCCCATCCACTGCCAGCCGAAATGCCCGGGGTCGAACCTTGCCCTTTGCCCATCCGCCGCCAACCCGCCGACTACTAAATCCGCAGGTAGAATTCTGAGCCCTGCCGGCAGCGACTTTACAGGGTGTTCCGGTACATCCGCCCGCCCTTCATGATCAACCGCAACGAGTTCTCCGGCTCCGCCAGGAAGGACAGATCCCGCTCCGGCTCCCCGTCGACCACCAGCAGGTCTGCCAGGCCGCCGGGCTGAACAACCCCCAGACCGCTGCCGTAGGGCGCGCGCGGCCCGGATAACGCCAGGCAGCGGCCGTTGTCCCCAGTAGCCATGCGCAGTACCTCGAGGGGTTCGCAGAAGCGGGTCATCTTGGCCAGCTGACGCCCCTGGGTATGGGTCTTGTCGGGGGCAAACAGGATGTCCGTGCCCCAGGCGGTCTGTACCTCATGCTAGCGTGCCCACGCGTAGGCCTGTTCCGTACCCCTGGCCACCCGCGTCTGCTTCGCCACCTGTTCCGGATCCCGGTAAACGTTGGAGTCCTCGTCCTGGAGAAATGGCTGCAGGCTCCACCAGACGCCCTCGCCCGCCATCATGCGGACCGCCTCCTCGTCTGCCAGCTGGCCGTGTTCGATGCAGCCGACACCGGCGCGGATGGCGCGCTTGATCCCTGCGGGCACGTAAACGTGCACCGTGGCGTAGGTGCCCCAGTCCCTGGCAGCCTCGACACCCGCGCGCAACTCCCGCTCGGTGTACTGCACGCTATCCAGGGGATCGTAGAGGGAGGCCACACCGCCACCAGCCATTAGCTTGATCTGGCTTGCGCCCAGCATGAGCTGTTCCCGCGCGCGACGGAGCACCTCGTCGGCGCCGTCGGCGATCACCGAAACCCCGGAAAGCTCCGTCTGGGTGGGGCCAGACAGGGCCGTGCGCGGTACTTCATGGCGCATGCGGAAATCACCGTGCCCCGAGGTCTGGCTGATCATCGCGCCGGAGGGGAAGATGCGCGGCCCCGGGGTAACGCCTTCGTCAATGGCGCGCTTGAGAGCGAAGGCGGGGCCGCCCACGTCGCGCACCGTGGTGAAACCACGCATCAGCGTCGCCCGCGCCTCGCGCGCCGCCTGCAGGTGAATGTAGGCCGGATCCGCCGTCAGGGCGGTGCGCATGTCCACCCCCGCCAGGGTGGTATGCCAGTGGGCATCGATGAGTCCGGGCATCACCACCCGTCCTCCGCAATCCACACGCAGAACACCCTCGGGCGCTGCGTCCGGCGTGATCAGATCGACGATCCGCTCACCCTGGATCAAAACCGCCACGCCTTCCCTCAGATGGAGGGACTGGCCATCGAACAGCCGCAGATTCACCAGTAGCAGGGGGCGATCCGGCAGGCCCGGCCGCTCATCCGGCCCGGCCGCTACTCGGAACCCGGCGAACATGCCCACCAGCGCCGCCATGCCTCCCAGCATACGCCGGCGGCTGATGTCCGCCTCGATACGCTGCATGGCGCGCATGGTCTCCGGCCGGCCGCACAGGCACGACATGCCCCCCCCGGGGTGTTCGGTACCGCAGCAGGGGTGGGAGTGGACAGGCTCGTGCATCACTGGGCTCCTTGGGCAAGGCCGCTGACCAGTAAACACCGGGAGACGTCCGCGCCGCCCGATCCCTAGTTCAGATTAGCAGGGATGAGTCATCTTGACCCTCATTCTCATCCCTTTGTCTCTTTCGAAACATTTTCGGAAGTTGAGCCGTGACGGCGATATCGGACCCCACGAATCCAGCTCCCCGGAGCAAGTTCAAGCGCTAATCAGCGCGAGGTTGGGGCGGAACCGATTGCTTCTGCGAGCTGGAATAGACGCTCAGGGCGGTCACGGTCAGCAGGATCAGTCCCATGCCAAAGACCTGGAGTGCGCCCAGGGTCTCGCTCAGGAACACCACGCCGAACAGCGACGCAGTCACCGGCTCGACCATCGCCACGATGGACGCGACAGCGGGTGCCGTGTGGTTCAGGCCGATAATGTAGAAAATGAACGACAATCCGGCGCCCAGCACGCCCAGTATCACGAACAACGGCCAGCTCGGCGTGCTCAGCACAGCCACGGTCTGGTCGGGATCGCCCAGCCCGAACAGGATGACGACCAGGACCGCGAACGCGATCACCAGAATCGCCTGCGGGCTGCCGTGGGGTGCCGCGAACTTGAACCCGAAGATGAAGACCGCGTAGGACAGCCCGGAAGCCAGACCGGCCCCGGCGGCGATCGGCGTCACGTCACCGGCACCGATATCGTAAATACCCGTCAGCAGCACCACACCCAGCATGACCATCGCGATCGCGAGCCACTTGAACAGGGTGGGTTTTTCGAGCCCGAGTGCAAAAGAGACGAGATAAACGAATACCGGCGCGCAGTACATCAGTGTCGCAGCCACCGCGACACTGCCCTCGGCGATGCTCAGGAAGTAGAAGGTGAAGTTGCCCGCGACCCCCAGGCCGGCGATCGCCGACCAGAACCACATGCGGCCACTGGCCAATCCGCTGCCATGCGGGCGAATCGCAAGCCAGGCGAGCACGAACAGCAGCCCGATCGCGCCCCGGTAGAACGACACCACCACCGGATCCCAACCCTGGCCCGTGAGAATGCCCCCAATCCCGCCGGACAGCCCCCAGGAAAACGCCGCCAGGGCGACGAACAGCGTGCTCAGACCCACCACTTTTTCGGATGAAAGCGACCTCAGCGGGTTCGGTGCGCCCTGTGCCATTCAGCCAGTCCCTATCGTGGGTCGTGAGTGAGTCCCGACCCGTCGATCTGCTGGTCGGCGACATGTTTCGCGTTGACCCCGCGATGGGTCAGCGAAACGCCGCACAATATAACAGCGCCACACGTCGTGATGTTGTGAGACATCAACGAGCGCGGGACATTGGAGAAGCCCTTGCCGCTTGGGTGGAGGCGCGGCGCGGAAGGACGGCCTGAGCCCTTGCCGCCCTCGCGGCTCCCGGGAAAATCAGTCGTGGACGATGATACGCGCGCCGGCGGGGTCGATATCGACGCGGGAACTCGAATACTCGCAGGCGTCCGCGATTTCCTTCAGCTCTGGCATATTGTTGAGCTCCGCCAGTTTCCGCAACAGGCCGCCTTCGCAGTCGCATTGCATCCCTCTGTCGGGATCGGCTGTGCACTTGAACTCACCCCCATCCACCGACCAGTCCATGCCCGGTGGCATCTTCATGATCACCGGCTCCTCGCGCCTCACCTGCATCTTCACCCGATCCGCGTTCTGCCCGTCCTGCCAATCCACGGTCGGCAAATTGTCTCTGGCCATCATGTCACTCCTTCCATCCGAATATCCTGCGCAGTGTCACGAGATTTATGCCCATCGTGCGGGGCGCCTTCCGACCTTTGCTTTGATGCCGGGCCGCTTTCCACGCTCGAAAAAATAGGCCGATGTCAGGCTGGCGTCCGTACGGTTTCAAACATATCGAAGACCGTGGGTGTCCTCTTTCTCCTCTTTCTGACGGGCAAGCGCGCCCGCCAGTTCAGGCAGGACCGCCAACGCCGATCCATGCTCAACCCGCCTTGGCCTTGGGTTCACCCCACGCCTCGACCACGTGCAGATGCGACTCCAGCGAGGCCCTTGGATCCTGGGCGTATTCGCGTACCGCGCCCTCGATCGCCCGGAGTGCATCATCGGCGCCGAGTAGCTTCACCAGAAACCAGGCCTGATCCACCGGATTGGCATCCCGGCCGGGCGCATCGAGGCCGGTCAGAGTCTCGTCGCCGATGGACCCCCTGAGGGATTGGTACAGCGGCCGCAACACCTGCGCCCCGTACTGCTCCGCGAGATACTCGCACTGCTTCGCCACCCGAGAGTTCGCCTCGGGTTGCAGGATGGCTGGTTTGTTCATGTCTTCTCCTTGAGAGCCCCTGAAGGCCCCCCTGATCAACGGCCCCGTCCGCGTCGGTGCCCCATTGTTCCCGGGACCAGACGCGTCACGCAGACCAGTAGTCATTCTTCCGGCACGGGATCCAACGCAGCATTGCGGGATAGGGGCCCCAAGCCCGAAGGGGCTCGAGACACGTCGCCACGCGCGCTAAGGGTTGGTTGCCCGTATAACTCCAATCCATCCCGCAATCCTCATGAATGACTGGTCTGTGACATTGCCAACCCACCCGAAAACTCTGCGTAGCCAGCCCTCGCCCGTCTGTGCGGGGACACACAAATACGCCTCACAACCACGCGCGGCGCGCATATCCATTGTGCCACTCAAGCCGACGCGGCGGGGCCTATTTGTGCGGGAAGGCGCCGCGGCTGCTCCTCTGGCGACGCCGGCCTGCCAAATCCGCAGTAGACCCCATAGCGCGGGCTCACTGGCACTCAGGCCGCCACTCCTGTACACAGGGGCGCCTGTCACAAACACCATCCGGAGCTTGCATGTCCAGGAAACCGTTCCTACTGATCGCCTTGCCCCTGGCCGCACTCATGGCGGCCCCTGCTTGGGCCGACGACGGCGAGATCCAGCGCATCCTGGAGGCCAAGGGGGCCGCATGGGAAGCCGGCGATGGCGAGGCCTGGGCTCGCGACTATGCGGAGAACGCCGGGGTAATCAATCTCGTCGGCACGCGCCTCGAGGACCGTTCGAGCAATGCACAACGGCATACGGACTTGCTGCAGGGCCCCTTTGCCGGAACCTCGCTAAGCGTCGACGTACAGGACATCATCCTGCTCGGCGACGACACCGCCTTCGCAGAAGTCATGTTTCGGGTTGCGGGCATTGAATCCATGCCGGAAGGCCTACCGGACCGCGGCGACGGCGAGCTGCACACGCGTATGAGCTTCCTGTTCGAGCGCCACGATCACCACGGCTGGCAGATCCAGTTCGGACAGAACACCGCCGTGCACCCATAGCAGCCGTCGGGATCAGACCTGGCCTTTCGTTCCCGCCGGAACCCTCCAGGGGCAAACGGCAAGGTCTGACCCCATAGAGATTCAACTCTTAGCGTGGTCCGACGCCGCTATTTCTCTGGCCGATTCAGCCCTTCAGGGTCGCGATGGCCTGCACCGTGTTCTCCTTCACCGGGCGCGGCCGCTCCGGCTTGAAGTTCCGGATGTACTCGACCACCTCGGGGCCGGTGAGCACGGGTACCGACAGGTCGGAAGAACGCCCCAGCGAGACATCCGGGTGGGTGAACAGCACGATCGGCTGGATCCAGCGCTTCGCCTTGCGGCTCTTCAGATATTCACTCAGCAACCACACCTGCTTCTTCACCTGCCTGATGGGATTGCGCATCTCCTCGCCATAGCGGTTTCCGCGACGCCCCGTCTTGCTCACGGTCCATTGCGACCGGCTCTCGTCACAGTCGATCGCCCCGTTGTTGTGCTTCACCTCGATCACGAACACCGCCTCCGGTCCGGTCACCACCAGGTCGGTCTCCACCATCCCGGTGCGGGACTGTTCGCTGGGCAGATCCATCTGATTGAAGATCGCAAATGAATCCGGGAGCTTCGAAAGCCAGTCCAGGGCCGCATCCTCGCCGCGCGCCCCCGCCTCGATCACCGCGCTGCCACCGATGCTTCCATACAGGGCCGCCACGCCCGCAAGCGCTACGAGCCCTACGAGCGGATGAATGAAGAAGGCCGCAACCGCGACCGGAAGGCCCAGGATCAGGACCAGATTCCGCCCCTTCGCCTGAATCGCCTTCGACTCCTCAGTCAATCGATTCGCGGTCACATACCGAGTATTCGCCATGGCCCCTTCCTTTTCATTGCCGGAACGAATCGAACGCCTCCACGATGCCAGATTGAGCCCGACTACTGGACCGGCTTCGTTCCGCGGCAGCCGGATTACTGCGTAAGCCACGCCGGGGTCAGACCTTGCCTTTTCCGTGCGTTACCGCGGTCCGACCCCGTTATAAGATCCCGATCCGGCAGCAACCTCTTGATTGCAAACTACTGCTGGAGGTCCGACCCGGTCACTCCGGATATAGACTTAGGGTACCGACGGGAGTGATACAGCTCATCTGACAGGAGAGTAGTCGCATGCTTCGCATCGCTGCTGTGTTGCTGGGTCTCCTGATCCTTACCGGCTGCATTAGCACCCAGAGCTGGGAGGCAACGCGCGTGCTGCAGGACATCGAGGCCGGCGCGGGACCGAGCACGCTGAAGGCCCGCACACCCGAGCCCGTGCGCCAAACGCTCACGCTCGAGACGGGCGAAGGTGACATCGCGGCCGACCTCTATCATCCCCAGCAGGATGTGGGGGCCCGCATCGTCCTCGTGCCGGGCTTCACGCCACAGGGCAAGGACGACCGCCGGCTGGTGCAACTCGCCACTACGCTGGCGCGGGCACGCTTCCTGGTGCTGGTGCCCGACCTGCAGGGTACGAAAGACCTCAGTGTGCGCCCCGAGGATGCCGCTGCCATCGGTGATGCCGCGGCCCTACTGGCCCGTCTGGAGGTGGACCGCGCCACCGATGAACAAGAGGTGGGGGTCGCGGCGATCTCTTATGCCGTGGGCCTTGCAGTCCTGGCGACGCTGACGCCGGAGGGGGAGGAGGCCATCGACTTCCTGGTCGCGATCGGCGGCTACTACGACACGAAGAACGTGATCACCTTCTCCACCACAGGGGCGTTCCGGGAGCCCGGATCGGCCCACTGGCAGACGCGCACGCCTGACCCGCAGGCGAAGTGGATCTTCCTGCGCGGCAATCTGCACATGCTGAATGACCGCGAAGACCGCGCGATTCTCGAAGAAATCGCGCGGCGGCGCATGGGCGACTCCGAGGCCCCCATCGACGACGTGGCCGATGATCTCGGCGATGAGGGGCGAAGCCTATTGGCGTTAATCCTGAACGATGACCAGGAGCGCGTCCCGGCGCTCCTGGACGATCTCCCGGCCAGCGCGCAGGCGGCCATCGAGATGCTGTCCCTGACCAACCGCGACCTCTCGCATCTTTCCAACGGTGCCATCCTGATCCACGGTCGAGCCGACACGATGATCCCGCACACCGAAAGCGAGCGCCTCGCCCGTGCAATCGGCGACGCCGACCTGCACCTGATCGATGGCTTCTCCCACATCGATCCGCAAGGCGTGGGCCTCATCGGCCAGTGGCAGCTTATCCGCGCGGTGACGGACCTGATCGCGCGGCGATCGGATTGACCCTGTCGATGGTAACGAGGCCCGAGCTCGTCATGCGGAATATAAATCCTCGCCACACAAACACGCGCGGCGAACACAGCGACAAATGCAGCGGTAATTACGGTGTCGCCTCGACCGAGACGAGCCCCTTCCTGGCTCGCGTCATCAGGACCCTCCTTGGCCCATGGCCTCACCCGAAAACCGAGCCCGACCGCCTCAGACCGTCAAGCAGATCATGGGTGTCCTCTTCTTCTCTCAGCTCGTCGATCGCCATATCTTCGTTGGCAGTGACGGGGTCGGGGGTGGTGAACTCCTCCACCGGTACATTCATCGACGTCATGTCCAGCACTCCTGTGATTGCTGCAGCCCACGGTATCAGATACACGCGAGCGTATCGGGCCCGGCCCTTCCCAAGGTGATGCGTCCCTGTGCAGTTGGCCTTCCATGGCTGCCCCCCTTTGTCTCCCTGGTTCTAGCGCTTGACCTCCATGTGGATCTCGATGGTGCGCAGGAGCTTCTGGCGGTCGATCCAGCCAATGGCCCGGCCGGATGCCTCCAGCACCGGGATCTGGTTGAGGTTGTGCTCACTCATGAGCTGCAGGATCTCCTCGGCCTGCGTATCCGGCGCAACCTGTCTCAGCGAATCCGCGGGGGTCATGATGTCGGCGATCCGGGTGGTCGCCCACCGCTCCCGCGGCACCTTGCGGCTGTCGCTCAAGGTCACCAGCCCCTGCACCCGCTCTGGCTCGCCGACCAGAAAGGAGCGGCGCCCATCCGGCAGGACGCCCTGGTCGATCCACTCCTGGATGGACGCATCCGGGCTGACGAAGGGCGGCTCCGGATCGGCCAGATCCCGCGCGCGGACACCCGCCAGCCGGTCGCGCATCTCGTACATCCGCCCCTGCCCTTCGGCCATGGTCAGCAGGAACCAGGCGATCAGCATGATCCAGACGCCGCCGATCAGGTTGCCGATCACTACGAGATTCCAGAAACCGAAGCCGAACAGGAGGAACGCCACCATCCGCCCGCCCCAGACTGCGGCCGCCACCGCCTTACGCGGGTCGCCGGTGATCTTCCACACCAGCGCCCGGAACACCCGTCCCCCGTCCAGCGGAAAACCGGGGATGAGGTTGAATACCGCCACCACCAGGTTGATGAACGCCAGCCAGCCCAGCGCCACCGACACCGGCTCGTACCAACCGGAGGCGATCTGCGCGAGCCCCCCGAAGGTCAGCGCCAGGCCCACACTGACTGCTGGCCCGGAAATCGCGATCCAGAACTCGTCGTCCGCGCGCTCGGTGTCCCTTCCCATCTGGGCCAGCCCGCCGAAGATGAACAAGGTGATCGATTCCACCGGCACACCCCGTCGGATGGCCACCACGCTGTGGCCCAGCTCATGGGCCAGAATGGAGGCAAAGAACAACAGGGCCGTCACCACCGCGGTACCCACCACCATCGGCAGCGTCCACTCCGGAAACTGGTAGTGGAAGCCGGTGCTCATGGTCGCCAGCAGTAGCAGGAGGATGAACACCCAGCTCACGTGGATCTGGATGCGGATACCGCTGATGTGGCCGAGGACCAGGACCGTCTTGAACATACTTCCGCTCCTTGCAAGGGGGGAGCGGCCCCGTATCGAACAGCCAGGACCACCTGACATCCATTATGTGGCCCCGCGGCACCGCCCGCACAGGAGAGAGACCCCCGACGCCGGGTTCAGACCTTGCCTTGTGCTCACAAAAACCGGACGGGGAAAAGGCAAGGGCTGAAGGTAGACCCCATTTTCTTGCGCGGGACCCCGACGTGTGCGCGGAAACCTGGTCCGGCCCCGTCAGACCGTCAACAAATCAGGAGTGTCCTTTTCTTCGCGTGTCTTCGGCCGCGGGGTCTCCTCCCAGGTCCCCGAGTGCTGCCTGAAGGGTCTGCACGATCTCGCGCTCATCCTTGCCGTAGGCATCAACCGAAATCGGCTCGCCAATGACCACGCGCACCTTCTTGCCAGGCCGCGGGAACACCCGGCCCGGGGCCATAACCTCGCGGGTGCCCTCGATCCATACCGGCACCACGGGCACGGGCTGTGCTGCGAGCACCAGCCCAATGCCGGGCCGCAGGCGCTGGAGATCACCGTCCGGGGAACGCTGCCCTTCCGGAAACCAGACCAGGCTGTGGCCACGCTGCACCGTCGCAGCGGCCTGCAGGAGACTGCGCCGCGGTGCCGCGGCGGGATCGACCGGCAGAATACGCGCAATGCGACTGAACGCGCGGGAGAACCGGTTGGAAAACAGATAGGCCTCCAGACCCGCCCAGTACAGCGCCTCCAGCTGCCGCGTGCTGAACGCCGGCAGCAACGCCAGCGGGTCCACGAAGCTCAGATGGCGCGGCGCAATGATATGGGGGCCCGCGTCTGGCCCCGGGAGACGGCCCCGCACCTCCACGCGCATCAACAGACGGGCCAGCAACCGCGTAGACCCAAGGAGCAGACGCCCGGCCACCCGGCCGGCCGATCCCGGCGGTTCCAGCGCCCTCTGCTGGACATCTTCAAGGAAAGACTCGGGATCCTGGAGCTGCTGCTTGAGCTCCCCTCGCCCTTCCTTCGCCTCCGCGGCTCCGGCCGCCTCCTTCAGCAGGTCACGCACCGTTTCCACGCGCTCGATCGCCGAATCGTCGAGGTCGATGGCGGCGCGATCCTCCAGCGCAAGCGTCAGATCCACCCAGTTGAGCGAATCGATCCCGAGTTCGTCTGCCAGCATGCTGTCCGGCGTCAGACGCAGGTCATGAAACCGTTCGGCAAGATAGGTCCATGTCTGCTCCGCCGCGGGATCCGAAAGCAGCTGCTGGTCTTCCGGCGCCCAGGATTCCGACGAAACCGGCTCCGGCCGCGCTTCGGAAACGGTGTCCTCCCGACCCAGCTCCTCGAACAGCTCTTCCAGCTTGTGCCGACGCAACTTGCCCAGACGCGTGCGCGGCAACGGGTCGAGCGCAACGCGCACCGTGCCCGGGCGATGATGGCTTGGCAGTTCCTTCGCCGCCCGGTTCACCGCCTCCTTCAGGCGCTTCTCGAGATCGTCGCCGGTCACCTCGCGCAGCAGACCCGATTCGGGCACAACGACAGCGGCCAGGCGATCTTCGTGCGCCAGAACCCCGGCCTCGCGTACGTCGTCGATCATCTTCAACGCATCTTCCACCCGTTCCGGGTCAACGTTCTCGCCACCCGAGAGGACGATCATCGAAGATTCCCGCCCGTGCAGGTGCAGATAACCGTCATCGTCGATCTCGCCGGTATCGCCGGTGCGGTACCAGCCGTCTTCGTCCAGGGCTTCCTTGGTCTTGTCCGGCAGGTTCAGGTAGCCGGAGAACACGTTCGGCCCGCGCGCCATCACCTCGCCACGCCCGTCGCCAGACTGCGAATCGTCGATCTTGAGCTCGACCCCGGGCAACGGCAGACCGGCGGCCTCGATCTTGAGCCGATCCGGCGGGTTGTAGGTCAGGATCGGGGAGGTCTCGCTGAGGCCGTAGCCGGTCGCCACGTCCCAGCCCAGCGCCTGCAGGTTGCGCGCCAGCTCCGGATCGAGCGCCGACCCGCCAGCGACGACCAGCCGCAGGCGCGGGGCCAGGCGACTGTGCAGGCCCTTCAGCAGCCTCCGGCCGAGGTTGAGACCGAGCCGGCGGCGCGCCAGCCTGGAGACACCGATGATCCGCCGGAACACGAACGCCGCCAGCCCGCCGCGCCCCGCGACCCGATCTTCCAGGGCCTGCCACACGGCCTCGTACAACCGCGGCACCCCAAGCATCACCGTGGCCTCGCCCTCGCGAAGCGCGCGCACGATCTGCGGACCCACTAGCGAGAACGGCACGATGATCGTCGCGCCCAGGGTCAGCGGAATCAGGATGCCCACGGTAAATGGATACACGTGGTGAAACGGCAGGGGCACCAGCACCCGATCGCGATCGTCCGCGAGCTCCTGGTCGCACAACGCCTCCACGTTGCTGCTCAGGTTGGCATGCGTCAGCGGTACGCCCTTCGGCGGCCCCGTAGTACCAGAGGTATAGAAGATCGCCGCGATATCATCCGGGCGCGCCACCGGGTCTGCCGGCTCCTTCGCAAGAAGCCCCTCCCAGGAATCCGCAGCATCGGCGTCCGCATCGAACAGGTAGGTGCGTACCTCGCCGAGGGCCTCGGGGAGCCGGTCCCTGAGCTTCGTGGTGGTGAAGATGAACCGCGGTGCGGAATCCGAAATCGCGTGGTCCAGGTCCTCGCGCGGCATCTGGGTATCCAGGGGCACCAGGACCGCACCGGCATTCATCACGCCCAGAGCCGACACTACCCACTCGGCGCTGTTGGGAGCCAGGATAAGGACCCGGTCGCCCTGCTCGACTCCGGCCTGCTGCAGCCCGGCCGCCAGGCGCCCCGCCCGTTCGAGCAGTTCCCCCCGCGAGAGGGCATCGGAGCCATCGCGGCTCATGGAGACGACCGCGTCCTGGTCCTCGCGAACGGAACGGGAAGACAGCAGTTCCCCGATGGTTTGCGCGCTCATCCTGAAATCTCCCGTACCAGAGCCTGCTCGCCCCGTCAGGCCGTGAGGCGGCGGCACGGCAGCTTCGCCAGCAGCGCCTCGCGGCGTCCATCACTGTATCGAGGCATGATTCGCCGTCTCTGTCATCCCCTCGAATCTGGGAGCATAGAACACAGAGGGGCATCTCGAGTTTCACAATCCCCGTTCTGGCCGGACTGACGGGGGTGCCAGGTCCTCAAGGCCCCCGCGCCTTGATGACCTGGCGGAACAACAAATCACGGGTGTCCTCTTCCCACATGGGTTACCGGGCATCCCGACCGATCTCCATCGGGCCCAGACCTGAGGCATCCCCACGACCGAAGCGTCAGCGAATACTCGTGTCGTCCTTTCCGGGTGGGTCGACGCGCCATTCGGCGTCCGCGAACTCGCCAATGACCCGCACATCCACACACGCCACCTGCTCTGCAATGATGCGGCGCACCTCGTCCGACTGGTGCGCCTCCATCGCATCGCGCTGATCCTTCGATTCCCAGTGCGCGATGGCCAGCAACCGTTCCGCGACGGGGTCGGACCACGACAACCTACTGACTTCATGGCGTTATATCGGCGGCGACGGGGTCGGACCACGACAACCTACTGACTTCATGGATTTATATCGCGCCAACCGCCCTTTCTAGAGGCTTATGCGCCCCATTTCGCCGTCAAAACCGTTGATCAACCCCATAACTCGCCCCATCGTCGCGCACCCATGCGGTATCCCCCGTCTGTTCAACGTGGCGCCCCGGCGACCGCACCCCCAACGCCCGGTGCACTTCGTCCACATACGACCGGTCCCCTACCGCTACGGCCGTCGTCCACCACTCATCCCGACTGGCGCGATCCGAGGCCAGCGCCTCCTCCACCCACAAACGATGACACTCTCTCAGCTCAGCTACGGAACCGATCTCCAGCGTATCCAGCAGGGCCTGCTCATCAATGACTCGGTAACGGTCCGGTGGTGCCTGGATCTCCCGATATCCGCTGGCTTCCCACTCCGATGGATGCTTCACCACCCCAGCCCGGACCATGTTCAAGTCGATGTACACCAGGCAGCGCGCGAGGTGGGCCCCGGTCTGCACGGCAGTGGCATGGTAGCGGTCTTCCCAGAAAGCGCCCTTGCGCGCCTTCCGCCGGTTGTATGACTGGCCAACCCGGCCCGCCATCAACTGCATGGAACGCGCAATCTCGCCTCCGCCCCCATCGCGCATCAGCAGGTGTACATGGTTGGAGGTCACTATGTAGTTGAGCACACAGAGTCCGTAACGCTGACGCGCCTGGTACAGCCAGTAGCGCCAGAGCCTCCGGTCGCGGGCGAACTTCAGCAGAAACTCTTGCTTGTGACAACGATGGGTAACGTGCCAGACATGGCCCGGCAGATGATGGCGATTCGCCCGTGGCATGGCTTCCCTCCCTGGAACGCCCATTTGATGGCCGAAATGACCGCTTTAAGCTCGAATCGCGCCCTTTCTAGACCGGTTTACCGCTGTTTTTCCGTAGGTTACCGAGGTCCGACCCCGTTATGCCCAGCCTCGCAATCAATGCCTCGCTCTGCGGATCACGGTTTATGGCTCTCAAACCACTCGAGGATGAGTTCCAGGCGTTTGACCAGATTCACCGGAGTGCCGTCCCGGGACAGGTTGTGGCCTTCGCCATCGAATACCGCCAGCTCGCTCTCTACGTCGTTATTAAGCAGCGCGTAGAACCACTCCTGGCCCTGTCCGATCGGGGTCACCCGGTCATCGGTAGAGTGGATGATCAGCGTCGGCGTACTCACCTGGTCGGCGTACTTGAGCGGTGAGCGTCCCCAGTAATAGTCGTAGTTCGTCCAGATCGTGCCGCCAAACTCGGCATTCATCCTTGTCGGCACGTAGTCCTGGGTGCCGGCCTCAGAGATCCAGTTGGAGACACTGCGCTGGGTGACCGCCGCGCGGAAGCGATCGGTCTGCGTGGTGATCCAGTTGGTCAGAAAGCCGCCATGGCTGCCACCGGTCAGAAACTGGCGCTCCTCGTCGATCCAGTCGTAGCGCTCCAACGCCGCGTCCAGGGCCTGCATGTTGTCGCGGTAGTCCACCCCACCGTAGTCCTGGTACACCGAGGCCTGGAACTCGTAACCGTAGCCGGTCGAACCCCGATAGTTGGTGAACAGCATCGCGTAGCCCGCGCCCGCGATCATCTGAAACTCGTGGAACCAGCGATGGCCCCACATATGCGCCGGACCGCCACGAATGTTCAACACCAGCGGCCAGTCATCGCCGGCGTCGAACCCTTTGGGCCGTAGCAGGAACGCATCCACCGCGCGGCCATCCTCGACCTCGTAGCTGAAGCGTTCGAGCTCGGTCCGGTAACGTGATTCCAACAGAGTGTCGTTGAAGCCCGTCAGGCGTCGCGACTCGAACCCGTCACTGTCGGCGACGTGCACCTCCGGCATCCGGGTTTCGTCTTCGACCAGCAAGGCCAGGGACTCGCCGTCGGCGGCAAAGTCGATATCGCTGAGAGCGGCTTCATCACCGAGGACCACCTCGCTGTCACCATCGGGGTGCAAGCGAATCAGTGGACGGCTGCCGCGGAAGTCCGCCAATACCAGGGGGCGATCGAACCCCTCGGGCCACCAGGCCTGCGTAACGGAGAAGTCCATGCCATCGTGCAGTACCTTGTGGTCGTCGTTGTCGATCCCGATGCGGTGCAGTTCCACGGGACGATAACGGTCGGACTGATAGAGAAAGGCGACCTGGCGCCCGTCGGGCGAGAACAGTGGGTCGGTGACACGCCCATCGGGCGCGGACAGCTTGCGTTCCTCACGGCTTTCGAGATCGAGCAGGTAGATGTCCTGATTGAAGCTGCCGTCGTACTCGCGGCCGCTGCGGTCGACATTGAACGCCAGGAAGCGGCCATCGGGCGAAACCGTCGGGTTGTTGTGGTTCCACTCGGCGTCCCCTGCCAAACGCTCGAGTTCGCCGCTTGCCGAATCCAGCAACCACAAGGTGCGGCGGCTCTCATCCAGCCAACCCTGCGACTCACGACGGCTGAGCGGCCGCGAATAGACCTTCACATCCGCCTGCGGTGCGTCATCCCCCTGCTCCTCCTGCGCGGGATCCTCGACGGCCGGGTCGATGGTCAGGGTAACGATCAGGTGTTGACCATCAGGCAGCCAGGCAAAGTGAGAAAGATTGCCCTGTTCAATCTCGGTGATGGCATGGGCTTCACCACCGTCAATGGGTATCAGATGAATCTGGGCGTCCTCGTCGACGGTCCTCAAGAAGGCCACTTGCCGCCCATCGGGAGAAAAACGGGGATGACGATCGGACTCACCCTGGGTGAACTGGCTTGCCGATTCCGAGCCATCAGCCGGCACCATCCAGATGCTCGATTCCCGATTGCGGCGTTCATCGTCCACGCGACTGCGCACGAAGACGACATGGCCAGCATCCGGCGAAAGCCTCGTCTCGGTCGCGAACACGAAGTCGTAATAGTCGGCGGGCACCATCGGCTCCGGCGGCTCCGCCCATACCGACGGCGTGTAGAAGATGACGATCAGCAACAGTGTTCGGGTCATGGAGTCCTCGAGGGAAAGGAAATGCTCCCGAGTTTGCCGCAACGAGATCATGGGTGTCCTTTTCTCGCCCGCCTGCGATGGACGTTCCGGGTCGCCGCCTCGACGACGAATGCGCATTCACCGTCTCCCGGCCGCAACGGTTCGATACCCCGCATCCCGGCAAGCGGCCGCGCAAGGGTTTGTACCCAACCATCGATCGAGAAGCCGCCCTGCAGAAGCCGCTGTTCCACTCCATCCGCGGAAAAACGCCGGGGTCAAACCTTGCCTTTTGCCTTCCGCCGGAAACTTCCAGAGGCAAAAGGAGAACTCTGAGCCCATAGCTCACCAGGTGGCGTGACCCAAACCAACGAGTCTCCGGGAAACCCGGGGCGGTTCACGCGCTTCCCGGCAGACGATGGCGATTCGCCCGCCGCATGACTTCCCTCCCTGGAAGTGCCATTTGATGGCCGAAATGACCGCTTTAAGCTCGAATCGCGGCCTTCCTAGACCGGTTTCGTTCGGTTATTCCGCACGTTACCGAGGTCCGCCCCCCTTACTTCTCCCCTTTTCCGCTTCACCCGGTACATTTCGCCATCCGCACGGCTCAGCAAGGTATCGGCGTCCTCTCCGTCAGCGGGATAGCAGGCCACGCCAATGCTACAAGACGGTATGATCCCGCCGAACTCGGCGCCCAGGGGCTCGTCCATGGCCGATTGAATGTGCTCGTGTCGCCTTCCCGTAAATTCGGTCCATTGAAAACTGGAGGTCTCCGGGCACACTAGAGCCAAAGGAGGCCGAGATGCGCAAGAGTCGGTTTACGGAAAGCCAGATTGTTCAGACGCTGAAGCAGGTCGAAGGCGGCCGGAAGGTGAAGGACGTCTGTCGGGAGATCGGGGTCTCGGAAGCGACCTA